>JAVHPG010000095.1:0-13570 GCA_036170455.1 Elusimicrobiales bacterium
ACGGACAGTTTCGCTGTAAATTAAACTGGAAAGTTACGCTGGTAACAGTTACTATACATCACCTTGACTTCGTCAATTATTTATCTTAATATATGCGCTGATGGGACTTATTTTTGTTGACCTTATTAAGTGGGCCGAGCAATGACTTTTTTTAAGGAGTTAATATGAAACTGATAATCGTTTCAGCGGCTCTGCTTTTCGCCTGCCGCTACTGCGACGCCGCCTATGTTTACTCGGTTCGCGGCGACGTAGATATTAAAACATCCGGTTCGTCCGAATGGTCCCGCCTTGATAAGGGGCAGGATAAAACTCCGCTTAAGCCGGGCGATGAGATGCGGACCGCCAGGGCCTCTACGGCGGATATCTTCATGGACGACGGTACGAAGGTGAAGATCGCTCCTCTTTCGGCTTTCAAGATGGCTGCGGAGGATAATGAGACCGTTTCTCTGGGCCTTTATTTCGGCCGGGTGCGCTCCTGGGTAAAAAAATTCTCTAAAAAATTCGAAGTCAGGACCCCATCGGCCGTCTGCGCCGTGCGCGGTACCGACTTCATGGTCTCGGCCGACGCGGAGGGGAACAGCCGCGTAGAGGTTTACGAGGGCAGCGTGCTGACCGGAGACTCCCGCGGGAATTCCTCGCTTGTCAGGGAGGGCCAGTTCTCCGAGATCCCCAGCGGCGGGAAGATGAAGGATCCCGACTCCAATCCGAACGAGCCCGCCGACATGAACTCCGCGCTGGGCGACGCGAGGCAGGCGGCCAGGGCCGAGATCTACGGCGAAATTTCCAAAGAGGACGTGCTTTCGCGGGCGCAGGAGGAGATGCAGTCGGCCGAGTACCAGAGCCGCAAAGTTGCCATCGACGCTTTCGGCAACCGGGTGCGCATGGAGGAATACACTATCAGGCCAGCCGCCGACCAGTTCAAGTACGTGGTTCTGAACACCCGCGGCGACCGCTTCGACTTCGGCAAGATCCTGTTCACTTTCAACACTGCCCTGCCGGAAGACCTGTCCCGGGCCACC
Organism: Elusimicrobiales bacterium; assembly: GCA_036170455.1. GTDB lineage: Bacteria > Elusimicrobiota > Elusimicrobia > Elusimicrobiales > UBA9959 > UBA9959. The sequence goes on from JAVHPG010000095.1 coordinate 1,020, forward strand.
CTCACCATGCTCTCCTCCCCTGGCGCTACGGCGCCGGAATGGCAGCTTACCGCCATGAACAGTATTATGAGCAATACCACCGACAAGGTGACCGAGGACGCTTCCGGGGGCGCAATGGCCTATAACGGCAGCCTGACCGACCCGCGCTACAACCTGGTCTTCGGGAATTATTCTTTTTACGCGGCGGGCCCGTCCGAGGCCAACGACAACGGCGGCCTGGGCAAGCTGCTCTGGACCAAGACCAATTACAATGTGCCGCTGAACACGCAGGGCTCCATAGCCTACCTGGGCGGTTCCGCCCCGGTCACGGACGCTTCTTTCCCCTCCGGAGAGGACGTCTTCCACACCTTCGCCAAGAACACCTACAGCGACGGTACCTGGATAGCGGCCCAGGATTTTGTGCTGTTCAACGACGGGAACCTCCTCTCGACCGGGGATTTTACCAGCGGCCTGGGCAACGGCAACACCGTGGACGAGGTCACCGACAAGCTCAATTTCCAGCGCATCTATACCAGCTCCCTTTTCGGGGGGCGCACGATAAACGTCATGTACTCGGCCAAGCTGCTGAAGGAAATAGGCCTGCTGCGGTTCTAGAGGTTTTGCGCTGAACATAGAAACGGAACGAATAATTTATGGTAAATAAAAACAATCTCTTTATAGTACCGTGCCTCATCCTTCTTTCACTTTTAGGCCCCGCCGCGCAGCTGCGCGCGGCGTCGAAGATCCTTACCGTCGCCGACGTCTCCCTCCTGGGGGGAAAATATTTTCTCGATTCCCAGGCCGCCTCTTTCCAGGGCCGGGTGGACGCTTTTGTGTCGCCTACTATTAAAATGTCGGAGAACAGCGACCTTATCCCGGTCTATTCCGGCAACTATTCCGGCACGCAGGACATACAGGAGCTGGCCGGCGGCGGCGTGCTTACCCGGAAGCGCATGACAAACACTTTTTCCCTCAAATACATCTATACCGACGAGTTCAATAAGTACAAGCCGCGCCTCTCCTACTCGAAGGCCGGCATAAAGGAAACCAAGGACGAGAAGTGGGGGGACGGCCTTTTCGACTATACCACCCTCTCCTTCGGTTTCGAAGCAGAGCAGGAGCGCCCGAAAGGCACCTTTACGGAATCCTACGACTATTACAAGGTGACCTATCCCAATTACAGCACCCTGCTGTCCCAGTCGCAGTCCGTCTTCAACGACACCACCACCTTTAACGAGCTTTCCACCAATGCCGGCGCCAATCCCCTGGACAATACCAGCCACCGCCTGGGCTTCGGTTACTCCTGGTTCCCGGAGCCGCTCAATATGAAGGCCGGCTACGACTTTACCTACCGCAGCTACGGCGACCAGGCCGTGGCGGCCAGGCCCGTCACGGGGCAGTCTCCCTTCAAGAGCGACAAGCGCGCCGATATAATGCAGAACTTCAGCCTCAAGGCCAGCCGCGCCCTCAAGCCGCTCTTCCTCAGCGCCGGGGCCCGCCTGGGCTGGCTCAGCTCCAACCAGGGGTCCTACGATTCCACCCGCAGCAAGTACATGGAAGATTATTACAGCTATATAGATTTTTCCCTGAGCCCGGCCATGACGCTCTCCCTGTCGAACGGGGCGCAGTTCAATTTCGGCGTGGACTGGCGGCAGGTTTACTACCAGGGCCGCCCGGCGCAGGCCGAGACCGGAGCCTATGGGAAAGCGGAGATCAAGCAGACCTGCTGGCTTACCTCCATTTCCGCCCGCTACCCGCTGGCCAACCGGTTCTTCGCGCGCGCGGCCTATAACTACCAGGTCTCTAGCTCGAACATGCATTACGAGGAGAGCTACCGGTATAACTACCGCGCCAGCACCTATCTGATGGGGATAGAGTGGGAGTTCTAGGGAATTGTTTTTAGGAGAACTTATGTTTAATATTAAAAAAACTATTTTAAATCTGGCGGTCCTGGCCGCGCTCTGCGCGCCCGGCGCTAACGCGCAGACTCCCCCGTACGGGCAGCAGCCGTTCCAGCTGGCTAACGGCTCCACGGTTTACCTGACCAACACCCCCATGGCCTGGCAGAACGACGAATGGAACATGGAGAGCAACATCGCCAAGGACGGACAGGGAAACATCTACATCGCCGGCACTTTTTACGGCGGTTCCGACACCGACCTGTATGTAAAGAAAATGAATCCGCTTAGCGGCGCGGAGATCTGGACCAGCACTGTCGTCAATGCCGGCAATGATTACGGCCGCGGCGCGGCTATGGACGGCTTGGGCAACCTGTATGTGCTGGCCATGATGCAGGTGTCCACTGCTAATGTAATAACGGTGATAAAATTTAATCCCGACACCGGCCAGCCGCTATGGGTCAGGTTTTATGATTCCGGCTTCGGCAATAACGCTTATGACCTCGTAGCCGACGCCTCCGGGGCGTACGTGGCCGGCGCCACCAACAATAAGATCGCGATAGTAAAATTCCCCGCGGACGGAGTCTCCGCTATTACCCCGGTCAATTTTGACGGCGGTTCCTACAGCGCGGCTTACGGCATAGATTTCTCGTCCGGAATACCCGCTGCCCAGCTTGTGGTGGCCGGCACAATGAACGACGGCGGCAATTACGGCAGCGAAATCTGGCTGGGCAAATTCAATAAAGCCGACCTCTCCTTTGTCTGGGCCAGCACCTATACCCCCGCCGCGAACCACATGGACTGGGGTTACGATGAGGCGCATGCTGTTAAAACGGACGCCGCCGGCAATATTTACGCGGCCGGCTTTTATCAGAGCCCGGACAGCGGCCAGGACATCTGGCTCGGCAAATACGACCCGTCCGGGAACCTGGTCTATGCAAGGACCAAGAACGGCCCCTCCAACGGCTACGACAAGGGTTTCGGCCTGGCGCTGGGCCGCCTTGGCAATGTTTATGTGACCGGCAAGTTGGAGGCCTATAGTTTAAACCAGGCCGACAACCTCTGGCTGGGCAGGTATTCTCCCTCCGGCGCCCTTCTTTCCGAGGTAGTCGCCGATAAAGGTTCGGAGCTCGGTTTCGACGTTGAGGTCAGCAGCTGGATCGTGTCCGTCGGCGGCGGGTTCCAGGACCAGTACGGGCTTTTGACGGTTTCCCCGGAGCAGTTCGGCGCGCCGCAGCAGCTTTTTGCCGGCCCTGGGGCTTATACCGGTTCGGTCGGCGTTTCCTGGGTTTTTGAAACCGCCGGGACTTTCGACTATAAAATACAATATTCCACCGCCAACGGCGGATTTAACATTTCCGGCGCGCAGGTCAGCGTGACGGGGATCGCCGCCGCCGCCGGGGATACTCAGAACCACGTAGTTATGGGCCTGCCCACCATTGTGAACAATTCGGGCGCCTCAAATACCGCTTCCGTCCCCGTGGCCGGGCCGGTTTATTATTTCAAGGTCTGGACCAGCGCCGACGGCGGTACGACCTGGACCCCTCTTACGAACGTAGCCAACAGCGCGCCCAATGCGCCCTATAACATGACGATGAGGAGCGACCGCGGCCAGGACAGCTTTTATGTGTTCAATAGCGCGCGCGTTCCCTCTGCCGGTATGGCCAGGGACGCGGCCGGAAATACCTTTATAGCTTATGCCGCGGGTTATGACGGCATGATGCAGGGCCTGGCGCTCTCCAAGATCGATACGAACGGAGAGGCCGTGTGGACCAGTTTTTATAATTCCACTTCTACCAACGGGCGCTTCAGCGCGAACAATATGACGCTGGACGGAAGCGGAAATATTTATATAGCCGGGACCGCTTATTTAGAAGCCTCGGCTGCCGGTGAAGACGCCTGGCTGGCCAAATTCGACAGCGCGGGTGTTCTACAGTGGGACAAATTTATAGCCGGCCCCGCAGCGGCAGGAAATGACCAATTTACCGGGCTGGCTTTGAACAGCCTGGGGAATGTGATCGCGGCCGGCTCGATAAACTCCGGGGGCGGCGAAGACAAAGACATGCTGGCAGCGGTGTACAGCCCGGCCGGCGCTCTGATCTCCTCGGTCACTTTCAACGAAGGGTCCGAGGCGGCCTCCCCCACCGAGATCTATGGCCTTAGCATTGACGGCTCCGATAATATCTATGCCGGCGGCTATATAAGTTACGTGAACGGCACGGCTTATGACCGCGACGCGGTAGTGGTAGAACTTGATCCTTCGCTGGTCTTTCTCAGCAGCCGCGCTTTCGCCAACGCTAACCCTCCCGCGTCCAATGAGGATACTTTTGACCGTATAACCGGCCTGGCTTTCAGCGGAAGTTCCCTTTACGCCTCCGGCATAAAGTCCAGCGGTTCACTGCCCCAATTCTGGGCCGCCAGGCTTGATCCGGCAAATTGGGCCGCGACCGTTTGGGAAAGTACTCATTCGGCGGACGGGCTGCCCGCTGCGGCTTACGGCCTTAAAATAAATTCGGGTAACCTGTATGTGGCCGGTTTGGAGACGCGCCTCAACCCCCCGGCCGGGAACAGTAATATGCTTCTGCGCAAATACGACCTGGTGACAGGCGCCGTAGCCTGGAGCAAATCCGTGGACGGAACTTATCAGAACGAAGGCGTCCAGGCTTCCGGCATAGAAGTCGGCGCCGACGGGTATTTCTACCTTAACGGACTGTTCAACATGTGGGGCATGGACCGGACTGGCCAGCCCGGAGTCGCCCGTATAGCAGAGCCCGTAAGCGGCATTACTGCTATGACCGGCCCCAAGCCCTGCTCGGTACAGCTTTCCTGGGTTGCCGACACCGACCTTCCGCAGGGGACCACTTTCTACGTGCACTACGCCACCTATCCCGGCGTGGCTTTTGACGCTAATGCCGCGCAATATTCATTCTTTACCTATTACCCCAACTTCAGCGGTTCTTATATAAACCAGCTCGTGCCCGGACTTGAGGCCGGCAGCGGCGCGCCCACCCCGGGGCAGAGCAATGTTGACTCTCCCAGGTACTATTTCAAGCTGGGCTACAAGAAGCCGGCCGACGTCTCGGCAACTCCTGTGGACGGCTCCACCGACGCCGTAGCCAACACTCCCGGGACCTGGGACCGCATGGACCGCTATCCCAACGGGAACCTGTTCGTCATGAATAATTTCCACGGAGAGAAATTTCCCCTTGTCAGGGACGCGGCGGGCAATATCTATACGGCCGGCTCTTTTAACGCCTGGGGCTGGAATTCTAATACGGCCTATGTGCGCAAGTTCAGCCCCGCCGGGCAGCAGCTCTGGACCCGGTATTACTCGGACGAACATAATAATTCTAACCCGGTAATAAACGCCCTGGCGCTTGACGCCTCCGGGAATTTGTACGCCGCCGGTACGACCGGCGATCCTAATAACGGCAGTTCCGGGCCGGAATCCGTAACCGGGAAGGATATCCTCCTTATAAAGTACGACAGTTCCGGGCGCATGCTATGGCAGCGCTCCTACGACATGGCCGGAGGAAATGACCAGGGCTACGGCCTGGCCCTCGGGCCCTCTAATGTTTTCCTGGCCGGCAGGTTCCGCGCCCCCTCCTACCTGGTGGACCAGGCTTTCCTGCTGTCAGTGGATATGAACGGAGTCGTGTCTTCCTCCGTCTCGTACTCAAATTCAGGGGATACCTATTTCAACGGCCTGGCCTATGACGGCGCGAACGCAAGGGTGCTGGCCGTAGGTAAATATTATGACGGGTCCGGGTTTAACGGTTTCATGAAAGTGTTCAATTCTTCCCTCGTTGACCAGTCGATGGATATTACCGCCGACGGGGGTTATGAAGACGAGCTGTACGCCGTAAAAGTGGATACCGTGAACGCGGTGTTCTACCTGGCCGGCGGCGTGGACGACGGCAACGGCACGCAGGACGCTTACCTGGCTAAATATTCGGCCGCGGGCGCGCTTGCCTGGGAGCGAACTTATAATTCGGCCAACCAGAATCCGGACGAGGCTTACGGTATTGCTCTGGACGGGCTGGGCGGCGTTTATCTCTCCGGTACGGAGTATCGGTATGATTTGAATCAGGGGAAGAACATCTTCTTCCGTAAGTACAATACAGAAGGAGACCTTATCTGGTCCCAGCAGCTTAACAGCGCCGGAAATAACGAGGATACGGCGGGCGGCATAGCCGCCGACAGTACAGGCAATGTTTTCGCGGCTGTGGACGCCGCGCAGATGGGGGCGGTGGCGGGCGGGTATACCGCGCCCGGCACTTATAATGCCGGCAATACGGCGAATACCGCTAATACCATCAATGGGGCCGGTTACTTCAAACATACCCAGTTCAGCATGATAACCACCAATCCCAGGCTGACAGTGCGCGTCAACAGGCTGTCTAACCAGGGGCTTGTAGGTGTACCCGTCGCCGTGATGTCCTTTAACCAGACCGGCGGCATGGATCCCAACGGGATAAATATGGGGGTTACCGACTCCTCCGGCGCGGTTACGATTGCGCTGCCTTCCAACCGCGGCTATTTTGTGGCCATATCCAGCCACAGCATGGTTCCCACTATCAGCGAGCAGATCTCCGATCCCAACGCCAACTTCTTCGTGGAGCTGAACGCCGATACCACAAAGCAGTATTATCTTTCCTATAGGCAGCCCGCCGCCGGCCCGGTGCACAAACTGACCATACACATCGACGGCCTCCTTCTTAACGAATACGTTATGGGAGAGGTCTTCATAAATAACACCGGGGAAAAAGTGGCCTACAGCATAATCAGGGCCACCGGGACCAAGTCCACGATGGAGATCTACAATCTTGGCGCCGCGGCCAACGGTATTTACGTCATGGCCGTAAGCATACCGGCGCGCAACAAAGCGCTGCAGCTGTTCATGAACGGGGACTTCCCGGCCAAGGCTTATTACGAGGCCGATATGATCACCGCGATGAGCATGGCCACCGGCTTCGATGTGGACGACTCCACCAACCCTCCGTCGGTAACCGGCCTGGTCAACGACGCCAATTTCTCGCCGCTGGAAGGCGCGCGCGTGCGGATCGAGCGGTATGTCTGCACGGGGGTGCCTCCTAACAGCAACTGCAGTTCCGTTTTCAGCAGGGAAAACCTTACGGACGTCTCCGGGCGCTACAGCTTCTACGGCGTGCCGGCCAGCAACACTTACAACTTGAATGTAGGCAAGGCCGGCTACGAAAGCGGCTACAAACAGGTTACGCTCCCGGCGCCCGCCGCGGCCCCCGTCCCGGTGTCCAAGGACTTCCACCTCTCCACGGCCGCCTATACTCTGACCGGCGTGCTTAAATACAACGGTGTGCCTCTGCCCAACGCCACGATAATGGTCAATCCCGACTGGAACGGCTATTCAGACGGGGCCGACTCTTACCGCTACTGCCAGTACGGCGGCTGCGGGGTGAGGTCGGACGCCCGCGTGCTCACCGGCGCCGACGGCAGCTTTACGGTGACCGGGATGACCGACGGCAATGCCCGTATAGACGCCGTTTTTGAAGGCGGCTGGCGCTCCCTCAACGACGGGAACAGCAACCAGACGATGAGCGATAATCTGCGCGTGACCATTTCCTCGCAGGGAGCCACCGGGCCCGCCTCGCCGGCCAGCAATCCCTGCCGCCCCGGCAGGGTCTGGGTGATAAACAGCTCCGGAACCTGCGTTACCGCGAACAGCGCCGTGTTCAATATAGTTCCGGAAGGCGCCAATACCGCCGGCCAGCTGTACGGGGACCTCACCTTCATCACCACTTATACGGTCAGCGCCGTGGAGCCGCTGGTGATTTCCACGTCCTCGCCGATCACGCTGATGGCGCAGCAGACAGGGAACAGCGGAAGCGGTAATTCCCAGATGGGTTTCACTTCCCTGGCCGGAACTTTCACCTCTAACACCACCAGTTACTCGATAATCCTCTCCACAGGGGGGGCTTATTCGCCGCGCGTGCTCTCGGCCGAATGGGCCAAAGCCGACTCCTTCAAGATCGAGGTGGAGCTTACCAACGACGCGCCTTCCGTGCGCCAGGATATCTCGGTGCTGCGCGCCGGAAGCCTCCACGGCGTGGTAAAATTCCCCGACGGCAGCAACTTCAGGCCTGAATGCTCCGACATGGGCTGCTCATATTCCGGCAGGATAATCCTCAAGGGCGTTAATGTGGACGTTAACGAGGATAAACAGATAGACGAAAAAGGCGAGTTCGACTTCCCCAATACGGCCCCCGGCACGTACAATATCAGTATTCAGCCGCAGGGGACGGGCTTTGTGTGGGCGCCGGCGCAGCTGGACGGCGTGGCGGTGACCGAGGGCAGGACCACGGAGGTAAAACTGCAGCTCGAGGGCGGCCTTGCCGTGCAGCCGCAGATCTATGGCCTGCCGGCCATCTCCACGCCTTCGTGGGGATATTTTATAATAGGCGTGGAATCCGGGCAGGAAATGACGCAGAAGAAGATAACCGAGCTTTTCTTCTCGGAGCCGAAGTATTCCTTCGAATACAGCACTTCGACCGGCTGGAACAGCAAGTATATGCAGGCCGGGCAGTACGACTTCTACCTGATGATGGGCGCGAAGTACGACCCCTGCAGCGGCGGCGACTGCACTCCCAGCTACAACCAGTTCGCCAACTTCATCGGCCGGGTAAAGGGCGTGTCCATACAGAAAGACGCCAATAACCCCAATATCGGCACGGCGGAGCAGCCCATCGCCATAAATATACTGGGCGCGGTGGGCCAGGCGCGGATCGCGGGTACCGCGAAGGGCTCCAAGATGTTCACCGACCCGGACATAGAGAGGATATTCTCCAACTTCTCGGAGCTGTTCCGGCTGATCCCCGCCATCATGCTCTACGATACGGCGGGCGACCTGCGCGGTTTCGCCAACGGCATGCCCGATGAGCCGTCCTTCCCGGCCTTCTGGACGGCGATGATGGGGCGCGACATACAGGGCATGAAGGATTACATGGCGGCTAACCCCTTAAGCTACGGGATCTGGGGCCTGCCCCCGGGCCGCTACACGGCGGTGTTCGCCAACCCTAACTATCCTCCGGTGGCCAAGGAGATAACGCTGCCGGATAACGCCTCTTACGTCTTCAACTTCGACAACGAACAGATCATAAGCGGCTCCATCTCCGGAGTGGTGAAAAGCAGCGCTACCGGCGAGGCTTTAGGCGGCGCGCGCGTCTACCTGAAGCACCGCACTGTTGAGAAGTTCACGCTGACCGACTCGTCAGGCGCCTTCTCCATAACGAACCTCCCCGCCGGCATCTACCGGCTGGAGGTCTCCCGCAACGGCTACGTGACCACGGGGGAGAAGACCAGCCTGGCCGGCGGCGACGCCGCTGCCTTCAACATGTACCTGCTGCCTTCGGAATCAAAGCTCTCCGGCAGGCTGTTCATGAGCAAGTTCCCCGCCCCGGTCACCAGGGCCGGGGTCCAGCTGGTGGTCTATGACGAGACGCTTAACGTGGAGTCTCCCGGAGACTACCTGCCGAAGACGGAGGTGCAGACCGACGCTTCCGGAAATTACGAGATAACCGGGGTGATCCCCGGCCATCTTTATAAGCTGGCCGCCTTCTACCAGGGCAAGCAGCCCGCGGTGATGGAAGTGACGGCGCAGGAGGGGAATACCGTAGTAAACGATATCACGCTGAAAGATACTCCCCCGCAGATAACTATAAAAGTAAAGAAGTCCGGGGATTCCGTCAATAAGGTGGATGTTATAATAAAGTCCCCCAAACAGCTGATCTCCATCCCCAGCTGCCAGTACAACCCCGGCTCGTCTTTCGACGAGAATTCGGCGGTGACCCTGGCCCTGGTGCCGGGCCCCGGTAACACCTATCTGGGCCAGTTCACAGTGACCGGCGGCCAGCAGTACTACGTGGTAAAGGTTACCGCGGGGGACGGGAGCAACAGGATGGTCAAGGAATTCGTCTACGACCAGGTCAGCAACGCCAAGACCGAGCAGTATATCCAGGAGGAGTCCCTGGCCGGCGGCGAGATCCAGATGGATAAGGAGACCGAGGAATATTCCGGCATAGAGCTGGACCCCGGCGCGCTTTCCTACTCCACCGCCACGACGGGGCCGGTGGACTACTCCAACCTGGTAGGCGGCTTCTTCAGCGCCCTCCCCTCCGTGCGCACGGTCAAGACGGCCAAGGGCAACCTGAGCGTTTCCGACGCGATCCAGAGCCTGATGGCTTCGGAGATATATAACATGGACCTCTCCAACGCCTCCGCGAACAAGCCTTTCACGCTTACGCTCAAATACGACAAGGAGAGGGGGGCCGGCAACCGGGGCTTGCGCATCTACCAGTATGAGGACGCGACCGGTTCCTGGAAAGAGGTCCCCGGCAACTACACCACCGATCCGATGACCGGCGTGGTTTCCGTGGATGTGGCCAGCCTGACGCAGGCTTACGAGGGCACCGGCGGCTCCTCCACCCCCCTGGGACGCAAGCGCTTCAAGATGAGCGCCGTGGTCAACGGCCGTTTTGTGCCGTCGGCCGCCGGGACCTCGCAGAGCGGGCGCTTCGCGGTGTTCACCGCCAACCCTCCGACCGGTACGGCGGCGTTCAGCTCCTCGTTCGAGGTCTACAACATGCCCAACCCGTTCAACCTAAAGAGCAAGAGCGTGTCGTTGAGCGCGGACATCGGCGCCGCGGCGGCGACGACAGGGAACCCTTATATCACTAAGGGCACGGTTATAAAGTATAACCTGCCGGCGGGCAAGACGGGCATCCTGAAGTTCGTCCTCTATAATCTGGCGGGCGAAAAGGTACGCACTATAGACGAGGGGGCCCGCACGGGAGGCCAAATCTACTACTCCGAATGGGACGGAAAGAACGACACCAACCAGGACTGCGCGTCCGGAGTGTACTTCATGCTGACTTATCTCGACGGGAAGAAACTGGGTAATAAGGCGCACAAGATGGCGATAATAAAGTAGGGATTTTAGGAAGAGGTAACTTATGAAGAAAATATTATTCCTGATGCTGGCGCTGTGCCTGCCGGCGGGGGTTCAAGCCTCCGGGGCGGGTACTACCGCGGCGCCTTTCCTTAAGGCGGCCATGAGCCCGCGCGCTGTCGCCATGGCCGGGGCTTTCAGCGCCCTTGCGGACGATTCCGGCGCGGTCTTCGTGAACCCGGCCGGCCTGGCGCAGTTCGACAAGCGGGAGGCGGCGCTGGACTTCAGCACCTACCTGCAGGACGCCAGGATGGGGAATCTCTCCTATGCGGGCATGGTGGGGGAGAACAGGTTCGGTTTCGGGGCCACTTTCATGACGGTGGGAGGCATCGGTAAAACCGGGCTTACCGACGCCGTGGGGGCCGTGCCGGAGATCGGGACTTTCGACGCCAGCGACCTGGCTATAACGCTGGCCTACGCTAAAAGGGACTTCGCGCCCGATTCAATACCGCGCCTGGACGGCGGCTTTGCCGTAAAATTCATACGCTCGGCCATAGACACCAAGACCGCCTTCGCCGTGGCGGTGGACGCCGGCGCTATCTACCGCGCTACCGAAAAGATCAAACTGTCCATGGCCATCCAGAACCTGGGCACCAAAATGAAATTCGTGGATGAGTCTGACCCTCTTCCGCTTAACCTGCGCGCCGGCGCCCTGTATAAAGCTTCCGGGAGGCTTAACCTGGCGCTAGAGATAAACGAGTATCTGCAGGATGAAAAATTCTATCCTTCCGTGGGCGCCGAGTACTGGTTCCGCGACTCCCTCGCGCTGCGCGGCGGCTACAAGTTCGGCTACGATACCTCCAACCTGGGGTCGGAGGTCGGCCTCAGCCTGGGGTTCGGGATAAAGGTGCAGGGCCTCGGCGTCGACTACGCCTTCCTGCCCTTCGGCGACCTCGGCAGCATCCACCGCTTCGGGGTCTGGGTGCAGTTCTAGGCCGGCCGCGGCCTGGATAAGCCGGAACGGGAGAAAGAAAAGAGCCGCTCGACAGCGGCTCTTTTCTTTCTATCGCTTTTTCCTGTACCTAGAACTTTATAAAATCCTCGCTTGGCCAGTCGCCGGGGGCGCCTTCCACTGAAATAAGGCGCTGGTCCTCGTGAGAGGCCGCCGACATTTTCTTGAAGGATTCTTTAAGCTCGGTGAAAGAGACATCGGATTTTTTTATCTTCATCAATACGAGGTAGCCGATGGCGGTCGTGACCGCGGAGACCGGCAGCACGTAGATCCAGGCGCCTGAGTCGAGCCGGAAGATAAGGACCGCGCAAAGAAAGGTCCAGAACGAAATGGCTGCGCTGGCCCCGGAAAGAACATAGGCCACTATTATATTGTACTCCTCGGTTTTTGAAAGGGACAGGATGATGGCTATAAGCGCTATGTTTATAAGCGTGAGGTAGAGCGAGCGCGTGACCCAGTTTCTCCACCGGTATTTCGAGAACATTACCGTGCCGTAGACGGGGTGGTTCACCATCACGGCGTCCTCGAATGTGGTCTCGGCCGCGAACTGCTGTATCTTCGGAGTTTCTTTTCCGGCGCCGGGGTCGTAGTCGAAGGACTGCTCCTCGGGGCTGGAGCTGAGCTGGGCCGACAGCGGCGCCGGGCGGGAGGCGGCCGCCAGGGCCAGAGCGATAAAAAGGGCGGCCGCGAGGGCTCTATTCGTCGTCATTTTCCCCCATCTTAGGCACGGACGGCTTTG
>JAVHPG010000096.1:0-2736 GCA_036170455.1 Elusimicrobiales bacterium
CCGGGTCCTTTACCGTAAAACCGCCGCATAGCTCGACTGTCTCGCGCCAGGTGATGCCCACAGGGACCCTGAAAGTGGCGGGCTTTTTTACCGCGCCGTTTATGGTTACAAAAGTTTCCGTGACCGGCCTGCCGGGGAAGGCCGCGTTGTAGAGAGTCTCCACGTTGCAGACTACGCAACCGACATCGAGAGGAATACCGCCCGGCGGAACCACCCGGCCCGTGGCCTCTAAAACAAGGCACTGCTCGTCGCCGGCGGGATAATAGTCGCCCAGCTTCAGCACTGAAATGTTTTTCCGGGCCTTCGCTATTTCTTCCAGGCGCGGGAGGAGCTTCTCGTGCTTCTTCTTTATCCCTACGATACCGCGCTTCGCGCCGACGGCGCGCATCAGCAGCTCGAGCCCGTCAAAAACCTTTTCCGGAAAGTATTCCAGTATCTTCTGGTCTTTTTTCAGGAGGGGTTCACACTCGGCCGCGTTCACCAGGGCGTACTCGGCCCGGCCCTGCGCTTTCACGTAGGAAGGAAAACCCGCGCCGCCGGCCCCTACCACTCCGGCGCTGCGCAGGTTTCGGCTGAATTCGGCTGAGAAGTCGGACATCAGTGACGTGAAAAACTACTTTACCGCGACCATGCGCTTCTTGACGGCCGTGGCGAGGCGCTTTATCCCCTCGTCTATATCTTCGGGGGTGGGATAGGAGAAATTCAGGCGCATGGTGTTCTTGCCGGAGCCGTCGCAGTGGAAAGCGGAACCTATCACATAGGCCACGTTCTCTTTGAGGGCGTCGGCGAACATCTCGTCTGCGCTCATGCTCTCGGGCAGGCGCACCCACAGGAACAGGCCGCCCTCCGGCTTCGTCCAGGTGACCCCCTCGGGCATATACCTCTCCAGGGCTTCCACCATGGTGTCCTTCTTCAATTTATAGGTCTTCTTGATCACCTCGATGTGCTTCTCAAAGTAGCCGGAGCGGAGGAAGTCCGCGGCGATAAGCTGGTTCAGGCTGGAGGTGCAGAGGTCGAGGGACTGCTTGAGGATCTCCATCTTCTTGATGATCTGCGGATGCGCGAGGATGATGCCGAGGCGCAGGCCCGGCGCGAAAGTCTTGGAGAAAGTGAACAGTGAAATGATGTTATCGGTCTTGCGGCTGTTCTGGTCGATGCGGTAAAGCATTTCCGGCGCTTTTCCCTCGAAGCGGATCTGGCGGTAGGGAGAATCCTCTATCACGGCCACATTGTATTTTTCGGAAAGCTCTATGACCTTCTTGCGCTTCTCCTGGGAAAGCGTTACGCCGCTGGGGTTCTGGAAATCCGGGACCAGGTAAAGGAACTTGTAGTGCTCGTCCTGGGACCTTAGCCAGAGGAGCTTTTCTTCAAGCTCCTCGGTGCTTATCCCGTCGTCCTCCAGCTTTACGCCGACGAATTCGCAGCCGTACGATTTGAACACCTGGAGGCCGCCCATGTAGCTGGGCTTTTCCACCAGGACGGGGTCGGAGGCGTCTATGAACAGCCGGCCCACCATGTCCAGCGCCTGCTGGGAGGCAGTGGTAATAATGAGGTTCTCGGGCTTGGCGGTTATGCCCTCGTGCTTCTTCAGGAACTTGATGAATTCCTCTTTCAGCTCAGGCAGCCCGTCGGTGGGCCCGTACTGCAGGGCGACCCTGCCCTGCTTGGCCATTATTTCTTTTACGGAGTTGGCTACAAAATCATAAGGAAAATGCTCGGGGTCGGGAAGGCCGCCGGCGAAGGAGATAACTCCGGGCTTGTTGGTTATCTTCAGGAGTTCACGGATTACGGAAGCTTTGGTGCGCCTGGGGGCGGTGGCGATATTCTTTGTGATGTCGATCATTGTTCCTCCGCTTTAATATTAGGGCTTTGCCTCTAATGATAATCTACTCAATTAAACATGCTAATTCAAGCAAAAAAGGGAACCCCCGCTATTGGCCGGGCGGCGCCTTCGCGGCGGCGGCGAAGTAGTCCAGGTTTTCCCTGTAATAGTCCTTTTTGGCCGGGTCGGTTTCTGCCGAGTGTTTTTTGTCGTAGTAGGCCATAGCCCTGTGGTAGGCTGAATCTTTCAGCTCGAGCAGGTCGTCCGGGAAAGGGCGCCCCGTGGCGGCGCACGCTTTTTCAAGCGATTTTAAATGTTGGCTAAGCACTTCTATATCCATCTTTTTGGAATTATCGCGCAGGAAGGACGCCGCCTCGAGTATGGCCAGGGCGCCCTTCGTTTTAAGGGAATTAAGCAATTCCGGGTCAAGCCCGTAGCTGGCGGAATTCGCGTCCGCCACGGCCAGGCAGTCCAGCGCCAGCGGGTAATTCTTCCCCTCCAGCGCGATCGAGCCTACGAAAAGCAGCGCGTCCGCGCTGAAGGCGGGCCAGCGGGTCCTGTAAAAATCCTCCAGGAATCTGGCGTACTCCGTCTTTTCCTTCTGCAGCCTGGCCAGAGAGGCCCCGTTCCGCGCGTAATCCCCTACGTTCCCGGAAGCGTACGCGAATATTTTCGAGTCGGCCTCCCGGTTCTTCTGCAGGGTCTCGGCCTTCTCCAGGGTGAGATAGCCGCCCAGCTGCTCCTCGTAATACCTGCGGATCTTCTCTTTGTAGCGGGCCATATCCAGCGACAGGGTAAAGTAGCTGCCGAAAATATTGTCCGTATAGAGGTCGGTGTAAGTTCCGCGGATGAAGCTCTTCAGCAGGGCCGGGTCCGCCTTCATGCGTTCGTGGACGTACATATCCTCCGTAAGG
>JAVHPG010000097.1:0-13460 GCA_036170455.1 Elusimicrobiales bacterium
TCCGGTAGCTGCCGGATTTCAGCCGGACCGCGGCTGTTTACTTCCCCAATCACTCCTCTCCCGCCCGACCTCTTTTTGTTATAATATTTATATTATGACAAAGGCAGGATTTAAGCGGCTTTCCTCTATAGCTGCGGGCTTCCGCGGGCGAAAGATCGCCGTATTCGGCGACCTGATGCTCGACCGCTATATAAAAGGCTCCGTAAAAAGAATTTCCCCCGAGGCCCCTGTGCCGGTGGTGCGGGTAAATTCAGAATCCGCCGTCTGCGGCGGTTCGGCGAACGTCGCGGTGAACCTTTCCACACTCGGCGCCTCCCCGGTGCTGATCTCCGTGGCCGGCCGCGACGCCGCGGCCGAAGAGGTTTCCGGTCTTCTGCTTGCAGCCGGCGTGAGCCCCGACGCTTTAGTGCGCGACGGCGCTTTCCGGACCATCGAAAAAACCCGTGTCATCGCCGAGCACCAGCAGGTAGTCCGCTTCGACCGCGAGCACCCCGCGCTCCTGGGCCATGCCGCCCGTAAAGCCGCTCTGGCGGCCCTGGAAGCCGCCCTGAAAGGCGGCTGCGAAGCCCTTATACTTTCCGACTACGGCAAAGGCCTCCTCGATCCCGCCGCCATAAGATCGGCGATGGCGCTGGCCGCGAAGCGCGGCGTGCCGGTTTTCGTAGACCCCAAGGTGGAGCATTTTCAGCTTTACCGCGGCGCGTCCTGCATCACCCCCAATACTCTGGAGGCTTTCGGCGGGATGCGCCTGACACAGCGGGACGGCCAGGAGGCCGCCGAGCTGCTGGGCCGCGGCATAATGCGCAGGCTGGCGCTGAAGTCCCTGCTGATAACCCAGGGCGAGCACGGGATGACCCTTTTTACCCGGAAAGGTTCCGCGGTAACCCCGAGCCATATTCCGACCCTCGCGCGCGAAGTGTACGACGTTACCGGCGCGGGAGACACCGTTATCTCGGTGCTGGCCCTTACCTGGGCTTCTGGCGCCGCCCCGGAGGAGGCCGCCCTGGCCGCCAACTTCGCCGCCGGCATAGTCGTCGGCAAACTTGGCACGGCTTCAGTTACGGTCGAAGAGCTTCTAGACAGCGCTAAATCATGGATAAAGACTGCCTGATCGTCATCCCGGCCCGCTTCGGGTCGCAGCGTTTTCCCGGCAAGGTGCTCGCGCCTATAGCCGGAAAACCCGTCATCCAGTGGTGCTGGGAAGCGGCGGTCAAGACCGGCCTCGGCGAGGTGATAATCGCCACCGAGCATAAAGCCGTCCTAAGGTTCGCGCTTTCCATTGGCGCGCGCGCCGTGATGACCAGCCCGCGCTGCCAGTCGGGCACCGACCGCGTTTACGAAGCGTCGCGCGGGACAAAAGCAGCTTTTATAATAAACATCCAGGGCGACGAGCCGTTCATGAAAGCTTCCACCCTGGTAAAGGCCTTTAAGAAGCTCGGGGCCTCCCCCTCCTGCGACATAGGCACCGCCTGCTCCCGGATAGAGGACAAGAAAGATATCTCAAACCCCAACTGCGTGAAAGTGGCGATGAATTCCGCCGGGCGGGCTCTCTATTTCTCGCGCTGCCCGATCCCGTTCCACCACCCCCTTTCCGAACTGAAGGATTACCCCTACTACAAGCACTGCGGCTTTTATATCTACCGCCGCGCCGCCCTGGAAAAATTTGTAAAACTCAAGCCCAGCCCCCTCGAGAGGCTGGAGCGCCTGGAGCAGCTGCGCGCGCTTGAAAACGGCATGAAGATAGCTGTTGTGGAGGTGCCCGCGCTGGGCCCCGCTATCGACGTGCCGGCCGACATCAGGACGGCCGCGGCATTCCTGAAAAACAAAAAAGGTTGATAAATGACCCGATATATCTTCGTTACCGGCGGCGTCGTAAGTTCTCTCGGCAAGGGCATCACGGCGGCTTCCATCGGGCGCCTCCTTAAAGCCCACGGCCTTTCCGTCACTATCGTAAAATGCGACCCGTACATCAATGTCGACGCCGGGACCATGGCCCCCCTGCAGCACGGCGAGGTCTTCGTCACCGACGACGGCGCGGAGACGGACCTGGACCTCGGCTACTACGAGCGCTTTCTCGGCATAGATACCAGCCGCATCAACATAGTGACGGCCGGGCAGATCTACCAGACCGTGATCGCCCGCGAGAGGGCGGGCGGCTACCTGGGCCAGACCGTGCAGGTGATCCCGCACATCACCGACGAGATAAAGCGCCGCTTCGTGAAAGCCGCGGAAGGCTTCGACATCACCATCGTGGAGATAGGCGGGACCGTAGGCGATATCGAGAGCCTCCCCTTCCTGGAAGCGGCCCGCCAGATGCGCCCCGACCGCACCCGCAACGACGTGCTTTACCTCCACGTGACGCTGGTCCCCTACCTCCACGCCTCCGACGAGCTCAAGACCAAGCCCACCCAGCATTCCGTCAACAAGCTGCGCGAGATAGGTATAGATCCCGACATCATCGTCTGCCGCGCCGAGAAGCCTCTGGCGAAAGACATAAAGAACAAGATAGCCCTTTTCACCAGCGTGCCTAAGGAAGCCGTGATCGACGCGCCGGACGCCCCCTCCATCTACGACGTGCCGCTGATCCTCAAGAAACAGGGCCTGGACGAGCAGATAATGATGCTGCTCCGCCTCAGGAGCGGGAAGTGGGACTTCGACGAGTGGACCGATTTCGTGCAGCGCCTTAAAGCAGCGGACAAGGCCGAGCCTGTGCGCATAGCCCTGGCCGGCAAGTACACCAAGCTTAAGGACTCCTATAAATCCCTGGTGGAAGCCGTCCAGCACGGAGCCATCGCCAACGGCGTAAAAGCCGAGTTCGACTATATCGACGTCGAAGAGGAGGATTTTGAAGAGCGCCTGGCGAAGGCCGACGGCCTGATAGTCCCCGGAGGCTTCGGCGACCGCGGCATAGAGGGCAAGATAGCGGCCGTGCGCTACGCGCGGGAGAACGGACTGCCTTTCCTGGGCATCTGCCTGGGCATGCAGTGCGCCGCCATAGAGTTCGCCAGGAACGTGCTGGGGCTCAAGGGCGCCCATTCGTCGGAATTCGACCAGAAGACCAAACACCCCGTCGTGGACCTGATGGCGGAACAGAAAGGCGTCACGGACAAGGGCGGGACGATGCGCCTCGGCTCCTGGCCCTGCGAGATCAAGGCCGGCACGCTGGCCCACAGGATCTACGGCTCCTCCTCCATCTCGGAGCGCCACCGCCACCGCTACGAGTTCAACTCCAGGTACACTTCCCAATATGAAAAAAAAGGCATGATGGTCAGCGGGATGAACCGCAAGATAAAGCTGCCCGAGATGGTGGAGATCAAGGGCCACCCCTGGTTCGTGGGCGTGCAGTTCCACCCGGAATTCAAGTCAAAACCGCTTATGCCGCACCCGCTGTTCTTCAGCTTCGTCGCCGCGGCGGTCAAGAACAAGAAAAAATAGGCCGCTGCCGGCCGCTGACGGCGGCGGCGCCCAAGGAGCGCGCGTGAAACAGAAAGAAGTAAAGGTAAAGAACGTAGTTTTCTCAAATGACAGGCCGCTGGTCTACCTGGCCGGCCCGTGCGTAATAGAGACGCCAAAAGCCTACGAGGCGGAAGCGATAAAGCTCAAAAGCGTCTTCGCGGCCCTCAAAACCCCGTTCGTGCTTAAAGCTTCTTTTGACAAGGCGAACCGCACTTCGCATATTTCCTTCCGGGGCATAGGGATGGAGTTCGCGCTGGACTTCCTCAAGGACCTTAAGAACCGGCTCGACGTCCCGCTGCTGGTAGACGTGCATGAAGCCGCGCAGGCTTCGCGCGTGGCCGAAGTGGCGGATATTCTCCAGATCCCTGCCTTTATGTGCCGCCAGACGGACCTGCTTTTCGCCTGCGCCGATACAGGCCGCGCGGTCAACGTAAAAAAAGGCCAGTTCCTTTCCCCCTGGGACGCTGAGAATATCGTGAGGAAGCTGGAGAGCCGCGGCGCCAGGGACATAATGCTGACCGAGCGCGGCTCCTCCTTCGGCTACGGGAACCTCGTAGTGGACATGCGCGGGCTGGAGATAATGAAAGACTTCGGGTACCCGGTCATTTTCGACGCGACCCATTCCGTACAGAAGCCCGGCGGCCTGGGCACCTCCACCGGCGGAGACAGGCGCTTTATAATGCCGCTGGCCAAGGCGGCCGCTGCGCTGAAGATCGCCGGGCTTTTTTTCGAGGCGCATCCCAACCCGGCCAAAGCGCTTTCGGACGGCCCGAATTCGCTCAAGCTGGACGCCGTGAAGCCTATTGTAGGGGCCCTTAACCGCATTGACAAGCTGGCGCTGGAGATTTCAGGCGTCAGCTCGAACTGACGGGAAGTATTACCGAACAGAGGAAATAATATGAAATGTACGAACTGCGGCCAGGAAAACCGGCCAACCCTTAAATTCTGCAAGAAGTGCAATACCGATCTCACTCTGCCGCCGGCCTGGTTCCCGGACTGGAAGTGGCATTTAAAGACCATTTCCTGGATCTACCTCACCCTGATAGCCGGTTTCTTTACCGTCAGCTACCTGCTCCACAAGCTCCCGCCGCCGTATGACCAGCGCCAGATACCGCCTGAGATGACGCCCTGGCTTAATCCGCACAAAGTGCCGGCTAAATAGATATGAACGCCAGGCCTGATAAAAAAAGCTCGCTGACGCTCGCAAGCCGCACAAAGCGCCGGCTAAATAAAATGACCGCAAAAGACGCGCTTATACTTAAGACAGCCCGCGGCGTGATAGCCTCCGAGAGCCGCGCCGTGGCCGGCCTGTCAAAAACTCTGGACGCCTCTTTTCTCAGGGCCGTGCGCCTCCTCGAGGCCTGCCCGGGGAAGGCCGTCCTGCTCGGCGTGGGAAAGTCCGGCCTGATAGCCCGCAAGGTCGCCTCCACGCTGGCCTCTACCGGCACCACGAGCGTCTACCTGCACCCCGTGGAATCGCTGCACGGCGACCTAGGGATGATCGCCGCCGGCGACGTGGCCGTGGCTCTTTCCTATTCTGGCGAAACAGAAGAGACCACGAAGCTCCTGCCTATACTTAAGAAGCAGGGCCTCCCGGTCATTTCGATTACCAATAACCCTGATTCCAGGATGGCCCGTTATTCCGACGTAACGCTGTGCCTGCACGTAAAAGCCGAGGCCTGCCCCTACGACATAGTCCCGACCTCTTCCACCACGGCCATGCTGGCGCTCGGCGACGCCCTCGCCGTCACGCTGATGACGCTCAAGGGTTTCGACAAGGCGAGCTTCGCCCGCCTGCACCCGGGAGGCAACCTGGGGAAACTTCTGAACCTCAAAGTCGGTGACCTTATGCACAAGGGCCGGGAGAACCCGGTTATCAGGGAGGACGCCACCGTCCTCGACGCCCTTAAGATAATGACGGCGACCCGGGCCGGCGCGGTCTCGGTCACCGGGGCTGGAGGGAAGCTGACCGGCTATTTTACCGACGGAGACCTCCGGCGCCGGCTGCAGGACGGGCTCTCGGACCTGTATCTCCCGGTCAGGCTGGTGATGACCGGGCGCCCCCTGACCGTGCACCCCGGGACCATGGCCATGGAAGCCGCGCGCCTGATCTCGGAGAAAAAGATCGACAACCTCCCGGTGACCGACGCCAGGACAGGCCGCCCCGTGGGGATAATAGACGAGCGCGACCTCCTGAAAGAAGGCCTGGGTTGAAAAAGCTGTTCCCCCTCCTTTTCCTCTCCCTGGCCGGCTGCCAGGACTCCGGCGCGCGCGAGGCGGCGCCCGGGATCAGCCTGCTTAAAAATTTTTCCATGGCCGAAGCGGCCTCGGGGGCGCTCACCTGGCGGCTGGACGCGGACATCGGCAGTCTGGACGAGAAGAAGGGCCTGATCACTTTCAGCGCGCCGCGCATAAAATTTTACGACCGGGACAAGGTCGCCTCTGAGATTACCGCCCGCACGGGCCTCCTGCGCATGCAGGAAAAAAGCGCCGACCTCAGCGACGAGGTGGAGGTGGACGCGAAGAAGGACGGGATGCGGCTCAGGACCACAAAACTTTATTACAGTTCCGCGCGCGCAAAGATCTGGACCGAAGAGCCGGTGACCATCTATAAAGGCCGGACGGTGATAAGCGGCCGCGGATTTATAGCGAACCCCGATCTTTCCGAGATAGAAATACAGCACCAGGAAACGCGGATGTCCGGCAAATGACGCTATTCTTCCCCCTTCTCCTGCTGGCCGCCACGGCCCTGCCTTCCCTAAGCTCGGCGGCTGACTCCGTTAAAGGGACCAGCACCGGTGAGGATTTCCTGATGGGCTCCGTAGTAAAGAGCGACAAGTGGAAGATGGACCGGACCAATGACCGGGAGATCTTCGAAGGGAACGTCTCCTTCCGCAACCCGCGCTATACGCTCAAGGCGGACTATGCCCTGTACAGCCGCCCCGCCCAGGCCTGGAACATCAACGGCTCGGTCTATATACTGCGCCTCCTGGAAGACAGGTCCCTGGTGGAGATGAACTGCAGCAAAGCCGTTTATCTCGATACCCTGGAGGAAGCCACCCTGGAGCGCGGGGCTCTGCCGGTAAGGATGAAATACACCGGCCCCGACGGGCGCGTCCTCAGGGGCCGCGCCGACAGGACCTTCGCCGAGAACAAGAAGGGGCTTATGAGTTTCGACGGTAATTTTTCGCTCTCGACCGACAACCTGGATATGTACGCGCAGAAAGGCCTCTACAACAACGCCGAAGGAACCTTCCTGATGTACGAGTCCACCCCCATGGCCGTAGGGAACCGCGAGGACTATGATTTCGCCATAAACTCAGAGCGGATTAAATTCTTCAAAGATAGCCGCGATATAAAGTTCTATAATAGGGTGACCGGCTGGGTAAAAGGCGTCGCGGCAAGCACCCGGCCGGCAGCCGGCAGCGTCAGGCCATAACATGAAACTGGAATGCAGCCTCCTCGAAAAGTCCTTCGGCCGCCGCCAGGTGGTCAACGGCATCTCGCTGTACGTAAACTCGGGCGAGGTCTGCGGCCTGCTGGGCCCTAACGGGGCCGGCAAAACCACCACTTTCCATATGCTCGTCGGCTTCCTGGAGCCGGACGCCGGCAAGGTATTCCTTGACGGCCGCGACGCGACCAAAGAGCCGATGTACGAGCGGGCCCGCGGCGGGATAGGCTATCTGGCGCAGGAGCCGACCGTTTTCCGCGGCCTGACCGTGGCGCAGAACCTTGAGGCCATCCTGGAGCGGACAACGCCGGACAGGAAGGCGATGCGCGAGCGGGTGGACTCCCTGCTCGGAGAATTCGGCCTGCTGAAACTGAAGGACCAGAAATCGTGGACCCTTTCCGGCGGCGAGAAGCGCCGGCTGGAAGTGGCGCGGGTGATGATAAACGACCCCAAGATCATCCTCCTCGACGAGCCTTTCGTCGGCATCGATCCTATTACGGTGAGCGAGCTGAAAAAAATAATCCTTCACCTGAAAGAAAAAGGCATCGGCGTGCTCATCACCGATCACAATGTCCGCGAGACCCTTTCCATCACCGACCGCTCCTACCTGATCTACCAGGGCCAGATCCTCATCGAAGGCAACGCCGACACCCTCCTCAACGACCCCAAAGCCCGCGAGCTCTACCTCGGCTGGGACTTCAAGCTGTAAACCGCAAAACAGAAGAACTGCACCGCGAGATGCCCAGTCGGGGGCCTGGCAAGGGTATGGGCCCGTCGCTCACGGCGTCGGCACGGTAGGCCGCCCAGCCGTCTCTATGCAATTGCGAATTAAACTAAGTGAATGTCTCCAGATGGGTGTGCAGGCCGTGGGAACGGATGAATTTGAGGGCCTGGGCGTGCTGGCGCTCGGCTTGGGCGGTTTGGCCCATTAGGTAGTAGAGCGCGGAGAGGGAGAGCAGGGTGAGGGCTTCGCCGCGGGGTTCGGAGCGGCCTTTGAAGAGGGAGGCGGCCTTGCGGTAGTGGGCGAGGGCGGAGGTAAAATCCCCGTTCTTTTTTTTGATCTCGCCCATGCCCCATTCAACGAAACCGAGGTCGGCCCAGTCGGAGAGGTTGGAGTAAAGCTTGTGCGCGCGCGTGTAGCCCGCGTAGGCGTCCTCGAGACGGCCGAGCTGGCGCAGGACGTTAGCCGTGCCGCACTCGGCGTAGGCCTTGGCGAAAGCGTCGTCGGTGTTCGCGAAGAGTTTGCGGGCCCGCACATAGCAGTCCAGGGCGCGGCCCATGAAGCCGGCCACGCGCAGGATACCGCCCAGGCCGAACAGGGCGTAGCCGGAGGCGGCCTCGTTCCTGTCCTTATTGGCGCATTTAAGCGATTCTTCGAAGGCGTTAATCCCCTCGGCATAGCGGCCCTGCAGACGGTAAAGCCCGCCCAGGGCCCAGAGGGTGAAAGCCGCGCCTGCCAAGTCCCTCGCCTTCCGGTAACCCCCCAGGAGCTTTTCAAGCAGCCGGGCGGCCTCGGGCAGCCTGCCCACCAGCCGCAGCGCCAGCGCCCATTCCAGCTCCGCGTCCTCTACGGCAGTATCCAGCCTCTTCGAAAGAAGCAGAGCTTTTTTAGCGGACCCTACCGCCGCCTTCTCGTTTCCCAGCGCCCGGCTGCAGCGCGCTTCGCCGAGCAGCGCCTCAAGCACCAGCTCCTGGTCGCCTTTAGAGGCTTTCCGGGCCAGGGCGTATTCTTTTATAGCCTCGCCGAAAAGCCCCAGGCCGCGCAGCGCCTCGCCTTTAAGAAAAAACGTACGGGCCTTCCCCCCGCAAGTCGTTTTCCCCAGGCAGGCCAGCGCCTTGGAGAATTCCCCGTCATCCAGGTGTCTCTCTATTCTTTCGGGGTTTTCCATAAATAATTTCTCAACTTTGCGGAAGCAGCCGCTTGATCTCGCGGAGCAGGTCTTCCAGATTATAGGGTTTCTTCATGAAATTGCGGGCCCCGCAGCTCTTCGCCTTTTCTATGCTTTCAGGCGTGTCCAGCGTCGAGATTATAAGGATCGGGGTATGCCGGGTAAGATTATCGCGCATCAGCGCGTTGCACACGTCGTAGCCGTTGAGCTTCGGCAGCAGCAGGTCCAGCAACACCAGGTCGGGCTTCTCCCGGCGCGCCAGCGCCAGGCCCGCGACCCCGTCAGCCGCGTGGAAGACCGTATGCCCTTCGGCTTCGAGCACCTCTTTAAGCACCGTAGAGGCGGCCTTGCTGTCCTCTATCATCACTATCCTGCGGCCGGTCATTGCGCGCCCCCGCTTTTATACCTGGCGGCTAGCGCGATATAATCCTTTTCGGATTTGACCAGCCCGGCGCATTCCTCGTCGGTCAGCGGCCTTTTGACTTTCCCCGGGGCGCCCATTACCATGCTCCGGGACGGTATTATGGAACCCTGGGTGACCACCGCCCCGGCGGCGATAACACAGTATTCGCCTATCTCGCAGTCCATCACTATAGCGCCCATGCCCACCAGGCTGTGAGCCCCGACCACAGAACCGTGGATGATGGCCGAATGCCCCACTGTAACGCCCTCGCCGATAAGCACCGGCTTGCCCGTATTAGGGTGCAACACTGCCAGGTCCTGTATATTGGAGCCGCGACCCACCTCTACGCGGTCCACGTCGCCCCGCAGTACCGCGCCGGGCCAGACGGAAACCCCGTCCGCGATCTTAACCCTGCCGATCAGGCAGGCCGCCGGATGGACCCAGGCGCCGGGCGAAACTTCAGGCGAGCTGTCCGCGAAACTTTCTCTCATGATATCCCCTTTCCGTGGCGGCTGTGCTCCGGGCCGGAAGCCGGCTCTGAAGAACGCAGCGCCCAATAGATAAAAATGCTGGCGAAGGCCGGCAGCAGATAATAGAAGAACCGGAAAAGCAGGCTGGCCGTAAGCGCCTGCGCCACCGGGATGCCCATCCCGGAGAAAGCGGCCGTCATAGCCGCCTCCATAGCCCCCAGCCCCCCGGGGAGGATGGGGATGACGGTCATCAGCATGCCGAAGGCGAAGCCCGCCACCAGCGTGGTTGCGCCGAGCGAAATGCCGACGGCCTTGAAGGCGAAGTAGAGTATCAGCATATTGCTGACCCAGTCACAGAAAACGTAGCCCACGACCTTCGGGATTTCGTATTTGCGCCCGTGTATCGTGCGTATGCCCTCGTCGAGCTGGCGCTCGAACTTGTCGAAATTCTCCCGCGGGATTTCCTTCTTCGAAAAAATAAAGATCACCCGGTTCACGGCCAGGAAAAGCTTGCGGGCCCAGGCGGCGCGGAGCTCGTGGCGGAAGAACAGGAGCGTGAGCGTAAAAGCGAAACCGAGGACCGCCAGCACCCCCACCAGCGACTGTGCCATGCCCCGGTTAAAATCGGGGGTCTGGATGAACTGAAGCACCGCGCCCTCGACCACGATAAACGCGAGCGCAAGATAGATGAGGACGGTTATAACCACGGAAGAAGTGACGCTGGCCCCGTAAGGAACCTTGCGTTTGCCCAACAGGTGCGCCCGGGTGGCAAAACCGCTGATGCCGGCCGAAGAGACAAAATAGTTTACGGTAGTAGAAACGAAAGCTATCCCGGCCACCTCGAAGAAAGGGAGGCGTATCCCGAGTATCCTCAGGACTTCCCAGAGCGTAAAGCCCATAAAGGTATAGCTGGAAACGGAGAAAAAGAAGGAGATCAGCAGCCATTTGGGGTCGGAATTGAGAACCGTGCCGGCAATATCGCCCAGGTTGGGATAGATCAGCCAGCAGAGGAGCCCCAGCGACAACAGCAAGGGGACATAAAGCGGCAATTTTTTCCTGGCTGAGACCTGTTTCATAATTTGGTAAAATTAGTTTATATTATTATAGGCGGCGATGAAAGCCCGGGAATCCAGGCCGCCGGCCTTCAGAAGCGCTCCGCTCCAGTCAGGAACAATCATGGCCACATATAAGTTCGATTTAATAGTGGTGGGCAGCGGGGCCGCCGGCCTGCTGGCCGCCCATAAGCTGGCGAAATCCGGCCGCGTGGCCATCATAACCAAGCGCTCGCCGGAAATCTCCAACAGCAACCTCGCCCAGGGCGGCATAGCCGCCGTAACCGCCCGGAGCGATAATTTCTCCCTCCACATAGCCGACACACTCCGCACCGGCGCCGGCCTTTCCGACCCGGGCGTGGTAAAGCTGGTCATAAGCGAGGCCCCCGCCCGGATACAGGAGCTGGTCGAGGCCGGGACCCGCTTCACCCTCAGGAACGGGACTTTCGAGCTGGGCCTCGAAGGCGGGCATTCCCGCCGCCGCATCCTCCACGCCGCCGACGCCACCGGCCGCGAAGTAGAGCGCGCCCTGCTGGAGACCTGCAGGAGCGACAAGAACATAACTTTCTTCCCCTTCTTCTCGGCCGTAGACCTTATCCTTAAAAGACGCCCGGCCCGGGTGCGCCCGAAGCAGAACTCCTGCCTGGGCGTTTACGCCCTCGAGGAAGCGACCGGCCGCGTCCACAGCTTCCTCGCCCCCGCCGTCCTGCTGGCCTCCGGCGGCGCAGGCAAAGTTTACCGCTACACCTCGAACCCCGATGTGACCACCGGGGACGGCATGGCCATGGCCTACCGGGCCGGGCTCAAGCTGGTGAATATGGAATTTGTACAGTTCCATCCCACCTGCCTCTACCACCCGCAGGCCAAGTCGTTCCTGATCTCGGAGGCCCTCCGCGGCGAGGGCGGAGTTTTGCGCGGCGGCGACGGCAAAGCCTTCATGAAGAACTATTCCCGCTACCTCGAGCTGGCCCCCAGGGACATAGTGGCGCGCGCCATAGACTCCGAGCTGAAGCGCACGGGAGCCGACTGCGTCTACCTGGACATGACGCATTTAAAGCCGGCTTTCCTGAAAAAGCGCTTCCCCACCATTTACAAGAAATGCCTCGAGCTGGGGATAGACATGGCAAAAGACCCCATCCCCGTAGTTCCGGCCGCTCATTTTTTCTGCGGCGGAGTGAGCTCCGATAAGCACGGAAGGACGGCGATGACCGGGCTCTACGCCATCGGCGAAGTAGCTCACAGCGGCCTGCACGGCGCAAACCGGCTCGCTTCTAATTCCCTGCTTGAGGCCTGTGTTTTCGCCCACCGCGCGGCGGAAGCCATAAAGACCGGCTGCAGTCGCCGCCCCGCCGCAGGAAAGCCGGCTCACTGGACCACCGGCAACGCCCGGCCCTCGGACGAAGCGGTCATTATAAAGCACAACTGGGACGAGATCCGCACGCTGATGTGGAACTACGTAGGCATAGTGCGCAGCGACAAGCGCCTGGCGCGGGCCAGCGCGCGGGTAAAGGTGATCTCGGAGGAAATAATCAGGTATTATTGGGACTTCCTTCTTACCCGCGACCTGCTCGAGCTCAGGAACATAGCCTGCCTGGCGGACGTCATCATACGCTCCGCGCGCAGCCGCAAGGAGAGCCGCGGCCTGCACTACACCGTGGATTATCCGGAACAGTCCGCTAAATTCAGCAGGCCCACTTCGGTGGACAGGTATCAGGGGCGGAAAAAGCATGGATAAACTCATTATCAGCGGCGCCCGCTCCCACAACCTTAAGAACCTCAGCCTGGAAATACCCAAGTTGAAGCTCGTGGTCATCACGGGCCTCTCCGGCTCCGGCAAGTCCACCCTAGCTTTCGACACCATTTACGCCGAGGGTCAGCGCCGCTACGTCGAGTCCCTCTCCGCCTACGCCCGCCAGTTCCTCGAGCAGATGGACAAGCCCGACGTGGATTCAATAGAAGGCCTTTCCCCGGCCATAGCCATACAGCAGCACAGCCCCTCAAAGAACCCCCGCTCCACCGTCGGCACCGTTACCGAGGTTTACGACTACCTGCGCCTGCTTTACGCCAAGGCCGGCCGGCCCTACTGCCCGTCCTGCCATAAGCCCGTCAAGGCCTGGTCGGCGCAGGGGATAACGGGCGAACTCCTGGCTAAATTCGCCGGCAAAAAAACAAGGATCCTGGCCCCGCTGGTGCGCGGCCGCAGCGGCACTTACGAGGAGCTTTTCGCCCGCCTGCGCAAAGCCGGCTTCACTAAAGCCCGGGTCGACGGCAAGCTCTGCCCGCTGGAGACGCCGCCGGAGCTTAAGCGCTATATCAAGCACGACATAGACCTTTTCGTCGACGAATTCACCGTCTCCAGGGACGACCGCGAGCGCCTCAGCGAGGCCGTAGCCCTGGCCCTGGCCCAGTCGAAGGGGCTGCTTATCGCCGGAGAGGCCGCGGCGAAAGCCGCCGAAAACCTCTACAGCGAAAAGAACGCCTGCCCCTCCTGCGGCATCAGCTTCCCCGAGCTGGAGCCGCGGCTTTTCTCCTTTAACTCCCCCCACGGCGCCTGCCCCGAATGCGGCGGCCTCGGGATAAAAATAGAGATCGACCCCGACCTGGTCGTCCCCGACAAATCGAAGTCCGTGAACGGGGGCGCGCTGGAAGCCTGGGCGAACCCGGTAACCACCCGCACGCACAGGTGGAAAGGCTCCTGGTCCGGCTACTACGCGGACATGCTTAACACCGCCGCCGAAG
>JAVHPG010000098.1:0-2695 GCA_036170455.1 Elusimicrobiales bacterium
CATACCGCCGCGAAGCCCGCGGCGGTATGCAGCGCGCGGGCGGGCGCGGAAGCGCCGGGCCTGGAAACAGGTGCGGGAGGCCGCGGGGCCGCGGGACCCGGGCGCATTGCCGGGGCTGGGGGCTTTATGAGAGGGGGGATTACAAGCCTGGGCCCGGGAGCCGTCGGCCGGACTAAATAAGGAGGTGGCGTTCCGGTCCTGGCGGGCGGAGGAGTATAGGCCGGCTTGGCGGCGGGCGCCGGGAAAGTGGGTTTGGCCGGAGCGGCGGGCGGAGGCGGGAGGGCGGCCGGCTTAGGCGGCTCGACCTGCTTAGGCTCCTCTTTCTGCCCGGTGGGACCGGCGGCAATGGTCCCTTCGGTAGTAGAATGGGAAAACATGAAGCGCTTGAGGTCCGGCTTTTTCGGAAGTTCCGGCTCGGGCGGGGGAGGTTCGGCCTTCGCTTTTTTAGGCTTGGCCGGGGCTTTCGCCGGCTTCGCGGCGGCGGGGGCTCTCGCCTCCGTTTTCCTGGCTTTGGGCGCGGCTTTCCTGGCAACGGCTTTTTTCTCTGCCGCCGGCCTGGCGGCTGCCTTCTTTTTGGCGGCCGCTTCTTCTTCAGTCGCACCGCCGGCTTTCTTCTCTTCTAAATTTTTATTTTCCTTCGGTTTTTTCGGGCTCATTTTTCACCTCTTCTGTCTTGGGAGCTTCTTCCTGTGCGGCGGCTTGCCCGTAGTTAGGGTTCTCTTCAAGAAATTTCTTCGCGCCGGCTATGATCTTCTGGGCGGTCTTCTCGCCGATGCCTTCAAGGGAGCAGAGCTCCTCCCCGGTAAGGCCGGCTACCGTGCGGATATCCAGCACGTTCATGGTGATCAGGGTCTCGGCCACCTTGGCGCCGATGCCGTCGATCTTGAGGAGGTCCTGCATGGCCATGTCGGTGGTGCGCTTGTTCTCTTCGAAGCGCTGGCCCTCGGATTTTACCTCTATCTCCCAGCCGGTGAGGCGGCTGGCGAGGCGGATGTTCTGTCCCTCGCGGCCGATGGCCATGGCCAGCTGGTCATCGGGCACTATGATCTGCGCCCTCTTGTTCTCCTTGTCCAGGATCTTCACGGAGCTGACCGTGGCGGGGGAGAAAGATTTGGCTATCATGGTGAGCGTATCTTCGATATAGGGGATCAGGTCGATCTTCTCGTTGGCGAGCTCATTCATGATGACGCGGATGCGCGAGCCGCGGATGCCGACGCAGGCGCCCACGGGGTCCACCTTGGGCGAATTGCTGCGGACGAGCACTTTCGCGCGGAAGCCGGGGTCGCGGACCACGTCCAGGATCTCGATAACCTTCTCGGAAATTTCCGGGACTTCGGCCTCGAACAGGGCTTTCAGGAAGGCGCCCGAAGCGCGGGAGAGAACTATCTGCAGGCCCTTGTTCTCCTTGTCGACGCGGTGGATGATGGCGCGGACGCGCTGGTTCACGCTGTAATGTTCGCGGCGGATCTGCTCGGAGAAGGGGAGGATGGCTTCGGCCTTGCCGAGGTCCACGAAGATGTCGCGGCCGGCCACGTGGTGGACGAGCCCGGTGACGACCTCGCCCTCGCGCGGCTTATATTCGTCGTAGACGCGGACTTTTTCGATCTCGCGTATTTTCTGTATCAGAACCTGCTTGGCGGTCTGGGCCGCGATGCGGGAGAAATCCTGTATCGGTACGGGGATGTGCACGTCGTCGCCGAGCTTGGCGTCGGGCTGGTGCGCCTGGGCTTCGGCCAGGGTTATTTCAAGTTCGGGGGTGACTACGGGGTCGGACACTTTTTTAACCAGGAAGCCGGCCATCTCTCCGGTATCGGGGTCTATGCCGGCCATGATCTGGGCCGTCTTGCCGAAATATTTGCGCAGCGCGCTCACCAGCGAGTCGGTGATGGTCTTAAAGACGTCCTCGCGCTTTATATTCTTCTCGCGCTCAAGCTGCTCGAGGGCCAGCAAAAGGTCCGATTTGTTCTTCTGTTCCTTGTTAGTAGTCATGTTCTTTACACCTGTTTTATTTTCTTTTGAAGATCTCGTCGTCGGCGGGATGCAGCCTCGCCTCGTCGATATCCTCAAGGTTGAATTTTAAACCGCCGGACAGGAGGGCCCGCCCGTTTTCAAAGCCTTCGATGGCGCCGTAATAGACGCGCGACCCGTTTACCGGCCGCTTCAGGCGCACTTTAGCCTGCTGCCCCGCGAAGCGTTTGAAATCTTTTTCTTTCTTTATAACGCGGTCCACGCCCGGCGAGGAAACTTCCAGGAAATAGCCGTCCTCGTAAACGCTGTTGGCGTCGAGATACTCGCCCACCTTCTCGCTCAGGGCAGCGCAGTCGTCCAGGTTCACGCCGCCCACTTCCCTGTCCACGAACAGCTGGAGGAGGGGTTTCCCGTTATGGCTGGCCGTGCGCAGGTCCACCAGCTCAAAGCCGCTCTGAGCCACGGCATTCTCGACTTCAGTCTCTATTTTAGCCCTGTCCATATATTCCTCTAAAAACGCGTCCGATACAAAAAAAAGCGGCTGAACTTCAGCCACCTTCCATATATATATTAGCAATTGCCCCCATAAAACACAAGGGAAATCAGCGGAAAACGGCTTTACGGACTAGCTTGGGCGGCCTACCGTGGGGACGGGGTCATCAAAACCGGCGTCGCGCGCACTGTACAAGCATAAGGCGGCTGGGCGGCCTACCGTGGGGGCAGGAAC
>JAVHPG010000099.1:0-2676 GCA_036170455.1 Elusimicrobiales bacterium
ATATTCCAAGCCAAATCAGTCCACCATTCCAAAGCAAACCAGTCCACCGTTCCAATCCAAACCAGTCCAGCATTCCGAGGCAAATCAGTCCACTTGTTTTGGGCTTAATGCCTAAAGCGGCTTGAAGCGGCGCCGGGTAACAATGTTTCATGGAATCTACGCTAAAACGGAGGTTTCATGGCCAACACGAGGTTACCTATGCGCAAAATCAGGGAAGTACTGCGGTTACATCAGGATTGCCGGCTCAGCCAGCGCGATATCCGCAAGACCTGCGGCATTGCCCGCAGCACGGTCGTAGAATACATCTGGCGCGCCCAGCAGGCCCGCCTGCCTTGGCCGCTGCCCGACAGCCTGTCTGACGAAGAACTGGAACGCCTCCTTTACCCGCCTGTAGCCGTTGTGCCGGGCACCCCGGGGGTGCTCCCGGATTTTGCCTACATCCACAGCGAGCTCATTGAACATAAACGCCTTAACCTCACGCTGGACCAGCTCTGGCGCGAATACAAGGAACAGATCCCCGACGGCTACCAGTATTCCCGCTTCTGCGGCCTCTACAGGCAATGGCTGGGCAAACGCGATTACTGCATGCGCCAGGACCACAAGGCCGGCGAAAAGCTGTTCCTGGACTACGGCGACGGCCTCGATATCTGGAATACTTCCACCGGCGAACCAACACGCACGGAACTCTTCGTGGCCGTTTGGGGCGCTTCCAACTTTACCTACGCCGAGGCCTCACTCACCCAGGAACTTTCCGCCTGGTGTGATGCCCACGTAAGGGCGCTTGGATATTCAGGCTGCGCCCCCAAGGTGGCCGTGCCGGATAACCTTAAAAGCGCCGTCACCCGCGCCTCTTACTACGAACCGGAAATTAACCGCACCTACGCCGAACTGGCCGGCCATTACGGCTTCGCCGTAATCCCCGCCAGGCCCGCCCATCCGCGCGACAAGCCAAAAGTGGAAACCGGCGTGCTTATAGCCAAGCGCTGGATACTGGCCAAACTGCGCCACCGCACTTTCTACAGCCTCGGGGAACTAAACGCCGCCATACGCGTTCTGCTCGACGAACTTAACAACCGCCCGCTACGCAAGCTAAAGCGCTCACGACGGGAACTGTTCGAAGAAATAGACCGCCCCGCGGCTTCCCCGCTGCCCGCTAATCCCTACGAATACGCCGAGTGGCGCAAGGCCAGGGTTAACGTGGACTACCACGTGGAAGCCGAAGGCCACTACTACAGCGTTCCGTTCCAGCTGCTGCGCGAGGAAGTCGATATCCGCCTTACCGGCGCCACCGTGGAAATATTCCTGCGCGGCGCGCGCGTGGCGGCCCACCCGCGCAGCAGGGTGCTGCACCACCACACAACCAAAACAGAACATATGCCGCCGGAACACCAGAAGCACCTGGAATGGACCCCGTCACGCCTGGTGGCCTGGGCCGGCAAAACCGGCCCAGCCACCGCCGCGCTGGTGCAGCACATAATGGACGCCAAGGCCCATCCCGAACAAGGCTACAGGGCCTGCCTCGGTATTATGCGGTTGGCAAAGTCTTACGGCTCGCCGCGCCTGGAAGCCGCCGCCGTGCGCGCCCTGCGCTTTAATGTCTGCTCTTACGGCGCTGTCCGTTCCATATTAGCGTCCGGGCTGGACCGCCAGACAGCAGATAAACCGCCCGCGCAGGCCATGCTCCCGCTGCATGACAATCTGCGCGGCGATAACTACTACAGAAGCTAGGAGGACTTATGCTTAAAGAAACCACAATAGAAACAATGAATGCAATGAAACTATACGGCATGGCACGCGCCCTGCCCGCGCGGCTGGCCGACGCCAGGCAGTCGGATCTCGGCCATGCCGACTTCATTGGCCTGCTTGTGCAGGACGAAAAGACCGACCGTGATAACCGCAGGCTAAAGCGCCTGCTAACCAATGCCCGTCTGAAACAGGATGCCGTCATGGAAAACCTGGACTACCGGCACCCGCGCGGATTACAGAAACAGGTAATGATGGAACTGGCCGACCACGCCTGGGTGGATGCGGGCAGGAATGTCATCCTGACCGGCCCCACGGGCGTAGGTAAAAGCTACATCGCCTGCGCCCTCGGAAACATGGCCGCCAGGGCCGGGCATACCGTACTTTACATCCGTGCCAGCAGGCTGTTCGACGCTCTCGCCGGCGCCAGGGCAGACGGCTCGCACCTGCGCCTTATGCAGAAATACGCCAAAAGCGAACTTCTGATAGTGGACGACTTCCTGATAACGCCGCTGTCCGAAGTGGCCAGGGTGGACTTCCTGGAGCTTATCGAGGACCGCTGCGGCAGCGCCGCCACGGTGATAACCAGCCAGTGCCCTACCAAGGAATGGCACCCGAGCATCGGCGATCCCACCATCGCCGACGCCATCTGCGACCGCCTGCTGCACCACGCCTACAAAATAGAACTGCGCGGCGAATCGCTGCGCAAGCGGCAGAAGTAGAAGCAAGGGTTTATACTGCGGAATTTGACGGCCAGGAGGCAAAAGAGATACGGTTTAAAAAACCCGAGCGTCGCTTCGCTCCGACTGGACTGTTTTGAAGCGGAACGCTGGACTGGTTTCTATCGGAACACTGGACTGATTTCCTCGGAATACGCACGTGTGATTGCCTCGGCACAGACTCGCTCGATAACCTCGAGCGCCGGGATGATAA
>JAVHPG010000100.1:0-44339 GCA_036170455.1 Elusimicrobiales bacterium
ATGACATGCTGAACCGGATCGTTTATCTGCTTTCAAGGCCATGGGTATTGGGCGCGGCGCTTGTTTTTGTTTTCACCCCGTCGGTGAAGATAAGCGAGGCGCTTGAAAGTGGCGCGGAATTCCTGCGTATAGACACGGACGCCAGGGCGGGGGCAATGTCTTCTGCCGGGGCGGCGTCCGCAATGGGCATAAGCGCTATTGCCTATAACCCAGCCGGGCTTGCTTCAATGAGCAAAGGCGAGGCCACCTTGAGCCACAGCGCCCTGTATTTGGGAACAGTGCACGACTTTGTCGGTGCAGGATTTTCCCTGCCCGGGTCATCAAAGTGGAAAATGGGTTTAAGTTTCGCCAGGTTATCGAGCGGCAGCATGGAAGGCCGCACTGCCTCAAGGTCCAGAAGTGGCGGCTATTCAGCCTACGACCAGGCTGCGAGTCTTGCTTTAGCAAAACAATACGGCAGGTACAGTGTCGGCGGGGCTGTAAAATATATAGAAAGCTCCATAGCCGGTGTTAAAGGGACAGGATATGCCGTGGACATGGGCGTGAAGCGCGGCTTAAGAGGCCTGCCAATATCAGTGGGTGTAGCCGTACAAAACCTCGGCCCCGGTATAAAGTACATTTCACAGCGCGACCAGTTGCCTTTAAGTGTAAGCGCCGGCATTATGTTTATGCCTATAACCGGGTTCATGCTGAACTTTGACGCCAGGCGTTATGTGTACGATAAGTACACCACTTACAGTCTGGGCACGGAATACGCGCTGTTTGGAGGGCCCGGAACAATGACCGGCCTGAGCCTGCGCGGCGGTGTGAACGGAGGCGCTAAACAGAGCGCGGCAGGCGCGTTCAGCGCAGGTGCGGGGATCAAACTGATGAACGCCGATCTGGACTATGCGATGTCGCCTGAAGGGGCTTTGGGCAGCACACAGCGCATAACTTTGAAGAAGAAATTTTAGCCGCTGAACCGTAGAAATTCCGGGGTAGTTTGAGGGTAGTTTGAGTTTGCGCTCTTATTTTAATAATATATATCTGTCCAAAACAGTTTGGAAGCTAAGCTTGGCAAGGGCCGGGACGAATGTTGTTTTACCAAAGAGAGGCTTAAATGAGTTCCCACCAGTCAAACCATATTTCTTTCGGGACGGACGGTTTCCGCGGCATCATAGCCAGGGATTTTACTTATGACGTGGTCCGGAAAATAGCCCAGGGCACGGCCGACTACCTCTCCCACAAATACATGCGCACCGACAAACCTACCGTGGCCGTCGGCTACGACAGGCGCTTCATGTCGAACCTCTTCGCCAAAACGCTGGCGGATATAATCGCCGCCAACGGTTTCGAGGTCACGCTCAGCTCCTCTCCGCTGGCGACGCCGGCGGTGAGCCTGCTTACCACCAAGGGCTTCGGCATAGGGGTAATGATAACCGCCAGCCATAATGAGCACCATTATAACGGCATTAAAGTTAAGCAGAACGGGCGCTCGGCCCCTCCTTCGGTCACGGCCGAGATAGAGAACTACGTGGCCAAGGCGGTTCCGATGAAACCCACCGGCATCCCGACCCCCGTGAAAGATTTTCGCCCGGGTTACGTGGAGTACCTTAATTCAAAGGTCTCTTCCTCGAAGGTCCAGGCCAAGCTCCCCGGCGCGGTCGTGGTCGACTTCATGTACGGCGTGGGAGCCGAGACGGCGGGGGAACTATTTAATTCCAAGAACATCGTGAAGCTGCGCGACAGGCACGACCCGCTTTTCGGCGGGATCTCCCCAGAGCCGGTGGAAAAGAACCTCCAGCCGCTGGTGGACGCGGTGAAAAAGCATAAGGCTATCTTCGGCGTGGCCCTGGACGGGGACGCGGACCGCTTCGCCCTGGTCTCGGACAAGGGGCAGTATATGACCCCCTGCCAGACCGCTCCCCTGATGCTGTCCTACCTGCTTTCGAAGGGCCAGTACAAGGGCAAGATAGTCCAGGCCGTGTCCATGGGCTTCCTGACCAAGCGCATAGCGCGCGCGGCCAATCTGCCTTTCGACGAGGTCCCGGTAGGCTTCAAGTACATAGCGGAGAAGATGCTTAACGAGGACGTGACTTTCGGGGTGGAAGAGTCCGGCGGCTACGCCTGGAAGGGCAATCTGCCGGAGCGCGACGGGGCCCTGACGGCGCTCTTCGTGATGGAGATGGCCGTGAAGACCGGGAAGACGGTTTCCGCGATGTACGCGGAGATAGAGAAGAAGTACGGCAAGTCCTGCTTTATCCGCAGGGACTTCAAGATGGACAAGCCTATCCCCAACAAGCATTCCTTCGCGGTAAAAATAAAGAAGAAGCTGCCCAAGCTGCTGCTGGGCCACAAGATCACCGAGACCAACACCATAGACGGCCTTAAGATAGTGCTGGGCAATGACTGGTGGGTCCTGATGCGGCCGTCCGGCACGGAGCCGCTGCTGCGCACTTACGCTGAAACGGACAGCCAGGAGAACACCAAGAAGCTGCTCGACCTGGCCTTCAAGCTGGTGGAGCACAAGTAAATCGGAAATTAGTATAATTTGCAGATATATTCAAGAGGAGAAAGAACATGAACTTCAAAGGCAAAAGATATGTCAGCTCGGAATCCGTGACAGAGGGGCATCCGGATAAAGTTTGCGACCAGATCTCGGACGCGGTGCTTGACGAGATAATGAAGAAAGATCCCGCCGGCCGCGTCGCCTGCGAGACTTTCATCACCCGCGGCATGGTAGTGGTAGGCGGCGAAATAACCACCAAGACCTATATCGACGTGGACGCCCTGGCCCGCCAGGTCATCAAAGAGATCGGCTACACCCATTCCAAATACGGCTTCAACTACGAGACCTGCGCGGTCATCAACGTGATCGGCCGCCAGTCCCCGGACATCGCCCAGGGCGTGGACACCGGCGGCGCCGGCGACCAGGGCCTGATGGTGGGCTACGCTTCCGACGAGACCCCTGAACTTATGCCGCTGCCCCTGCAGCTGGCCCAGCGCCTTTCCATGCGCCTCGCCGAAGTGCGCAAGAAGAACATCCTCCCCTACCTCGGCCCCGACGGCAAGACCCAGGTGACCGTGGAATACCACGACGGCAAGCCGGTCCGCATCGAGACCATCGTGGTTTCCTCCCAGCACACCGAGGAGATCCTGGACAAGAGCGGCCACCAGATCACCGAGAAGTCCCGCAAAGAGATCATCGAAGCCGTCATCACCCCGATCGTCGACAAGAAGATGATCGACAAGAACACCAAGATCTATATTAACCCCACCGGCAAATTCGTCGTCGGCGGGCCGCAGTCCGACACCGGCGTGACCGGCCGCAAGATCATCGTGGACACCTACGGCGGCGTGGCCCCCCACGGCGGCGGCGCTTTCTCCGGCAAGGACTCCACCAAGGTGGACCGCTCCGCGGCCTACATGGCCCGCTATATCGCCAAGAACATCGTGGCGGCCAAGCTCGCCCGGGAAGTGACCGTGCAGCTCGCCTACGCCATCGGCGTGGCCGAGCCCGTAGGTCTCTACGTGGACACCCACGGCACCGGCACGATAGCGGACGAGAAGCTCTCCAAGATAGTGCGCGACAGCTTCGACCTGACGCCCCGCGGCATCATCAAGACGCTGAACCTGCGCTCGCCGATCTTCAGGAAGACCGCTTCCTACGGCCATTTCGGCAGGCCCGGCTTCGCGTGGGAAAAGACCAACGCGGCGGACATGCTTAAGAAGAAAGCCGCCGGCGCGCCCAAGAGCGAGTGCGCCTGCTGCTCCTGAGACGGGTCCGATAAGAAAATTCGCGCCGCGTGCGATCGGGGGGTTGCCGCGGCGCGTTCCTACCATAGGGGGATTGAATGAGAATACTACTGGTTGACGATAACGCGCTTACAAGATACACCATTAAATCGCTGCTCGATAAACTGGGGCACGAGGTGGTGGCCGAGGCCGAAGACGGCGCCGGCGCGGTAAAGTTCTTTACCGAGATGAAGCCGGACCTGGTCTTCCTCGACCTGATCCTGCCGGGCCGGTCCGGAGTGGAGATCCTGGATGACCTGCGGGCGGTGGATCCCGCGGCCAGGGTGGTGATAGTCACCGCCGTGGAGCAGGACGAGATCGACCGCCGCCTGTCGAAAACGGGCGTGAGCGCGATACTGCGCAAGCCGTTCTCTTACGACGATTTTAAAACGCTGATGAAGGGACTGGCCAAGCCCTGAACTGACATGGATTCCAAAGCCGGGAAAATATTAGAGAGCGTCGTGGTGACAAGCCTTGAAAAATGCGTGTCCAAGCTCTCCCGCATCTCGGCGGGCAAGTGGAGCGTGGCGGGGGCGCAGGTCTCCTGCCGCAGCATGGAGGAGGCCGTCAGGGAATACGCCTCCTTTTCCGGGGGCGGCACCGGGGCCGCCGTCTACTTCGAGGTGCGCGGCGAATACGCTTTCACCTCCATGGTGATCTTCCGCCCGGCCGACATCGACACCATCTCCCGCGGTTTTCTGGGCTTTTCTTTTTCAAAGCTGCCCAACCTCAACCAGGCGCAGGAGCTGCTGCTCTCCGAGCTGGGGAACATCGTGGTGAACGCGCTTATCAGCTCCCTTTCGAACACGCTCAAGCACAGCTTCCTTCCCTCCGCCCCGAAGTGCGTGCAGGGCGAAACGCCTTTCCTCCTGGAGACGCTGTGGGCTACTCCGGGCCGTTCGGAGAAATACAGCCTGGTCACGGTAATGCTCGACCTGCAGTGCGGGGACCAGGTAACGCGCAGCGAGGTCCTGACCATAATACCGGAGAACATGGAGGCGGCCCTGGCGGCCGTGCTCCGGGCTCCATGAACGCTTTAAGCCGGAGAATACCAATGAAAATAAAATTTGCCAAAAGTTTACTGACCTGCGCGCTTTTCCTCTGCGCCTCCGGCGCGGCCCCGGCCTTCTCCCAGGTCGCTATCGTCAATGTTAACTGGGAAGTTTCAAGGCTGGCGGGGAAAGACCGCACGCCGTTCGCGCCGGTAAAAGAGCTGCGCGCCGCGCCCGATTTTAAATTCCCCGACCGCGTGCGCGCCCTGGTGACGCTGCGCAACCCTTCCGCGAAGCCGGTAGAAGGGCTGGTGCTGCACTACGCGCTGAGCCTCCGCCTCCTGAAGAAGGGCGACGCGCCGGAGAAAGCTTTCTGGTGCGTGCCGTTCTACGTGGAAGAGGTGCGCGTTTCCAAGGTCAACCCCTCCTCCGAAAGGCAGGTCAAGGTCATACGCTTCGAGCTGCAGGCCCAGCTGGGCAAGCTCAGGAACAGCGGCTTCGAGCCGTCGGCCCTCAGGATGAACGTGATGCTCAGCCCCCGCCAGGGGGACGAGCCCGCGGCCATCATCCGCGAGTCCACAATAGAAATACTTAAACTGTAATCCCTGAGATCGTCAGCGGCGCACAGCGCTCCGGTACGGCGCCTCCAAAGGAATGTCCACTAATGCTTGACATCAAACTTATCCGCTCCAACCCGGGAAGGGTCAAGGCCGCCATGGCCGACCGCGGCGGGAAATACCTGCCCGTCCTCGAACAGATCCTCGCAAAAGATTCAGTCTGCCGCTCGGCCCTCGCCGAGATAGAGGACCTGCGCTCGAAGCGCAACGAGGTCTCCAAAAAGATCCAGGTCGCCAAAGCCTCCAAAGACGAAGCCGCCGCCCAGGCCGCGATGGCCGAAGCCGCCGCCGCCAAAGAGGCGGTGAAAGCCCGCGAAGAGAATACCTCGGCGCTGGAGAAAGAGCTGAACGCGCTCCTCCTTAGCGTGCCCAACCTCCCCGACGAAAGCGTCGGCAAAGGCGGCGGCCCGCAGGACAATAAGGTCATTTTCGAGGATATCTCGAACAGGAAAGACTTTTCTTTCAAGCCCCTGGACCACCACGCCGTGGGGGAAAAGCTGGGCATCCTGGACTTCGAGACCGCCACCAAGCTTTCGGGCTCGCGCTTCGCGCTCCTGAAAGGCCAGGGCGCCCGCCTCGAGCGGGCCATCACCCAGCTGATGCTCGATATCCAGACCGCGGAACACGGCTATACGGAAATTTTCCCGCCTTTCCTGGTGACCGCGGAGAC
Source organism: Elusimicrobiales bacterium (assembly GCA_036170455.1). Classification (GTDB taxonomy): domain Bacteria; phylum Elusimicrobiota; class Elusimicrobia; order Elusimicrobiales; family UBA9959; genus UBA9959. The sequence continues at coordinate 6,054 of JAVHPG010000100.1, forward strand.
CATGACCGGTACGGGCCAGCTTCCGAAGTTCGAAGAGGAGCTATATAAGATAGCCTCCGAGCCGCCGATGTACCTCATTCCCACCGCCGAGGTCCCGCTGACCAATATGTACCGCGGCGACCTGCTGAAAGAGGACGACCTGCCCAAAAAACTGACCGCTTATACCGCCTGCTTCAGGCAGGAGGCCGGAACCTACGGCAAGGATACCCGCGGCCTGATCCGCAACCACCAGTTCAATAAAGTGGAGCTGGTCTGGCTGTCGAAGCCGGAGGAGTCAATGGCCGCGCTGGAGAAAATGCGGGCCGACGCGGAAAAGATCCTGCAGGTCCTCAAGCTCCCTTACCGGGTCCTGGCCCTCTGCACCGGGGACATGGGCTTCTCCTCGGCGAAGACTTACGATCTTGAAGTCTGGTTCCCGAGCGAGAAAGGTTTCCGGGAGATCTCCTCCATCTCCAACTGCACCGATTTCCAGGCCCGCCGCATGAACACGCGCTTCAAGCGGGCCGAGGGCGGGAAGACCGAGTTTATCCACACGCTTAACGGCTCCGGCCTGGCGGTGGGACGCACTTTCGCGGCCATCCTGGAGAACTACCAGCAGGAGGACGGCTCCGTAGTGGTGCCGGAGGCCCTGCGCAAATATATGGGAGCCGGCAAGATCACTCTATGAGAAAACTGATACTGACCGCCGCGCTTGCTTTCTGCGCCACGGCCGCCCTGGCCGGGACGCCCAAATACGAGTCCCTTCCTGAAGAGCTCCGCACGCTGTCCAAGAAGGGCCTCGACGCCATCTACGCCGTGCAGCTGGACGAAGCGAAGAAGCAGTTCAGCCTGGCCCTGGAAAAATACCCCGACCACCCTTTTCCCCATTTCGGCATCGCGATGGCGAAGTGGGCGCAGCTCGAGTACCTGGAAGACGAGTCCGATCCCAAGCTAGAGGAGGAGTACGGCGAGCTCACCGACAAAGCCGTGGACGTCGGCCAGGCCTGGATAAAGAAGCATCCCGGCGACGCCAACGCCTACCTGGCGGTGGGCGGGATCTACGGCCTCCGCGCGCGCCTGGCCGTGATGCAGCACCGCTGGTGGCGGGCCTACGTGGACGGGAAAAAGGGAATTTCCAACACGCGCAAGGCGATAAAGATAGACCCCGAGCTTTACGACGCCTACCTGGGGCTCGGGATGTACGAGTACTATACCGGAACCCTGCCCGGCGTGGTAAAGCTCCTCGCCAGGCTGATCATGAGCGGGGACGCCAATAAAGGGCTGGAATACCTGAACCTCTGCAGGGAAAAAGGGTATTTCAACGCGCTTGGGGCGAAGCTCCTGCTTATAGAGATCTACACGCAGCCGGGCAGCAAATACGCCAATACCGAGATGGCCGTCAAATGGTCCCGCGAACTGCGCGCGGCTTACCCGGTGCACCCGCAGATGCATTTCGTCGAGATAGTGTCCCTTTACGAGGATAAGAAGTACGAAGAGTCGCGCAGCGAGTCCCTGGCATACCTTAAGGCCATAAACGACGGCGTCCCCGCCTACAGGCGGCGCTACCTGCCGCGCGTGCTGACGGCCATCGCCACCACTTACCTGGTGGAGAAAAAATACGACGAGGCCGCCGACTATTTCGCGAAAGCCGCGGCCACTATCAAGGACGATCCCGCGGCGCATCCCGCGCGCTGGGCGGTCTGGGCCATAGTCAGGCAGGCCAATGTGTACGACCTGAAAGGCGCCAGGGAAAAAGCCGTGGCTATGTATAAAGAGGCAAAAGCCTACAAGGACACCTGGGGCTTCGTGGAATTTATAGACAAATACCTCAAGAAGCCTTTCTCCGAAGCGGAGCTGCCCGGCTCCCTGCCCCCGCCCTGATGGAACTCTCAACTATTATCTTCCTGCTGCTCTGCATCCTCGGCTTCGGGCTGGGCGCTTTCTTCGACAAGGTCAGCCTCAAGCATATGGACCCGTCGGGCGCTTTCTATGTGCGCACGCTGTTCATGATCTTTATCTTCACGCCGCTGGTGCTCTGGAAATACCCGCAGACCAGGCAGGCGCTGCTGGGCTCGGATAAATTAGGCCCTGTCTTCGTGCTCTCCAGCGTTCTGGTTTCAATGGGCGGGGTTTTCTTTTACCTCAAGGCCCTGTCGGGGGGCGAAGCCACCAGGATAGTCCCGCTCAGCTCCACCTATCCGGCCGTCACTTTCGTGCTCGCTCTCCTTTTCCTGGGCGAGAGCTTCACCGTGAATAAATTTATAGGGACCATTTTTCTTACCGGCGGGATCTACTTCATTTCAAAATGACCCTGGAAGAGTTCGAGAAAGAAACGGCGGCGGCCATCAGGGCGCTGCCGGCTTTTTTCAGGGAGCGGCTGGTCAACGTGGCCGTTATGGTCCGCGCCAGGCCGGCGGCCGCGCAGGTCAGGCGGTTCGGGCGGGGGCTTCTCGGCTTGTACGAGGGCGTGCCGCAGCTTGACCGGGGTCAGTCCTACAGCGGGGCCATGCCGGACAAGATCACCCTTTTTAAAACGAACATCGAGTCGGCCTGCGGCGGGGAAGGGGACCTTAAGCTCGAGATCCGCCATGTCCTGATGCACGAAATAGCCCACCATTTCGGAATGGACGACGAGGAACTGAAGAAAAAAGGCCTTTACTGAAAGTGAGCATTGTAAAAGAGAACGCCCGGCAATAGCCCGGGCGTTCTCTTTTTTTCTGGCGTTCCCTTATACGGCCGAAGCTTTGCGGAGGTAGCCGACCGCGCTGGTGATCCTCGCGCTCACGAAATCCCCGGCTTTCAGCTGGCCCTTCCCCGTGACTTCTACCCTGCCGTCTATCTCGGGCGCGTCCCGGTGGGTGCGGCCGAAGAGCGGCGAGTCCATCAGGAGCTCCAGCTTTTTGCCTTTGAGCCCGGAGTTGATCACGTCCAGGACCCGGCTCTGGGCGCTTATAAGCGCCTGCAGCCGCTCTTCCTTGACGTCCTCCGGGACCTGGCCTGGGAGGTCCGCCGCCGTGGTGCCGGGCTCCCTCGAATATTTGAAGACGCCGACATTGTCGAAGCGGGTCTTTTTAACGAAAGCCAGCAGCCTGTTGAAATCCTCGTTAGTCTCGCCCGGGAAGCCGACTATGAAATTCGTGCGTATGCCTATGTCCGGCATCGCGCGCTTCAGCTCGTCGATCTTCGCCTTTATGGACTTTTCCGTGGAGGACCGGTTCATGCGCTTCAGCACCCTGTCGGCTATATGCTGCAGCGGCAGGTCCACGTAATGGCACATGCTTTTGTTCGCCCGCATGATCTCTATCACCTCTTTGGTGAGGCGCTCCGGGTAAGCGTACATCAGCCGCCACCATTTCACGCTCTTGATCTGCAGCAGGGAGTTCAGCAGCCAGGCCAGGCGCGGCCTGCCATAGAGGTCCGTTCCGTAGGAGGTGGTATCCTGAGCTATCAAAGAGATCTCCACGGCCCCGCTCCCGGCGAGGTTTCGCGCCTCCTCCACCAGGGCATCCACCGGCTTCGACCGGAAGCCGCCGCGGATGGAGGGGATGAGGCAGTAGGCGCAGTGGTTGTCGCAGCCGTCGGCTATTTTAAGGTAGGCGCTGTGCGGCGCGGTCAGGCGGGCCTTCAGGTGGGGGGAAGCCAGGAGCCCCTCCGACGGAAGTATATAGCTCTTGCCCAGCTTGACCGCTTCCGCGGCTTTTGAAAGGGCGTTGATCCCGATCAGCGCGTCCAGGCCGGGAAAGCGCTTAAGGAGGCCGTCCTTCTCCCGCTCTACCAGGCAGCCGGAGACCAGGACCTTGGAAAGCTTCCCCTTCGCTTTAAGCCGGAGCAGGCGCTTTATCTCGCCCTCGCTTTCCGCTACGGCGGAGCCGAGGAAAGCGCAGGTGTTTATCAGCGCCGCGTCGGCGCCGTCCTCTTCGGCGGTCAGTTCCCAGCCGGCGGCGGCCAGCTCGCCGGCCATGACCTCCGCGTCTGAAAGGTTCTTCGGGCAGCCGAGGGAGACAATGAATAATTTAGGCATAAAGGTGAGCGGTTGTTTATCGGGGAGGCCTGCCTGAAAAAAAGCGGCCTTCGGCTTAATATTTCTCGACGCGCTTGATGAACCAGTAAACCCCGACCCCGATGCAGGCCATCGCCAGGATGAAGACCGGGTAGGCCACCAGGTGGTTGTCGATATGGGTGATGGTCGTCAGCTCGGACATGCCGCCCACGCCGGCGAAGAAACTGGGGATGGCTATCGCTATGACCACGGCGTTAAGGTTCTTCATCATCACGTTCAGGTTATTGCTGACTATTGAGGCCCTCGCGTCCATCAGTCCGGCCAGGATGTTAGAGTAGATCTCGGCCTGCCGCATGCACTGGTTGTTCTCGATGATGATGTCGTCCAGGAACTCCTGGCCGCGCTGCGAGAGGCCCACTTTGTCGGAGTTATGCTTGAGGCGCTCCACCACATAGGCGTTGGCGTTCGTGGCGTTGAGATAATAGACGAGGCTCTTTTCCAGGGTGAAAAGGTTGAGCAGATGCTTGTTCTCCATGGAAGAGTTGATCTTGTGCTCCAGCTCGTCGGCGATCATATTGATGACCTTGAGATGCTCCATGAAATGGAAGATTGAGTTGTAGATCAGCTTCAGGAAGACCTCGCGGATGCCGGCGACCTGCTTGAAATACTTGCCGGAGAACATATTGATGTCCTCGGAAAGCGCCAGGATGAGTTTGTCCTTGAACAGGAACAGGCCCATGGAGGACACCTTGAAAAGGAAATGGTCCTTCGAGGAATAGTTCTTCGGGCGCTTGAAGATGAACTCGAGGTGGTCCGGCTCGAACTCCAGCCGGGTGGGCTCTTCCGGGTCGAAAGCCGAGTTGAAGTTATGCTCGTCCAGGGCGAAGTTCCCCACCAGCCAGGTCTTTTCGTCGTCCGTGGGGTTTATCACCACCCAGATGGACGGCGTTTCCGCCTCGACCGGCACGATCTGGCGATTGTCAATTTTGTAGCGCTTGATCATTGTGAAAACCGGAAATCGAATGTCGAAAGCCGAAAATCAGATATCTTTTTTTGAAAAAGATTTTCGATCTTCGACTTTCGACCGTCGTTCTGTCTTACTATTTCCGCGCGGCTTTTGCCTTTTTAGGGGCCTTCAGCTTTGCCGCCACGGCCGCGCCTATCTCCGAGAGATTGTCCACCACGGTCGCGCCGGCCTTCTTAAGGGCTTCCACCTTGGAGGCGTGCGTGCCGGAGTTTCCCTCTACGATGGCGCCGGCATGGCCCATGCGGCGGCCGGGAGGGGCGGTCTTGCCCGCTACGAAGCAGAAGACCGGCTTGGTCATTTCTTTCTTTATATAGCGGGCCGCGTCCTCTTCGGCCGAGCCGCCGATCTCGCCTATCATGATGACGGCTTCGGTCTGCTTGTCGGCCTGGAAGAGCGTGAGCGCGTCCACGAAATTCATGCCCTGCACCGGGTCTCCGCCTATGCCCACCACGGTGGACTGGCCCAGGTCCTGGCTGGTAACCTGCCAGACGGCCTCGTAAGTGAGCGTGCCGGAGCGCGAAACCACGCCTACCGACCCCTTCCTGTGTATGTAGCCGGGCATGATGCCGGCTTTGCACTCGCCGGGAGTGATGACGCCGGGGCAGTTGGGGCCGACCAGAATCACTTTCTTCCCGCAGGCGTTCAGGGCGTTGAGGCGCTTTTTTACGCGCACCATGTCCATCACCGGTATGCCTTCGGTGATGCAGATGATCACTTCGACGCCGGCGTCGGCCGCCTCAAGGATCGAATCGGCCGCGAAAGGGGGCGGGACGAAGATCAGGGAGGCGTTGGCGCCGGTGGCTTTCACGGCCTCGCGGGCAGTATTGAAAACAGGCTTGCCCAAATGCTCGGTGCCGCCTTTGCCGGGGGTCACGCCGCCCACGATATTGGAACCGTAGTCGATGCACTGCTGGGCGTGGAAAGAGCCCTGCGCGCCGGTGAAGCCGTGCACTATCATCTTGGTTTTGTTATTGAGAAGTATGGACATGATGTTTACCTCGCCGCCTTTACGGCTTTCTGCGCGGCTTCCCAGAGGGAGCCGGCCTGCTCTATCTTTATGCCTGATTTCGCCAGGATTTCCCGGCCTTCTTTCACGTTGGTGCCTTCCAGCCGCACTATCAGCGGCACGTTTATCTTCACTTTCTTGGAGGCTTCCACCACGCCGGAGGCTATATTGTCGCATTTCATGATGCCGCCGAAAATATTGACCAGCACGGCTTTGACCTTGGCGTCTTTCAGTATTATCTGGAAAGCGCGGGTGATCTGGTCCACGTTCGCGCCGCCGCCCACGTCCAGGAAGTTGGCAGCGTTGCCGCCGGCCATCTTCACGGTGTCCAGGGTGGCCATGGCCAGCCCGGCCCCGTTGACCATGCAGCCGATGTCCCCGTCCAGGCCTATATAATTAATACCTATCTCTTTAGCTTCCTTCTCTATCTCGGTGGCCTCGTGGTCCGGCTTCGCGGCCTGGGCTTTGTGGCGGAACAGAGCGTTGTCGTCGGTGATGATCTTCGAGTCCAGCGCGATAAGGCGGGCGTCGCCGGTTATCACCAGCGGATTCACCTCCACCAGGCTGGCGTCCTCGTCGATGAAAACGCGGACCAGCTGCCGGGCGAAAGCGGTGAACTCGCGGAAATTCTTCTGGGGGATGTTCAGGTCGAAGGCCAGCTGCCGGGCCTGGAAGTCGAGCAGGCCGGCTTCCACATCCACGGGCATCTTTATTATCTTCCCGGGCTGGGTCTGGGCGAGCTCTTCTATGGACATCCCGCCTTCGGCGGAAGCCACTATCATCGGGCAGGAATTTTTGCGGTCCAGGACCACCGAGATGTAGATCTCGCGGGCTATGTCGCAGGCTTCGTCCACCAGGACTTCCTCCACGGTGAGGGGCTTGCCCCCGGTCTGGTGGGTTATCATCTGCATGCCCAGCATTTTGCCGGTCAGTTCCCTGGCTTCGGCCGCGGTCTTGGCAAGCTTTACGCCGCCCGCTTTGCCCCGGCCGCCGGCCAGAACCTGGGCTTTTACGACCCAGGGCCCGGCCCCGTCAAGTTTAAGGGAATCCAGGCTCTCTCCTATCTTCACTATCCCGGCCCTTTTCTGCATCGGGATCCCGTACCTGGCGAAAACGTCTTTGCCTTCGTATTCAAGTAATTTCATTATTGTCCTCCGGAAAATCGTCGGCCTGTTTGAACCTCGTACAATATAATTTGTAGTATAATTCTAGGCGTAAAGTCCAGCGGAAATTGCCGGAAGCGGCGCGGTTCCGAAGCTATGTTAGTGCCGTATCAGAGCGCTATGCGCCCCGGACGGCCACTTCAACCAAACGAGAGGTTCCAATCCCAATGAACAACACAAAGAACAGCAGGAACGTGTGCGTAAGTCAGCTCGACTCCGTTACGGTGCGTTTCGCGGGCGACTCCGGGGACGGCATCCAGCTGGTGGGCAGCCAGTTCGCCAACGCCACGGCCATAGCCGGCAACGAACTCAGCACCCTCCCCGACTATCCCGCCGAAATACGCGCCCCGGCGGGGACCCAGGCCGGCGTCAGCGGCTTCCAGATCAGCTTCGGCGACGAAAGCGTGCTTACCCCCGGCAACAAGCCGGACGTGCTGATGGCGATGAACCCCGCGGCCCTCGCCGTGAACCTGAAGAATATGGACAAGGGGGCGGTCATCATCACCAATTCCGACGCTTTTACCCCGGTCGGGCTTGAGAAAGCCGGCTATAAATCCAACCCTCTCGAGGACAATTCGCTCGCGAACTACCGCGTCATCGGCGTGCCGGTGAACACCCTCGCCGCCGCCGTGCTCAAGGATTCCGGCCTCACCCCGGCCCAGGTGCTGAAGTGCAAGAATTTCTACCTGCTCGGCATCCTTTACTGGATGTACGGCCTCCCGCTGGAGACTACCAAAGCCTGGCTCAAGACCAAGTTCGGCAAAAAATCCCCCGAGCTCGCCGCCGCGAACGCCAAGGTGCTCGAAGCCGGTTTCGATTATGCCGAGACTACGGAGATCTTCGACGCCCGGTTCCAGCTCAAGAAAAGCCCCGTGACCAGGGGCAAGTACCGCAACCTGACCGGGAACGAAGCGGCCGCTTACGCGCTTATCACCGCCGCCAAGCTCCTTAAGAAGAAATTGTTCTACGGCTCTTACCCCATCACCCCGGCCACCGAGATCCTGCATACTCTGGCCAAGCACCGCGCCAACGATGTCGTGGTGTTCCAGGCCGAAGACGAGATCGCCGCGATCTGCTCCGCCATAGGAGCCTCTTTCGCGGGGGAACTGGCGGCCACCGGGACCAGCGGCCCCGGGTTCTCGCTCAAGACCGAGGCCCTCGGGCTCGCCGTCATCGCGGAGCTCCCGCTGGTGGTGGTGAACGTGCAGCGCGGCGGTCCTTCCACCGGCCTGCCGACCAAGACCGAGCAGTCCGACCTGCTCCAGGCGGTTTACGGCCGGCACGGTGAATGTCCTCTTGTCGTGCTGGCGGCCACCAGCCCCGCCGACTGCTTCGACACCACCCTGGAGGCCGCGCGGATAGCGGTGAAGTATATGACCCCCGTGGTGGTTCTGACCAACGCCTATCTTTCCAACGGCTCCGAGCCTTTCCGCATCCCCAAGCTGTCGGAATTGCCCAGGCTGAAGGTCGGACCGCTTCCGAAACCGGAGGACTATAAGTGCTTTATGCGCGATCCCGAGACTCTTGCCCGGCCCTGGACCTACCCCGGCCTGGCCGGTTACGAGTACCGCGCCGGCGGCCTTGAGAAGCAGAACGTGGCCGGAAATATCAGCTACGACGCCGAGAACCATGAGGTGATGACCAAACTGCGCGCCGACAAGATAGCCAGGGTGGCCAAGGAGATCCCGCCCACTAAGATCAACGGCCCGGAAGAAGGAGAGCTGCTGGTGGTAGGCTGGGGCTCCACTTACGGCGCTATCACTACGGCCGTAACCGAGGCCCGGAAGGCCGGGCTTAAAGTGTCCTCCATCCATGTGAAGAACATCTTCCCGATGCCGGCGGACCTTGGAACTATAATGAGGCGCTTCCGCAAGGTCCTGGTGCCGGAGGAGAACTCCGGGCAGTTCCGGATGCTGCTCCGCTCGGCGCATATGCTCGAGCCGCTCGGCCTCAACAAAGTGCAGGGCCAACCGCTTAATTCCGACGAAATCCTGTGCAAGATCCAGGAAATCCTGAGGGGGAATTGATATCATGGAAAAAACAATGGAAAAAACCAAACTCGTAGCGAAAGATTTCTCCTCCGGCCTGCCCGTGAAATGGTGCCCCGGCTGCGGCGATTTCGCCATCCTTAGCATGCTGCAGAAAACGATGGCCAATATGGGCCTGCCGCTGGAGAAATACGCCGTCATTTCAGGCATAGGCTGTTCCAGCCGTTTCCCGTATTACGTCAGCACTTACGGCTTCCACTCCATACACGGGCGCGCCCTGCCTATCGCTTCCGGCGTGAAGCTTTCCCGGCCGGAGCTCGCCGTCTGGGTGATCACCGGCGACGGCGACGGGATGTCGATAGGCGGCAACCACCTGATCCACGCGATAAGGCGCAATATCGGCCTTAAAGTGGTCATGTTCAATAACAGGATCTACGGCCTGACCAAAGGCCAGGCTTCGCCTACCACCCTGCAGGGCACCAAGACCAAGACCACCCCGCTCGGCGCGATAGACTACCCGTTCGACCCCGCCCGGTTCGCGATAGGGCTCGACTGCACCTTCGTGGCCCGCGGCCTGGACAACGACATCGCCGGGACCTCCGCCATCTTGGAACGCGCGGCCAGGCACACCGGCATGGCTTTCGTCGAGGTGCTGCAAAAATGCGTGCCTTTCACCGACAAGGAGTTCGACCCCCTGAAGGACCCCGCCACCAAGGAGAATATGCTGCTCCGCGTCGAGCACGGCAAGCCGCTGGTGTTCGGCAAGGACAGGAACAAGGGCATATCTTTACGCAACATGCGCGCGGAGATCGTGGAGTTCAAGGCGGGCGCCGTCCCGGCCGAGGTGGCCGTTTACGATGAGACCAACTCCGACATGGCCTACATGGTGAGCAGGCTTCCCCACCCGGAATTCCCGACTCCGATTGGCGTGCTGAAAGCCGTCCGCAAGCCCGCCTACGAGGAGCTTTATTACGACCAGGTGAAGGCCATCGGCGACACGAAAAGCCAGGAGCTGGAAGCCCTGCTGGCCGGCCCCGACGCCTGGGAGATGAAGTAGTAAGCGGTATTTTGTAATTGTGGTGGGGTAAAGTAAAAAGGCCCCGGGAAAACCGGGGCCTTCTATTGCCCGGTTAACAGGCCGGGCGCGAATATAAAGAAACTAGCCGGGGGAAATATGAAAATAAAAAAAGTTATGTGCATGACGGCGGTCCTGCTGTTTGCCGCGTCGGCATCTCACGCGATGCACTGGGGCCTGGACTTAACCGGAACCAGCTGGAAAATGGACAATGCGGACCTGGGCAAAGACCTGGACTACCGTAAATTGAACGGGACCACCGCGGATCTAAGCAAAGAAAGCGTTATGGCCAAATCCGCCGGGATTTTCATGGAAGGCGGCTCCAAATGGCGCCTGGGTTTCTCAGCCGGTTTCGGTTCCACGCCGAACCAGCTTTATACCACGGTGAACCCCTCTTATAGTAACTTCATGGACCGGGGCGTATTGGAAAACAAGGTAAGTTATATCCCCGTCTCTTTATATCTCAAGTATAAACCCGAAAACAGCCGGTTCAGCCTGTTCGGCGGCGGCGGCGCTGATTATATAACGGCCAGCACAAAGGTCAAAGACGACCTGGACGGGACCGGGACTCCCCAGGCGAACGCCCACAAAGGAACGTTCACGCAGAAAAAAATGGTCCCGCATGTCCAGGCCGGCGCGGAATGGTTCATGTTCAAATGGCTTTCGCTCGGCGTAAGCGCGAAGTATCTTTTCAGCGCGGTCTTTGACGACCTGACCGGGAATCTGTCGGGAAGCGGCGTGCCGGCCGGCAAACAAAGACTTATCATGTCCGGCGACCGGATAGACTACAGCCCGGTTTCCGCCGCGCTGACCGCCGGCGAGAGGCCGCTCAAATACGACTTCTCCGGCCTGCGGGTAAACGCCGCCCTGCGCGTTTATTTTAAATAGGTCTGTAAAGAAACACGGCTGCGCCCGCCGTTCCTTTCTGGTTTTTCGGCGCTAGCGGGAGAAACTGCCATAATTATTTCCGGGTCAGGGGTTAAGGGAGAATATAATGAAAAATATCGCCAGGCTGCTGTTCTTATGCCTTTGTTTTTTCGCCGCCGACGCGCGCGCGCAATTCCAGATAGACGAAATGCTGACGGCGGGGAATCCTCTCATAAGGAGCGATTTCTTCCAGTCTATGGTCAGGCCATACCGCGACCGGACCGAGCGCTTCAGCAGCGCCAGGGTCGAAGCTTTGCAGATGGGGCTGGCCGTGGATGACGAGAGCAACCAGCTTACGCTCGAGAACTGGGGCGACAACCGCGCGGATATCCGGCCCGGTTCGTCCCGGCTTAAAGTCGAGGCCGGCGGCCTTAACGGAACCACCTACAGCGGCGTGAACAAGGACGAAAAATATTCAGGTGAGACGGCCGGCGTTTACGCCCGCGCCGGGTCCTTCGAACTGGAGGCTTCGCACCTGAAGCAGGAAGTCAGCAATTACGGAAGCTCCGCGGCCCCCGATGTCTATAAAAGAAACGGCGGCGGCGCCGGTATTTCCTTCGGCGGCGAAGGCGCGCGCTTCGGCCTGCACGGGAACATGAACCAGGGCAAGCAGCCCTCCGTCAACCTGAAAATCCCCAACGCCTCGGCCGGCGCCGCCGCAGCTTTCCGAAGCGGAAACTATGAATTCGGCTTCACGGTCGACATGGTCGGCAGGGGAGTGGAAGTGACGGACGGGTCCATGGAGGCCAAGCGCAACGGGCCGATGGTCGGCGTGCAGGCGATGATGAAGCCCGTCGGCGGCCTCAAGGCGGCGCTGCGGGGCTCGCTGGCGAAACTTTCAGGCGAGACCACCAAGTCAGGGAATAAATACAGCCTGGAAGGCGACAATAAGGAAGTCGGCGGCAGGATAGAATGGAATATAGAGGCTATCCCGCTTACTCTGGCTATCGGGTTTGAGAAGCTTATAATGGACCCCGAATATAAGGAGGGGAATACATATAAAAGGAATCTGACAGAGAACCAGCTGAAGTCCTCCGCCGCCGCTTTCCACTTTTTCGGCGGCCGTTTCCTTCTTGGTGTCGAGGCGCAGCAGTTGAAAATAGATTCCGACGTCTACTATAACAATATTTTTCACGACCACTCCCATACGAAGCTGGTCTCCATGGCCGCCGGTACCGAGATCTGGCTGCTCCCGGGATTCGGGTTGCGCGGCTCTTTCAAGAGGCTGGACAGTCAGAACATGATCACCAGGGCGGAAACCTTCTACAATACGGTCGCCGCCGGCGTCGGCCTGAAAGGCGAGAGCCTGTCCCTGGACGTCTCCGCCCGCAAAATGACGGGGGATAATAATGTCCCTAAACAGGACGAGTTCACCGAAGCGAAAGCCATGCTGGGATACAAGTTCTAAAAGCGCCGTAAATAAAAAGGCCCCGGCAGCGGGGCCTTTTTTTGCAGCCGGAGCCCAGCTTGAAAACTTGAATGGAACTACTCATAAAAAACATGAATATGGCGTTAGTCGCTTGCGCGATCTTCCTGGCCGGGTGCGGCGGCAGCATCAAAGACGGGAAAACAGCCGGCATCTTCATTCCCGACCCCTACGAGCGGCTGGCTGAAAAGATCGCCGGCGGCCATAAATACCTCGCGAACAGGAAAGTGGCCGTGCTGCCGTTCTCCTACACCGACAAGCACCTTTCCCATGACGGGGCGGTCATCTCCGAAAGATTGCTGACCGCCATCACCAATAAAAGGGAGTTCGAAGTCATAGAGCGCAGTCTTCTTGAAAAAGTGCTTGCAGAACTGAATCTGCAGCGGTCGGGTATCATGGATGAGAACTCGATAAAAGGTCTCGGAAAGATATTGGGCGTGGAGGGGATCGTGACCGGGACGCTTACCAGGCGGAAGGACGGGCGGATAGAGATAAACGCGCGCCTGATAAAAACAGAAAGCGCTGCCGTGATAATCGCGGCCGTCGCAAGCGTTACGCCGGATTGGGAAACGGCCGGCGCGGCCGTACCCGAAGCGAGGAAAAAGCTCACCCTCCCGGCGCCCCCTCCGGCCGCGGAGAAGCCTGTGTCTCCGCCGGAACAGGGCCGTTGTTCCAGGGACGTGGCGGCATATTGGAAACTGGACGAGAATATCGGGATGACCGCGCATGATTCCTTAAATGACAATAACGGCAGGCTGCTGAACGGCCCGTTCTGGACTAAGGGAAAAGTGGGGAACGCTTTAAGCTTCGACGGGATAGATGATTATATAGACTTTCCCGCCAGCAATTCCTTGAATAGTCCGAGCGATACCGGGAAACTGTCGATAGAAGGCTGGTACTATCTCAGGGATGTCGCTTCGCTCCGGGGCGATTGCGTCAACGCCCCGGCCAAATACGAGAGAGCCTCTCCGAGCTACGGCCTGTTCATCTGTAATTCCCCCTGGATGAAAGTAAGGTTCCACCTGGGAGACGAATATGTCGACTACAACGTCCCGCATGAGCTGAACACCTGGATCCACTATGCGGTTACCTATGACGGGGCTGTCGCGAAGATATTCAAGAACGGGACAGAGGTGCAAAATAAAACAGGAACTTTCAATATTATTTCCAATAATTCCGACGTGATCATTGGACGGCATGGAGCTACGCCCGTACGGTTCTTCAACGGCCTCATTGATGAGGTCGCGATCTATAACCGGGCGCTGAGCTCAGCCGAGGTCGCCGGCCATTATGCCAGCGGCTTGGCCGGTAAGGGTTATTGTATTCCCTGAGGGACCGTATCGTCGGGACGCTGCGTACTCTCTTGCTTATTTGAAAACAAGTAAGAAAGTAAGCAGCGTCCCCTCTTATTTGGCCTTCTTAATGTATTTTATGCGCCTGATGGTGGTTCCGGGGAAGTAGAATTCCATTATTTCTTTATAGGATTTATTGTACTTGCCCGCCAGGCCGGCGGCGCCGCTCTGGCACATGCCGATGGCGTGCCCCCAGCCGCCGCCGTAGATCCAGTAATTGCGCACCTTGCCGTTCTTGAAGCGGTTCATCTCTATCTCGAACAGGGTGCTTTTCAGGGAGCTGAAGCCCAGGATATTGCGGATCAAATGCTCCTTGGTTACCGTAACGGACCTTTTCTTCCCGACCAGCCTCATCGTATTTACGTTCCCCGACGGGCTGCGCCTGAGCGGGATAATATCCACCACCTCTCCTATCCCGTAATCTTTGTTCACGCGGAAGGTCATGTCTTTCTGGCGGATGATCTTCATCCAGCGGAATTCCGAGGCCCGCACGCGGCCCGGGTAATTGCAGTTGGCGTCCGGGTTGCCGGTCAGCCAAAGGTGGAAGTCCCAGGGGTCCAGCGGCGCCTGGCTCTTTGCGGGGTCGATGTCCGGCTTGGTTACCAGGTACGGGGAATCTCCCCAGCCCGTGACCTCTTTGGAGGCCTGGATCCAGCCGCCGCAGTTTGAGTGGTAGAAAGTATAAGCGGGGCGGCCGTGGTAGGTCAGGATCTCCCCCTCGGTATCCACCACGGCATTGTTGGTAGTATTGGCCTCGTTCGATTTGCCTTTGTAGGCCTGGCAGTGCTGCCCGTCGCAGATATGGTAGCCGTCGGCTTTATGCTGGCCGCCGCGCGCTCTGCGTATCAGGACCTGGGTGCGGGCCAGGACGGCCTGGGCTTTAAGGGATTCGTAGGGCCACTGGGGGGCGACCTCGCTGGGAACGACGCCCAGGAGGTAAAGCTCGTTCTCTATGACGTTCACTACGCCCATGCCGCGGGGGCCGTTCGGGAAAAGTTCTATGTAGCCGCGGTACTGCCTGTCCGCGCCGCGGAACCAGGGATTGTTCGTCTTGGAGGAGGCGTCGAAAATTACGGTGCCGCCTTCCCGCGCCGGCTTCACAAGTATGGGCCCCTTGAAACTGTTGTGAATCTTGCCGTCCGGGCTTTTCAGCACCAGGCTCTCGCCTTCCGCCACCACCGTCCAGGCTTCGTCGGGCGGGATCTCGGCGTAAAGCTTGCCGCTGGTTTTGCCGGTGACGGCGAGGCCCTCGAAAGATTTTATTTTCAGCAGATTATTCCGGCCCTGCTTCCCGGTATTTCCTGTGCCAATGCCCACGCGGATCTTTACCGAGGAGGAAAGGCTGGCCAGCGCGTCAAGCGGCTCCATCACCAGCGGCTTGGTGATCCTGAAGGGCGGGCGGATCTCCTCCGGCTGCTTGGTCAGCTTGCCCTCGAGCACCTTCATCATCTTGGAGGCCACGGGGTGGCCCGGGGCGTAGTCGAGCACGCGGTAATACTGGTTCCACGCCTCGTTGAACTTGCCCTGCCGGGTGTAGATCCCGGCCAGCGGAAGGCGGGCTTCGGTGAAAGACGGGTCCTTGCGCAGGGCCTCGATCAGCGCTTCCTCGGCTTCCTTGTGCATGTTGAAATTCATGTAGTTCCAGGCGAGGATATAGTCCACCCCGGCGAAGTCCGGGCGGAGCCGGCGGTAATTGTCCAGGTGCTCCAGGGTCTTTTCTTTTTCGTTCAGGTTAGAATAAACGCTGGCCAGGCCCAGCTCGGCCCGGGAGTGCAGCGGCTGTATCCTTATGGCGGCCTCAAAAGAGGAGCGGGCGCCGTCGTAATCCGCCTGGTGGAAGCGCAGCCAGCCGAGCTCGGAATAAATATCGGGATTCTGCGGGTCGCGCTCGAGCGCCCGCACCAAAGCGCGCGCGGCTTCATAGTAGCGCCCGGCCTGCTTCAGGGTGGCGGCGGCGTTCAGGAGCGGCTTCGGGTTTTCCGGGGTGGCGGCGGCCAGGGCGAGATAAGCGGAGGCGGCCTTCTGCAGGTCTCCCTTGAGATAAAGCTCATAGGCGGGCGCGGCGCCGTAGCCGTAGCCGGATTGCATCAGGAGGAATAAAAGAATAAGATTGAATCTTCGCACTGCTTAATATCGTATAAAATTAATAACATTTAATGCCCGAAGAACTTTCAGACTCCGAACTTATCGCCGCCTTTAAAGGCGGGGACGCGGAGGCGCTCGGTCTGCTTATGGAGCGGCACAAGGCCGCCGTCTACGGCTACCTGCTCCGGCTTACCGGCAGGACGGACGCGGCCGACGACCTGTTCCAGGAAGTCTTTCTCAAGCTTATAAAAAATCCGTCGGCTTACGGGGAAAGGGAGAAGCTTAAGGCCTGGCTTTTCACCGTGGCCCGCAATGCCGCTATGGACCATTTCCGGCGGGAGAGCGGCCGCGGCGAGGTTCCGCTGGAGGGCTACGGGGAGCAGCCTGGCCCCGCCGACTTCATGGCCTCCGCCGAACCCGGCCCGGTCGAGGCTTTTTACGGTAAAGTGCGGGGCGCGCGTATCGAGGCGGCTCTGGCCGCGCTCTCGGAGGACCAGCGGGAGGTCTTCTACCTGCGCCATTATTCAGGGCTGTCTTTCAGGGAGATAGCGGAAATGCTGGCCGTCCCCATAGGCACAGTGCTGGCCAGGATGAGCCGTGCGGCCGCGCACTTGCGCAAAAAGCTGGAAAAAGACCTGCAATAAAACCGGGGGCCGGCGCGTTGTACATACAGGAGCGATATATGAACTGCGGCTACGGAGAGAAACTGATACTTTATTTTTACGGAGAGGCCGGGGGCGGCCTGAAGGCCGGCGTGGAAAAACACCTGGCCGGCTGCGCCGTGTGCCGCGAAGAGCTGGCCGCCCTTAAGGCCGCGGAAAACCGCCTGGCGGAACGCGCCGTTGAACCTTCGGCTTCCGTGCTGGCGGTCGTGCTGGCGGCGGCCCGGGAGGCCGTTTCCGGCAGGCGCGGTTTTTCCTTCAGCTGGGGCGAGGCCCTGCTTTCCGGAGCGCTGGCCTCGCTCATGGCGGCGGGCTTCTTTTTCTCAGGGCGCGGCGCCCCGGCCGACCTGGCCTGGAACAGCCGGGTGGACTCCGGTCTCGATTCAGTGGAGTATTCGATGTCCCAGGCCCAGTCGGATATTGTTTCCGTCTCCAGCGATTGGGACTATAAGTACAGCGCCCTGGAAGACGAAGGCCTCCGGGCGGAGATGAAAGACGAGGTTTGAAGGGCGGCGATTAAATTAACGGAGGATATATGAATAAGAAAATTGTTATGTGGGCGGCGGTTATGGCTCTTGTTTCCGGCCCGGCGCTTAATGTGCCGGCGCAAGAGGGGCCCGGCGACGACGACGAGATAGAAATGAACGAAGGCGGGCCCGGCGGCGGGCCCGAGATGCAGCCCGGGATGGGCCGCGGCCAGAAAGGGCCCGGCATGAAAGGCGAAGGCGGGATGGGCCAAGAGAAGATGATGATCAAGAAGAAGATGATGATGCGCGAGGGCAGGCGCGGCGGCGGCCCCGGCTTCATGCCCGAAGACGAGGTTCTCGCCGTGATAACGAAGCACGACCCCGCCTTCGCGAAAAAAGTGGACGGTCTGAAAGAGATCGCTCCCGGCAAATACAAAATGCTGATGCAGATGTCCGGCAAGATGTTCGGGATAGCCAGGATGCAGCAGGACGAGAGCATCGAGAAGGACGCCGTCCGCGCTCTTTCCCTGGAGTTCGACACCAAGGAGCTGGGGCTCAAGTACGAGAAATCCACCGACGCGGATAAAAAAACGATAAAAGAAACTCTCCGGGGCAAGCTGGCTGAGCTTTTCGACCTCAAGACGAAGGCCCAGGAGCTGCGCGTGAAGCATATGGACGCGGAGCTTTCCAGCCTCAAGAAGAACCTCGAGAGCCGCAAGGTCAATAAGGCCAAGATAGTTGAGCAGCGCCTTGAGCAGATGACGGGCGAAGGCTACGGCTGGTAAACCGGGAATCGAGAATCGAAAGTCGGGAGATGTTAAAAAAAGGCCCCGCGGATTACCGCGGGGCCTTTTTATGATAAAGGGGACAGGCTACTTTTGAGCGGCGAGGATGTTCTTTACCAGGACGGAGGCCACGGGTACGCCCGCGCCCTGCTGTTCCGGGGGCAGGCCGAGGTTATAGGAAGCTTTTGCCAGGGCCGCCCGCAGCGCGTCGGGACCTTTTACGCCCAGGCTGACCGCGAGCGCGGCCAGGCCGGAGATATGCGGCGCGGCCTGTGAAGTTCCCTGCATGAGGGCAAATGAACCTCCCGGAGCGGCCGAGTAGATCCTGACGCCCGGGGCTATGAAATCTATCTCCGGACCGCGGCAGGAAAAACCCGTGATCTTATTGGAGTAATCCAGGGCAGCTACCGCCACGGAGTCCTCGTAGGCGGCCGGGTAGTACACCGCTCCGCCTTCATTGCCTGCACCGCAGACCACAAGTATCCCAGCCTCTTTAGCCGCCTTCACGGCCTTGCCCTGCGCCTCCGAGGTTTTAGCGGCTCCCAGGCTCATATTGATTATGTCCACTTTTTGCTGAACTGCCCAGCCGATGCCCTCTATTATCTGAGAAACTTTCCCGGTGCCGCTGCTGTTGAGGACTTTGACCGGCAGTATGGTGGCTTCCGGCGCGATGCCTACCATTCCGGACCAGTTATGAGCTCCGGCTATTATTCCGGCCACATGCGTGCCGTGGCCTTTTTCGTCGGCGGGAACGGTTCCGGGGGCGAAAACATTGTAGCCCGGGGCACAATTTGGAGCCAGGTCGGGGTGCGTGCAGTCAACGCCGCTATCCAGCACCGCCACGCGGGCGCCCTTGCCTTTTGTGCGGGCCCAGACCTGCGGAACCTGCAGCCTGCTGACGCTCCAGGGCATATGGTCTACTTTGCCTTCGACGCTGACTGTGGATAAATAAACAGGTGCGATGGGGGCTGGCGGGGTTGAAACTGCCGGCGGCTGAACCGGCTGCGGTACGCCGTCCCTTATCTCGCGCGCCGAAAGCGCGGCGGCCTCGGCGAAAGAAGCCTCTTCCGAACCCAGCCAGTAAATTTCCTCGTCATCCTCGGCCGCCGCCACCCCGGGCGCGCGGCTTATATCAGCCGCCCGCTTGCCGTCCGGGAAGTCGGCCAGGACGGCGTTTATAAAAGCGAATTCTTTTACCACCCTGCCGCCGCGGCTCTCGATGAGCCGCACCTGTGCAGCGGGGTTCGTTGCGGCGTCGAAGGTCACTATTTTCTGCGCGGCAAAGGCCCGGCTGCAGGATAAAATGGTAAAGATTATGGATAGTACAGGTTTAAGCATGGTTTAAGCCGCCCCCCCGGAAGATAAAAACAGCCGCAGCTATGATTTTAGCAAATAAAAAACCCCGCGGTTTCAGCCGCGGGGTTTTTCAGGGCCTGCTTAAGCTTATTTCACGAGCTTGGCCGCGTCCACGAGGCCGGCGCCCTGGTCGGTGGGCTTCAGGCCGGGGAGGGGGGTGGCCGCCGCTTTCAGGGCCGCCCTTACCGCGTCGGAGCCCTTGGCTCCGGCGCCTACCGCGAGCGCCGCAAGGCCGGCCGTGTGAGGGCAGGCCATGGAGGTCCCGGACATCGTGGTGTAGCCGCCGCCTTTGCGGGTGGAATACACGTTAACGCCGGGGGCTATCACTACCACTTCGGGCCCGCGCGAGGAGAACGAGGCGAGCTTGTCGGCCGAGTCAGAGGCGGAAACCGCTATGGCTTCTGGATACTTTGCCGGATAATTCACCGGGCCGGAATCGTTGCCGGCCGCGCAGACCACGGCTACGCCCATCTCTTTTGACTTGATCATGATCTGTTTAAGCGCTTCGGTGCCGCTGCCGCCGCCGAGGCTCATATTGATGACGTTCATCCCGTGCATGACGGCCCACTCTATGCCGGCCACGACCCAGGAGTACTGCCCGGAGCCGTTCTTGTCCAGAACTTTCACGGCGTAAAGGTCGGCTTTCGGGGCCACGCCCACGACGCCTTTGGAGTCCCTCACCGCGCCGATGGTCCCGGACACATGCGTGCCGTGCCCGTGGTCGTCCATGGGGGTGGCGGTGGTGATTATCGCGTTATAGCCGCCCTTGTAGTTTGCCGCCAGGTCGGGGTGGGTGTAATCCATGCCGGTGTCGACGATGGCCACTTTAACGCCCTGCCCGGCGGTAGTGTTCCAGGCGCCGGCGGCGTTCACGCGCTTCACTCCCCAGGGTATTTCTTTTTCCGCGGGGTCGACGGCGGGGCGGATCTCGGCGAAAGCGGGGGCGTCCCAGCCTTCCCCTGTGCGTATCATTTTAAGGGCGCTTTCCACGGAGGGGAGGGGAATAGAATTCATCGAAGCGGGCGCGGCCTCTATCCAGCGGATATAGCTGTCTTCGGCCACGTCGGTAACGCCATTAAGCGAGTAGATGCTGGAATCCTTCAGATTGTCGGGGAAAGTCGCCACCAGGGAGGAGATCAGGGTGAATTTACGGGAGACCTTTCCGCCTACGCTCTCGATGCTTTTGTCTATGGCGCCTTTGTAGGCGGGGTCGAAGCTCACTATCTTCTGCGAAGCCTGCGCGCCGATAGCCGAGGCCATCAGTACGACGGTAAGAAACGCTGTTGTTCTCTTCATTTTCCCTCCTGCCGCTTATGTTTGTGGAATAGGTCTTTAGGCCTAAACCCAATATAGGACTTTTGTTTGATTATTGTCAAGGCTTTTGGCGGCGACGGGGGGCAAGGCGGGAAGCGCGGAAATCAGAATTTTTTTATTTTGCTTGTATCGAATTTGCCGACCATGCCCGAAACTTCGGGGTTGCTCATCAGGATGCTCAGGGTCTGCGGGTTCTGCATGGCCAGGGTCAGCAGCTGCGGGTTATTATTGATCAGGTCGCCCAGGGCCTGCGGATCCTTCATAAGCGCCTGGGCGGCCGGGGTGTTCAGCATCGCGGAGACCAGGCCGCTTGAGGCCACGGCGCTGACTAGCGCTGGATTGTTCATGGCGGCTTTGACCATTGGATTATTCATAAAATTGGCCGGGCCGCTGCCGCCGAGGTAGTTGGCTAGGCCCTGCGGGCTGGCGGTGGCGGCTTTCACTGTGCCCCTGGACATAAAGCCGTTTACTATGTACTGGTTATTCAGGAGCGCGCCCACGGCCTTGGGGTTGTTCATGACCTTGCCCACGGCGTAAGAAAGGTAGCCTTTCTGGTTGCCCAACCCCATCGCTTCCTTGGCCCGGGTATCGTTGGATTCAAGCGCGGACTGGTTGCCCGATTTAACATGTCCCTGGGTATTCCCGGCCGCCTCGGTTCTCTGGTTATTTTCTCTCTCCTGCGCCTGGCGCCCGTCCCCCGCCTGCCCGGTCTGGCCCGCGGACTGACGGCTCTGGGAGTCCCCGGTCTGGCCCGCGGTTCCGTCGCCGTCGCCGGAGCGGTAGCGCACGGTATAGCCGCTGTCGCTAAGGCCCGGGTTATAGCCGTCGTCGTTGTGCTTTTTTATTTCGCCTTCGGAGGCGTTGAAAGCGTTGTACTCTTCTTTGGAAAGGTCCACATCGCTTGAATTTATTTTAGCGTTCCACCTGTAAAGCATCAGGCCGAGCACGATATAGACCGGGCTCATATAGACCCAGATCTTCCAGCCGGATTTCTTTTTCTCTTCCATGACAATAATATAACACCGAAAATCGCTTTAGTCAACAGCGGGGAAAGCTCAGCGTAGCCGGTTTATTGCTATGGAGGCGGTCATTTTGTATTATTATCGATATCCATAGCCGGCGTCTTTTTGCGCCGGCAGGATTGCTATGCAGAAATTAATTCTGGTAACGCTATCCAACCTGGCGCAGGTCTTCCTGTTCGCCACAGGCCTTTTTTATTTTTTCCTGAGCTTCCGCGGCTTTTGGCGCCGTGAAAAACTTGCCCGGGCCGCGGAGCGGCGCCGCTTCGCGCTGCTGCTGCCCGCGCATAACGAGGAAGGGGTGGTCGGGCTGGCCGTGCAAAGCCTGACCGGCATAAAGTATCCCCGGGAGCTTTTCGACATCTTTGTAGTCGCCGATCATTGCACCGACGCCACGGCGCGGACGGCGGCGGATGCCGGCGCGAAGGTGCTTGAGCACGCCGGCCCCGGTCTAAAGGCGGGTAAAGGCCGCGCAATGAAATGGGCTACGGAAAAGATACTAGCCGCGGCCAATTACGACGCGCTCTGTTATTTCGACGCCGACTCGCTTGCGCACCCGGGTTTCCTCGAGGCCATGAACTCCGCCCTGGCCGCCGGGGCCGAGGCCGTGCAGGGCCGGCAGCTGGCAAAGAATACCGGCTGCCTGCTCTCTAAAATACTCGCCTCCGGGCATTATATCACCAACAGGTTCTTCCAGCTGCCCAAGCAGGCGCTGGGCCTTTCCGCCACGCTGCACGGCAAGGGGATGTGCTTTACCGCCGCTGTCGCCCGGAAATACCACTGGGACGAGACCTGCCTTACGGAAGACCTGGAGATGCAGATGCGCCTTATCCGCCACGGCGTGCGCATCTCCTGGGCGCCGGACGCGATCGTCTACGACGAGGAGCCGGAGACGCTGAGCCAGTATATGTGCCGCACCATCCGCTGGACCCGCGGCTCGCTCGACACCGCCCGCCGCCACCTGCCCGGCCTGTTCTACCGCGCGCTGCGGCTGGGAGATATGCGGGCTTTCGAGGGTGCTCTTTACTGTTCGCAGACCTACCGCTTCGTCATCGTGACGCTGGCCGCCGGGCTGGTTTGGTATACCCGGGATTCTTTCAACCTCCTCGTCTGGCTTTACGGTCATTTGCCGGGGATGGAGCATACTATGAAGGCGCTCTCGCTCGTGCCGCTTTTGCTTTACCCCGCGGTCGCCCTGGTGATAGAGCGCGCCAGGCCCGCCCTGGCGGCCGCTTATTTCCTGCAGCCGCTGCTGGGGCTGCTGCGCCTGCCGATCTTCGTGGCCGGCGTGCTGCGCGGCACGGATTTTTGGGGCCGCACCGAGCATACCAGCCGCGTGGCCATAGCCGATCTAGTGGACTAAATTAATTGGAGGAACGATGAAAAAACTTCTTATATTGGCGCTGCTTGCCCTTCCGGCCGCGGCCTGGTCCCAGGAGCTGAGCAAAGCCGACCTGGAAGAAACGCCGGCCGCGAAGGCCGCGGCCGCCGAAAGCCTGGAGCCAGTGCAGAGGCCTGACGCCCAGAAAATAATGTCCGAGCTCTCTGCCGCCCTGCGCCTGAGCTCCAAGCAGGAGGACAGGATCTCCTCCGCTATAAACAAGCGGACGGCCCAGTTCGACAAGCTTCTGAAAGAATACGAGAAAAACCTCGCCGAAGAGAAAAAATGGCGCTACAAGATGAACGCCAGCCGCTACGAGATGGTCAAGATGAACAGGGAGCTGCCCGACGCTATCCGCGAGTTCCTTGACGACGACCAGCGCCAGAGCTACGACGAGCTGCTCGAGGCAAAAAAACCGGACGCCGCGGCCGTGGAGCAGGCGCCCGCCGGCGATGAAGCCGCCGCAAAGCCCGTTAAAAAGAAACGCCTGATAAGGCGCAAGAAGCTCCCCGCCGGAGAGGCGGCCGCCGCGGAGGAAGAGGCCGGGCAGACCATGGTGGACAAGGATACCCAGCCCGCGCCCAGGAAAATGAAGAAAGTATTGAGGAAGAAGCCCGCGCCCAGGGCCGAGGCCGTAGAAGCCGAAGAGCCCGCCGGCGCCGCGCCCACCGGCCAGGAAGCCCCCGCCGAAGAAGGGGACGCCGGTTCCTATCCTTGAATAATGAAAGAAGCCGGACCCGTTTTCTATCGCTTTATCCCCGCCGCTTACGGCCGGCTTTTTAACAGCAGCGACTTTCGGGCTGTTTGCGGCGGGGCGGCGCCGGATAATTTTTGTAAAATTTATTTTCAGATTACCTTTAAATAATGATCTGGTTCATCAAAGAATTGAAGTCATTAAAGCGCGGCGACCTGCTGCGACAATGTGTTCCCGGCCTCATCATGGCCGCTTTCGCCTTCCTCAGCGTCGCGGCGCCGGAGTTTGCCGACAGGGTGGCGCAGGAAGATTCCTGGATCGAATGGCTGACTTTCGGCGCTTTTTTCGCCGCCGGACTTGTATTTTCCCTGGAGGCGAAGCGGCTCGGCTTCGTCAGGGCCTGGGTAGTTACCGCGGCCGCTCTTTTCTGTTTTGCGGTCGCCGGTGAAGAAATCAGCTGGGGACAGCGGCTGTACGGTTTTCTCCCTCCCGAAGTATTCCTGAGGTACAATTACCAGCAGGAGCCGAATCTGCATAATATCCTCCAGCCTTACTTACAGCCGAAATGGCTGGTGCTCGCCACCCTGGTTTTCTGGGGCGCAGCGCTGCCCGCGCTCCGGGCTTTTTCATCCGGGCTCCGCCTGCGGCTTCCGTCCAAAGCGGACATGATGATCATTCCGCTTTCTTTTACTCCGTGGGCTTTGCTCGGGGCTGCTCTGCTGGTAATCTACCCGGTAGATTTTACCGGCGAATATATTGAACTTCTGACGGGCGCCCTCTTCTATCTTGCGGCTTCGGGGCAAACCCCGTCTCCGGGAAGGCGCGCCGCGCTCATCGTGCTGCCTTTTTTTATCGCGGCTTCCGGTTGCGGCCTTATGGAATTGCTGGCGAGGACGGACAGCGACCTTAAAATATCCTGCGCCCGCAATGAGGTGCGGGCGCTCGCCAAAGCGGTAGCCTGTGAAGGCGCTACGGAAAAGCTGCTTGATAAAGACTCGTTTCACAGACGCATGTTCACCGCCCTGCGTTCCGGATATCTGGGCCCCGGCGTGGTCAAGGCCGTTGAAGCGGTCCCCTGCCCCGGGATCAGCCAGGATCCCGGCCGGAAACGATATCTGATGGATCCGTGGGGCCAGCCTTACTGGCTCCGCTACCGGGCCGAACCGGGGCAGGACTCCGAGACGGCGGTGATCTATTCTTTCGGCCCGAACCGGCGCCGCGATTCAGAGACCGATAATTTCTCCGGTACGGACGACATCGGCGTCCGCACTTCTCCCATACAACCCGACGCAAAGGAACAACCGGGATCGCCCGGAGACGATGACGCGGCGGTGCTGCAATGACTGCGTCCCGCGCGGGGGGTAAGACTGTAAAGTCGGACGGCGGCTTCCGCCGGCGCAGTTCCAGGGGTGTGTCCCTGGTGGAATTGATGGTTGCGGTCACCATAATGACCATGGTCGCCGCCACTACGGCTATGGTTTACAAAGCCGTTATGAAAGGCCTGATCGTTTCTAAAAGCCGCGGCATCGCCGCCCGGCTTGCCCAGGACAATCTTGAAACGCTCAGGGGGCTCTCCTATGATATGCTGCTGGTTACGCCGCAGGGCGACCTTGATATCCCACCGGGGGTGGATCTGACAAATTATCCTCCGGAAACATTCGTCATGGGCGGAAAATCATTCGAGCGGACCACCATCGTAAGCCGGGTCTACCGGGACAGCGCCGGCAGTATCGTAATACTTTCCCCGAACGCGGCTGATACGGGTTTAAAACAGATCACCACCGAAGTTAAATTCCTGATGGGCTCAATCACGGAAACGCGCAGCTACACGGCCCTGCTTTCCGACCCCGGCCTCATTCCGCTGAACGCCACGCTCTACGGCCTGGTCACCGATACGGCCGGCGCGGCGATCTCCAACGCTGAGATCTTCATTACTGAAAACCAGAATTGGGCGGGCCTGACTTCAACCACCGGGTACTATGCGATAGAAATGGACACCAAGACCTACACTGTGACCGTCACCAAGCCGGGCTATTGGGATGAGGTTTCTGGTTCCGTAACTCCGGTGGGCCCTACTCAGTTTAATATGATCATGAGGGCTAAAGTCTATGGTATGGTTTCGGGTCTGCTTACCGCCAGGCCGGCCGGACCGTTGATCAGCGGCGTTTTCGCGGGCGCGGCCGGAGCTGCCCCGGAGCCAAGCCGTAACTTCCTGGAACTTTATAACCCCGCTACTTACCAGATCATGATAACGGACGGAATAACCGCCAGGCTCCGGGTCAAACATATCAGGAGCGACAACTCCGTAAACGACGTCGCTTTCACCTGGGGCGGAACCAGCCCCAGGTATATCGGCTCCCAGAAATATTTTCTCATCGCCACAGATTCTCCTACCATAAACGGCGCGTCCCCAGACGCCTTGTTTGCCTCAATGGGGCCATTCTCCGATCTAACAAGAGCGGGGGTTGCTATCCAGAACGAATTCGGAGTGGCTTTCGACACCGTGGGCTGGACAAACGACGGGGGGCCCGGCCCGTCCGCGGGCGTGGAGACCGCGGGAATTAACACCAGCGCCTCTGATTTCGGCTCAAACGGCTGGCTGGGCCGCAAGTCCAGCCCTTCCGCGCTTACTTCAGGGGTCGGCAGCTCATATGATTCCGGCAGTAATGCAAACGATATCTTGGTGTTCTCATCGGTAGGCGCCGGTTTTCCGCGCAACTCGGGCGGTGCCGTAAGCCCGGTTCAGTACGGCGTTCCGGCTTCCAGCGCCAATGTGCTGGTTACCGACGGCTACTCCTCAGCGGGGTTCTCTTCCTCCACTGGTTATTATCTGCTCAACAGCGTTACTACCGGCACCTGGTCGGCAGCGGCATACTGGACTACGTTCTCTTCCGTTACCGCCTCTTACGTCGCTGTGAACACCGGCCTGACTACGGCGCTAAACCTGCTTCTGGAGCCGGCGACGGAGGGGCAGGGCGGAATTTCAGGGGTTGTGAAGCGTTCCGACACCCTGCTGCCGATCCAGGGAGTTTCCGTATCGGCAGGCATTTCCAGCACCCTGACGGACGCCGCGGGCATTTTTATCCTTAGCCTCGCCTCCGGATCTTATACTGTGACGGCTAATTCCGGTTTCGCCAATGCGAGTTTCAACAGTCTCTCTTCCACCGCCTCGGTTTCCGCCGGAGTAGTGGTTTCCGGAACAAATTTTAACCTGGTCCCCTCGGGAAATGTGTCCGGTAAGGTCACTACCAACGGGACCGACCCCTACCCAAACGTCCCCGTTCACGCTTTAAGCCTGGGCCTGGAGGTGGCTTCCGGCATAACCAACTCCGGCGGAAATTACTCTTTAAGGGGCATCCCGGCGGGGGCGGCGACAATTGAACCCATTATCGACGCGCAATCGCAGTCGTCAACTCCGACGGGTATTAACGCAGCCATAACGGAAGGAGCCACGCTCACGGGGAAAAATTTCCTGGTAAGCACCAGCCGGGGTGTTCTGAAGGGCGCCTTAAGGAAAGGCGCTGAACTGGTTACAACAGGCGCTCTCGTCATAGTTTCCACTTCCTCCTTCTCCTCCGTGCCCACTATAGACGCGGCGTACAGGTCCGGATCCAACGTCATTTATAGCGGAGTAAGCGACTCGTACGGGCAATATTCCCTGAGCGTGGCCAGGGCGTCGACTTATACGGTCTACGGGTATCTTACGTCAATGACCAGGAGCGGCGGCACAGAGACCAGCGCGGTAAGCGTGAGCGGCGTCTGCGTCAGCAGCGGACAGATTACGGTGGATCTGACATGGTAAGCCATAAAGCCCGGGGCTATACTCTTATCGAACTCATGGTGGTCGTGGGGATCATGGGCGCGGTTGGCTCCATGGGAGCAGTGGTTATGCAGCAGGCCTTCAGGTCGCAGATGATGGCTGACGCCCTGGCTTCCATACAGCAGGGCGCGTTCAATTCTTTCGACACCATCAGCAGGCTGCTGCGCCAGGGCAGCGCCGCCAGCGTAGTGATAGACCGCTACGACAGCGCCCAGCCGCCGTGCAGTCGTATTACTTTTACGCTTCCCGCCGCTAACCGGACCGTCAGCTTTTCCCAAAGGGGGCAGAGTCTCTACATGGGTTCCGTCCGGACCTTCGGCAGCCTGCGCAGTCTGACTTTCGCCTATCCGAAGACTTCCGATCCGTATATCCTGAGCGTGAGCATGACTTTTGAAAAATACGTGGGCTCCGGTAGCAGCAAGGCGGTACAGCTCTATGTGCAACGCGTCAAGATCCAGAACAACTAGGCGTGATGGCCGGGACCGGAAGTAGCTGAATAATGAAACTGCGCGATAATTTTGCGATTTTCTCCACTGCCATGGCGGGGCTGAGCCTTGAGCTCTTTATCTGGGCCGTTCTCAGGCTGGGTCTGGATCCAAAATTAAACCATGAAAAATTCATGCTTTTCGGGCAGGTCTTCCTGCTTGTTTCCTGCGCGCTTGTTTATCTTGCGGGCCGCTATTTCATCAAGCCGCTTGAAAATATACTAAACGGTATCCGGGAGTACGGACTCGGCCGCTTCCAGCATCATATCCCGTCCTCTAAAATAAAGGAATTAAACCAGCTCGCGCAGCAGCTTAACCAGATGGCGGACAGGCTTATGGAGCTGGATAATCTGAAAAACGAGTTCGTGGCCAATATCAGCCATGAGCTTCGCTCTCCGCTTGCGGCCATGGAAGGTTATATTCCGCTGCTTCTGCTGGACCCCGGAGCTACCCCCCAGACCCGCGAAAACCTGGAGCGCATGCAGGTGAATTTAGCCCGCCTGCGGCATCTTGTGGAAAACCTGCTGGAGCTCTCCCGGATAGAGTCGCGCCAGGCGCAAAACCGGCCGGAATGCGTGGATATAAAAAACTTAACTCTGGAAGTACGCGAGCTATTCTCCCTCCGGATCGCGGAACATAAACTGAAGCTGGAAGTGCTTATCCCGGAGGAGGCTTCCCGCGCGTACGCGGACCCGGCCAAAGTGCGGCAGATCCTGATAAACCTTTTGGATAACGCGATCAAGTATAACAGCCCCGGGGGGGGCATCCGTATTTCCGCCGAAGCCGGCGCGAATCTGCTTCATCTGGCTTTCCGCGACACCGGGGCGGGAATACGGCCGGAGCATATCAACGGACTATTCAGGCGTTTTCAGCGCCTGCCTCCCGCCTCCCCCGAACTCGCGCAGGTGAAAGGGGCGGGCCTCGGCCTTGCCATAAGCAGAAGCCTGGCCAGGATGATGGGGGGCGATATAAGATTTGAAAGTGAATCAGGCGCAGGCAGCACCTTTATCCTGTCGCTGCCGCTGAGGGGGAGCTGATGCCGAAGATAAAGATCCTGCTGATCGACGACGAGGAGGATTTTCATAATATAGTGAGGCAGGTCCTGGCGCCGCTGGATTACGAGTTTTTGTCGGCTTTTGACGGCCCCTCCGGACTGCTGGCGCTGAAAAAAGAGCGTCCGGCCCTGGTCCTGCTGGACGTGAACATGCCCTTTAAAGACGGTTATGCGGTGTGCCGGGATATCCGCTCCAATCCTGAGTTCGCCGATATTCCGGTCCTTATGCTGACTATCCGCAGCAGCGACGAGGAGATCGTGCGCGGCCTTGATTGCGGAGCCGACGGCTACCTGGCCAAACCTTTTGAACCCCGGGTACTGGCCGCCAGGCTAGCCAATCTTCTCCTCCGCTCCTGAAGCCTTATGTCTCTCCCCAGAAAATTCCTTGTGGCTACGGACAACCCGGAATACCGGAGCGCTTTCGAGACGCTGCTGAGCGGCGTCCGCGCGACGGCGCTGTGGGCGGGCTCCGCGGAGCAGGTTTCCGGAATAATAGGCCGGTACGACATCTCAGCCGTTTTTCTGGACGCGGATGACGCCGCGCTTGCGGCAGCCGGCCTTTCCGGGGAGCTGCGCCGCGCTTTTCCCCGGTCAAACTGCGCGCTGATCATGTTCGGCGGCGCGATGGAGGCCCGGGACCTGATACGCTGGCTGGACGGCGGGGCCGACGATTGCTGGAAGTATCCATTCAATATCCCGGTGTGCCGGGCGTATCTAAAGGCTGTCCTGCGGCGCGTTACGCTGGTAAGGCCGGCCGGCGGGCCGCTAAGCGGAGGAGGCCTGAGCCTGAACCAGCTGAGCAGACAAGCGCTTTTAAACGGCAAGGCGCTTACGCTGCGCTCCAAGGAATTCGACCTTCTTTCACTGCTTCTCAGCCGCAAAGGTGAGGCAATGAGCCGGGAAGTAATGATGAACGCCGTATGGGGGACCGACTATTACGGTACGACCAGGACCATAGACTTCCATATCTCGCAGCTGCGCCAGAAGCTGGGCGCTCTCGGGGGCCTTATAGAAACGGTTCCCGGGACCGGATACCGGTTCGCCGGGAGGTGATTTCCGCCACGCCGCGGAGCTCCGCCGCGAAGGCGGCAGGGGCGGTCTTACAACAATCTTACTTGACTTTAACCGGAACGCCTGTTAGACTAGATTCATAGGTTGATGGAGGACAAATAATATGAAACCTTTCTCTAACCGGCGCGGCCAGGCTCTGCTTGCTTCCATCGTGGTGATGGGAGCAGTGGCGCTTATCTACATTGTGGCCGTAGTCATCAAAAGCCAGTCGATACAAAAAAGCTCGCTGCTGTCGCGCAAGTCTATTTCCGCTTACGAGGTCGCCAATGCCTGCGTTCAGAAGGGAATCTGGGCTCTTAATCTCAATAGCGATAATTGGGCCGCCGCGGGGCATGGAACGGTGATCTCGGGTTACGACGGCAATACTATCTACTCCGATATCGCCGGCGGCAAATACAAGCTGAGTATTATCCCCGGCCCCGGGACCGATGACCGCACGATCACCTGTTACGCTAAAGATGATTCGGCCAGTCCGGAATATCGCGGGCTTGAGGTCGTTCTGAGCAAGGGCTCCGCCCAGTTCGGCGCCGTTATGGGCTATAAAATAAAGTTCCAGAAAAAGACCAATATCCATTGGGGGCCTGTTTACGCGTATGACGACCTTGATATAAAGGAAAAGTCGCGCGTTTTCTATCCCAGGCTGTTCTCCAAGGGGAAGATCAAGCATATCGACAATAAGGCCTCCCTGCCCAATACCGACGGGATTTTCTGGTGGTCCTTTAACTACTCTCCAGGCGTGCCGGCGTGGCCTAATGTGGACCTTGAATACTATAAAGCCCTCGCGAAGGCGCAGGGAACCTACTACAAGAAAGGCGACCGGTCCGAGCATAAAAAACACAAGGATGACGACAGCGACAAGATAGACGAACACGATAGATCCGACGAGGACTCCTATTCGTACTCGAATGTCATCGACACCCAGCCCTATGTGCGCTTTTACGACACGGGCGTAAAGGCCAAGTTTAAAGGCGGGAACAACCTGCTGCGCGGCGCCATCATCGCCATGGACACGCTGGAGTTCAAAGACGGGACGGCCAGCATAGCGTCCGTGAACGCCAAGTACAGTTCCCTTGGCCTGTCCGCGTTCTATCCCCGCGCGGTCAGCGTACCGGCGGACGCCTGGAAAGAGTACAAAAAGATCGACACTTCCTCCCCCGGAGACTACCCCGGAGATATCGGAGGCCCCGGCAGCCCGGGAAGAAACGCTACGTATACTTTCGGGGCCGCCACGACCGGCGACCTCCAGACCAGCGCCACTATTCATCTTGAAGGGTGGGTCTATGCCGGAAAGAAACTTAAACTGAAGCGGGGCGACACTATAGTCGGCCTTATTATGGCCGCGCATAAAGAGACAAAACTGGAGAGTTCCGATTCCGATTCCGAGAAATCCGACGATGATAAATACGACGAGGACCACAAGTCCTCCTATCACGGGGATTCCTCGGATGAGGACCATCACGATCAGGAGCCCGCGGACTTGAATAATCATAAAAACCACGAGGATGACCGGGACCAGGAGGCTCACAGGCGCCGCCTGACGGTCTACTTCCAGGACAACCTGGATATCCACATAATCGGCTCAGGCCAGACGCAGAAGTCCTGGAAAGAGGTGACGTCGCCGAAGTTCTGACGGCGCGGGGCGGTTCGCGGCACGAGGCATAGCCGGCTTTTGCGGCGGCACACTAGGTTGGTTAAGCGGCAATTCCGCGGAAAGGCGGGATTGCCGCTTTTTTCTTGATTTTGCGTTACTATGCTGTTTATAATGTCCAGGGGGGAGGCTCTGTCGGGGCTATGAAACAGACAAAAATCAGCCGGCCGTTCCACGGCATATTTTACTCCGGCGGCCGCGCCGGGGTTACGCTTACCGAACTGATGGTATCCATGGTCATCATGTCCGTCGGTATTCTGGGCCTGGTCGGGGCCTTCAAATTCTTCAACGTGAGCATACAATCCGCCAAGATCCGCTCCCTGGCCAATAATATAGCCCAGGAAAGGATAGAGTTTCTTAAGAATAAGTCTTATTACAGGGTCCTGGTCACCACGGCATCGGCTTCCGATCCGAATTTCGCGGTCGGGGAGATGGTCTACGACGTGGCGCCCAACGGTCCGGAAACGGTGAACGTCGGAGGCATAACTTTTGTCAGGCGCGTCTACATCCGGAAGGTGAACGAGGACTCCAACGGCAACCTCAGTTACCTGGCCTGGGACGAACCGGACTCTGGTCTGAAGGAAATCAAGGTTTACGTGGTCTGGAAAGAGCGCGGCGAATGGCGCAAACTGGAGATCCGGAACCTGCGCGAAAACCCCGCCAGGGTCAATGAGAGCGGCACTATCGGCGGCGCCGTGCGCGATACCGGCGGCTCCTCCATAGCAGGCGTTGTCGTGCGCGCCCAGGAAAACCCCTCGAAGTACGGGGAAACCAATGCCGCGGGGGGGTACTCTTTCACCATCGAGCCGGGCACCTATACCCTGCTGGCCACCAAAGACGCGTATTTTCCCTCCACTCTGCCCTCTTTCGGGGTGACCTCCGGCCAGTCTGTTACAGGCAAGAACTTTACACTTACCCAGATGTCCAGCGGTACAATAACCGGCGCCGCCTGGCGGCGCGACCACCTGGTGATAAGTCAGGTGGTGGGCAGTTCCGTCGCGGCAACCGTCGATGCCGAGTGGGTGGAAGTCTACAATCCCACTACCTGGACCTGGACCATGGCGACCGGGCTTGGTACCGGGGGAGGGACCGGGTCCAATAGGGCGGTTATTTTTACCTGCACGGAGGAGGGGGCGCCCGAGATCTTCCCTCATTTCGACTACCGCGCCGTTTCCGTGGGGCCAGGCTCGTATTTCTTGTTCGCCAACACCGGCACCATCACCTCGGCGGGCATTACCAGACAGGCTGATGCGGTATACAACAACGGCTCGGATTGGGACTTTATATCCGCGAAGGACCTTATCGATACCGGGAACCCCTCCTCCGCCGGGCATCTGATCCTGTGTAATGTTACGACAATGACGGAGTATGACGTCTTAGGCTGGAACGCCACCAACAACGGGACCGCGTTAAAAAAATTGGCCATAAGATACGAGGGCGCCGCGAT
The DNA here is from genome assembly GCA_036170455.1 of Elusimicrobiales bacterium. GTDB lineage: Bacteria > Elusimicrobiota > Elusimicrobia > Elusimicrobiales > UBA9959 > UBA9959. The sequence continues at coordinate 39,285 of JAVHPG010000100.1, forward strand.
CGTCCAGGCGGCCGGCTTGGAGGTAGGTGAGGGCTACACGCGCGGGACCGCTTCCGGAGTGGTGACAGCGGGGCAGGGGCGGTGTTACGACACGCAAAACAACAATAACGACTTCGTGGTCACTAACCCCGTAGCCTATCAGCCCCATAACAGTTCCGACACCAACGCCTGCGCTACCGGCACCCCGGCGGCCGGCGCGGTGGCGTTCGCCGACGACAGCCTTTCTTCCCCGGTGGCCGCCGACTCCGCCGGCGCCTTCAACCTCGCAAATGTCTCCACCGGTTCCTGGACGGTTTACGTCTCCAGTGGGCTTGTTTTTTCCAGCGCGGCCTATTTCGGCGGCGTTTCGGCCGACTTTGTCTCGGCCGTGGGAAACATCCAACTTACCACAATTACCCTCTACGGCTACGTAACCGGGCGGGTCACCGATGTAAGCGGGTCCGCGCTTCCGGGCATAAAAATGTTCGCATTCGGCAGTCCGCAGATAGCCACCAACTCCAGCGGCCGCTATCTGCTGCCGGTGACGGCCGGAATTGTCAGCGTTGCGGCCAACTACCAGAGCCAGAGCCCCAGCTATGTGCAACTCTCCTCCACGGATATTAATGTCGGACTCGGCGCGGTGGTCAAGGATGTGGATTTTTCACTTTACTACGGCGGCAGGATACGAGGCCGGGTCACTACCAACGGCACGGACCCTTTGCCCAATATCCCGGTGGTAGGGTTCAAAGGCGGCATCGATCAGGGCAGCGGTATAAGCGACTCCAACGGCTATTTCACTATTTCCGGCTCGGGCGTTTCAACGGGTACCTATGTCGTTCAGCCGCAGCTTGAGACGGGCGAGAGCTCCTCTCCTTCCAGCACTACAGTAGTGCTTCAAGCCGGGGGTGTGGCTTTTTCCTCCACCTATACGGTTTTGGGAGCGTTCGGCTCCATGAACGGCGCCGTGCATACGGGCAGCCTGACCGGGCCCGCTATTACCACCGGGGTGCTTGTTTACGTGACCACCTCCACCCTTGCGGCCGGGGCCGGCCCCCCGGATATAACGACCGCCTTAAGAGGCGGCGCCGGCGTCTATTACGCCGCTTCCAGCAATGCCCTTGGCAATTATACTATCCCGATAAAGGGAGGCTACAGTTATAATGTTTACGCCTGGTATACCTCCTGGAGCGGCACTGCGCCCGCCATCACGCGCAAGGAGTCGCTCGCCATAGCCGTGGCCCCGGCTGAGACGAAAACGGCGGACTTTTTCTGGTAATTTTATGAAAACCGTAAACTCAAAACGCGGTTTTACCATGATAGAGATGATGATAGTGGTCGGCATCATGGGGGTGGTCATGCTGGCCGCTCCGCGAACTTTTACCAAAGTCTACCGGTTTACCCAGCTGCTTATCGCCCGGGTGGAGATACAGAAAAACGCCCGCGGGGCGCTGGCCAATATCAACAGGGACCTGCGGCAGGCCCAATCGGACAGCATTGTAATAGATTCCGTCCCAGGGCAGCCGCCGCATTCGCGCATAACCTTCAACAAATACAACTCCGCGGGCGGTACCGTCTCGGTTTCGTATTACCAGCGGGGGCTGCAGCTTTTCCAGGCCCGGGGAGGCTCGGCCGGCAAGATGATAGCCAATAACCTGCGCTATATAGCTTTCACCTACCCGCGCACCGACGACGACACTATAATCTCCATCTCCCTGACCTTTGAAAAGGCCACCTACGAGGGGGGAACCAAGGCGCTGCAGATGGCCGTTGAAAAAGTGAGGATAATGAACTGATGACCCTCTCCCACCCCCCCGTTCTGGCGCATCTACGGCGCGGCCAGATGGCCGTTATCATGGTCATCAGCATACTGCTTTTCATGCTGCTGCTGTTCCCCCTCATAGATCTGTTCGTGAAGAACGAGGGCAAGTGGTCGGTAAAGGAGAAAAAAACCACGGCGGCTTTCCACCTGGCCGAGGCGGGGGTGGACAGGGCGCGCTGGAAACTGATTGAAAACACCGATATGTGGACCATCACCTCGACCGGAACCATCTCCGGCTATCACTTCGACAAGGTCTATTCCGCAGAGAACGGCGGCGCCTACGCCATAAACATCAGTTCAGACCCCGCCTCCGCCGACAGGCGCATAGTGGAGTCCGTGGGGAGGGATAAAACCGGGGGCCAGACGCGGCGTATAAAAGCCGTGCTTATCAACGACGGCGCGGCGGATTTTTCCATCTGGGCCGGCGCCGAGGTTGAGAATACGGGCAATGCTCATGTCGAATGGGGTCCCGTTTACTCCGGCAACAGCATTAACGCCGCCGGTATGACTTACCCGCGCTATTTCAGCGCGGGCCATGTTTCCCCCCAGGACGGCGGCTCAACCACCAGCTCAACGGACGGGGTTTACTGGTGGTCCTATTACACGATGCCGCCCGCTCCCAACGTAAAATTCTCCGCTTATATGTCTTCCGCTATAGCCGGCGGCAGCGCTCCTAACGGCTGCGGTAACGGTAATTCCTCCACCTACTATTATGTGGGGAACGCTGTATTCAAAGGGTGTAACGATACCAGCGGAAAAACTTATTATATAACGGGGAACGTTAATTTCGTTCCCGGCAGCGGCGGGAATTTTATCGTAGGCGACGTCTTATCCCTTGGGGAGGTCACTGTCCAGGGCAACGGCGGCGGTAACGGCAATTATAACGCCGATCTTCCGCCGAAGGCCTGGAAAGAGTACGGCGCTAATTGGGCGCATTATCTCACCTTCGACCCTGTGGGGACGGGCTCTCCGCCCACTCCGGCCACTTACGCCGCGGCCGTCGCCTCCGATTATATTGCGACGGGCAAAACCTATCCTCTTACCCAGGTGATAGTGCACGGTTTTCTATATGCCGGCCAGGAGCAGAAACTTTCAGGCGGCGGCAGCGGCATAGTGCACGGCGTTCTGCTGGTGGGGGAAGAGGTCGAACTGCAGACCTCAAACTTTACGGTTTATTATGATGCCGGGGTGGCGACCGGCATACGGTTGCAGGGGGTCAATATTAAGCTGCATTCCTGGTACGAAGTCTCTCCCGTATGGCCCTCCGGACTGTAACCCCCGCCCCGGAAAGTCCCGGCCGTTTTTGTGGCAGCGGAACAAAGTGGTTGAAGTCAGGTGTTTATCATGGTACACTGCCTTTATGGAGAGAACGGCCATAAAAAAGGCTCCTGCCGCATTTTTGGCCCGGACGGGGCTTGAAATATCCGGGTTGAAACTGTTTTTCAAATCGGACTCTGACGGTATTGGCCATGTTTTAAGGGGCAGATACGGCGGGTTTGTCTGCGGGGCCGGCCCGGGGATCAGGTTCGAGTTTTTTGAGGCCCGCGGCGGACAGAACCCGTTCAAGCCTGCGATTCTTTTTAAGGGGCGTTCCCTTGGGATCAGGCGCGGGGATTTCGAAGCGGCCCTGGATCTGCGTACCGGGGCCGGAACGCTGAAAGCGGCCCCGAACGAACAGTGTCTTGACGCTTTTCTGCGCTCCCTGCTAAGTTCCCTGCTGCTCCGCTCCGGCGGCTTCATGCTTCACTCTGCCGGTCTGGTGAAAAAAGGCAAGGCTTACCTGTTCCTGGGCAAGTCCGGAGCCGGGAAGTCAACGCTTTCGAAACTGGCGGCGGCTTCAGGGGCCGAAGTTATCAGCGACGAGATAAATCTTCTCCGCTTTGAAAAGGGCCGCTTCCGCGCTTACGGCTCGCCTTTTTGGGGCGAGATGCGGTCAGACGGCAGGCAGGGAAATTGGCCGCTTGCCGGGATTTTCCTGTTGAAAAAGGCCAAAACCAACCGCTTGGGCGGAGTAACCGGGGCGGAGTCTCTTAAACTGCTTCTGCGCTGTCTTGTGAATTTTGATAAAAGCCCTGAAACGGCGGGACTTGTGCTTAAGAACGCTTCCCGCCTGCTGGCAAAGTCTAAATTCAACCGGCTGGAATTCTCAAAAGCGGACGGCAGCTTTTTAAGTTTGGTCGGACAGGCTCCTAACATGATATAATAATATATGTGCTCATTATATCATGATAAAGTAAATAGTATTTCCTACAAATGCACCAACGATTCCAAAAACTTGAGTTGTCAAGAACAGAAACCTGTTTTTTGCTAGGCCCGCGGCAGACCGGCAAAAGCACTCTCCTGAAAAAACTGTTCCCGGAATCGCGATATTACGACCTTCTGCTTTCCGAAGAATTTGAGCGTTTCAGCAAAAGGCCGGCCCTTTTGCGCGAAGAGCTGCTGGCCGCGCCTCCCAAGGCTCCGGTTTTGATAGACGAGATACAGCTTGTTCCGGGTCTCCTTAACGAAGTTCAGTGGCTGATAGTAAATAAAGCTATCCGTTTTGTCTTATGCGGCTCCAGCGCCAGGAAATTAAGGCGGGCAGGAGCCAACCTTTTAGGCGGCCGCGCCGTTCATTATGAGCTTTTCCCGCTGGTTTCCGGAGAAATCCGGGAGTTTAGCCTTCATAAGGCCCTGAACAACGGCCTTCTCCCCCGGCATTATGCGGCGGCCAGGGCAGGCAAACTGATCCACGCCTACATAGGAGACTACCTTAAAGAAGAGATTTCGGCTGAAGCCGTTTCCCGCAACGTCCCGGTTTTCTCCCGGTTCCTCGAGGCGGCGGCTTTCAGCAACGGTGAGGTGGTTAATTACAATAACATCGCTTCGGATTGCGGGGTCAGCGGCCCCACTATTAAAAATTATTTTCAGATTCTTTCCGACACGCTGCTGGGGCGTTTTGTCCCGTCCTTCAGGAAGAAACCAAAGCGGCGCGTCATCCTGGCCCCAAAATTTTATTTCTTCGACCTGTCGCTGCCGAATTTTTTCCTGAAGCGTACGGAGGTGGTCCCCGGCAACGAAGTTTTCGGCAAGGCCTTTGAGCATTTTATCTTCCAGGAAATAAAAGCGCACAGCCATTATTCCGGCCTTGAGTATGAAACGGCCTACTGGCGCACAGCTTCGCAGCTGGAGGTGGATTTTGTGCTGGGCGGCGGCCAGGCGGCTATTGAGGTGAAGGGTGTTAAAGAGGTTCTGCCCGGCCACCTCAGGGGTTTAAG
>JAVHPG010000101.1:0-13095 GCA_036170455.1 Elusimicrobiales bacterium
TCTCTCGGCCTCCGCTCTTACGTAAGCTCCGGCCTCCGAGAAGGCCCGCCGAACCCAGACCGCTGCCACCCCTCCGACGAAACCGCAGCTTCCTTACTTAGAGGATTTATATGAAATACAGCGAGAATTTTGAGAAGTTTTGCGAGGGGATGGAGGGGCCCGGGGCCTTTCTTGTCGTCGAGGATAAGAAGGGTCGGGTGAACGTGATGACGATAGGGTGGGCGCAGGAGGGGTTTATCTGGGGCGGGCCGGTGCTGACCGTGCTTGTGCGGCCCTCGCGGCATACGCATGCGATGATAGAGAACGCGGCGCATTTCAGCGTCTGCGTGCCGCGGCGGGGCGAGATGAAGAAGGAGCTGGCTTTCTGCGGGACGAAGTCGGGCCGGGAATACGATAAGGTGCGCGCCTGCGCGCTGAAGGTTAAAGAGGGGGCGGTTAAGGGCCTGAAATATATCGACGGCTGCGGCCTGGTCTATCAGTGCGAGATCTGCGGGAAGACGGCCCTGAAGAAGGAAACCCTGTCGGCGGGCGTCCTGGAAAAGTATTATCCGGAAGCGGATCTCCACACGCTTTACTTCGGGAAGATCCTGAAAGCGGAGAATTTTATATGAAGACTTCACGGCCGGCCGCTTTGCTATTTTCGGCGCTGCTCTTTTCCGGCTGCGGCATGCTGAAGCAGAAAGCGGCCGAGTACTATCTGGGCAAGGCGCGGAAAACGGCGGAGGCGCGGAACCCGCCGCAGGCCGCCGTGGAGGCGGCTTTCGCCGATATCGGGAAGGCGCTGTCTTACGCGCCGGATTCGGGGCAGGCCGTGGAGCTGCTTGGCCGCCTGGCAGATTCGGCCTCGAACAGCGGCTTTCCCGGCGCGCAGGAGCTGGAGGCCGGCGCGCTTAAAAAAGCCCTGGCGGCCAGCCCGCTCAACTGGAGCGCGCGCGAGTCGCTGATAAATTATTTTGCCTCGAGGGGAGATACCGGCGGGCTTGAGGCCATGGCCTCGCAGGCGCAGGAATTGGGAAACTCCGGCGGCGCGGGGCAGCGTTATTGCGCCCTGCTGGCCGGCCTGGCCGCGCGCGCTTCGGCCCTGCCCTGGCTGGAGTCCGAGGCCTATCTCAGCCTGAACAAGTCGGCCGGGACGCTTTTCGAAAAAGCCGCGGCCTATGAGGCCGGCGCGGCCAGGGTGCAGGCTATAAAGACCGAAGCGGAAAAAATAGCGGCCTCCGATCCGGGCGTAAAGAAGTACGCCCCTGCCGCCCTCGTCTCCGCTTCGGAGGTGGCCGCCGCCGACGCGCTGCGCGATCCCGGGGCTATAGCGGCCATAGCCGCCTTTAACGCGAAGGCCGGGTCCGACAAGGCTTTTCGCAAGGCCGTGGATCTGACCGTGCAGGGGAATTCGGCGCTGGTAAAAAAAGAATATTCGCAGGCCCGGGCTTTCTACCAGGGCGCGCTTAACCATTACCCGGCTCTCGTCGAAGCGCGGAGGCAGCTGGCCGAGACCGATTTCCAGGAGGGCGCGTCGCTGGCCGCGGCGGGGCAGAACCCGAAGGCGGCGGCGCAGCTGCTGTATAAAGCCTACGGGGGGGCCTCCGCGGTAATAGCGGAAGCCCTGAAAACCGGGAACCTGATCCCGTTCATCAAGCCGGCTAAATTCCTGGGAGAGACTTATTCCCTTAAGGCCGCGGACCTGGCGGCGCTGCGCGCCGTGGAGGGGAAGCGCCTTAAGAACACGGCCAGGCTCGAAGCCGACTTTAAGGGCGCCCTCGACGAGGCTTTAAAGCTGAACCCGGAGGGCCGCCTGGCCAGGGAATTGCTCGAGCGCTATACAAAAGAAGGGTTTTAACGGGGGGAAATGCGGAGTAAAAACTGCTACGCCTGGCTGCTGTCCGCCGCGCTTTGCGCGGGCGCATCTTTTTGCCGCGCGCAGGGCACGGCTTCCTCCACGGCCGCGCCCGCCGGCGTCCAGAGCCCGCTGATGCTTACCTTCTCAAAAGACGCTTACTCCTCCAGGGTCGGGGTGGACTATTCCCTGAGGTGGGATTTTTCTGACCTGGCTTCCTTCAGGCCGGGGCTCGGGGTCGTGTATTCCGGGATAAAAGCTATCACGAACTGGGATATAACCGAGAATACCCGCCTCGACTACTACGGCTTCAAGACCAACCCGTGGCGGCTTATAATAGCCAAAGAGAAAAAGAGCGCGGGCGGCGCCGCGCCGGCGGCCGCGGGCGTAGGCAGCCCGGTGGTAAAAGCCGAAACTCCGGAGTACCGCAAGCGCGTCCGGCTTTCCATCTCGCCGCTGGTGGACGACATAAAAAGGAATTTAGACGACGGCCTGAGGGACTTCCTGCTGCGCGGCTCGCTCAGGAGCCTGTCGCCGGAATGGGAGAGGATTGGCGATGCCAATCGGAAGTCTTTCGTCAAAGACGTTCTTTCGGTGGACGTGTGGGGCGCAGGGCTGCCGGGCTTAAGAGAAACAAAAGAGGGCCTGGAATATCTCAGCGAGCCGGGAAAGAAACCTGTAAGAAGTTCCCCGCAGCCCTTTGCCATCAGCACCCGGCCTTCAGTCGATAACCATTAACCGTCGCCCGGGCCCGGTCCCGCCTATGCAGCCACCGCGCCCTTGCCCTCCGAGCCGTCTATGCGGATGTCCAGCGGCGCGTCGAAGCGCAGATGGCGGATGTAGGTGAATTCTTTTTCCGGCTTGTGAGCCTTTATCCGCTCCCAGTTGATGAACGACCCGGGGCCGGTTTCATTTATGGTGAAATAGCCGATGCCGAGCGAGGTCACGTTGTGGAAGAAATGCGTGCCGTAGGAAGGGTCCACCGCCAGGCCGCCATAGGACGCCTCGATTATGATCCTGGAATTTGAGATATGGTGCCATTTCACCGGGATCCCGAGCAGCGGGTCGCTCGAGCCCCAGCGGCCCGGCCCGATTATGATATAGGAGCGGCCCTCGGCGTGCAGGAGCGCGTTAAGCTCCCCTATCTCCTCGGCGATGTCGCGGGTCTTCATCACGTCGAAGCTTTCCGGGATCACGTAGACCAGGTCCGTGATGTCGCGGTGCGAGCCGTTGCCCAGGGCCTGGGCGCTGAGGAGCAGCAGGCTCTCGTGTTTTAAGTCCTTCAGCGAAACCTTTTTTATCTGGCTGCGCGAGACCATCGGGCGCATCTGCAGGATACTGAAGGCCGCCGCGCCGGAGACCGGGTCGTAATCGCAGGCGAATTCCATTTCTATATTGCAGCCCATAGCTTCCCGGCCCAGCGCGGAAAGCGTGTTCAGTATCTCCGAAAGCGGCAGTGCCTCGTTCTTGAGCACGGGGGCGAAGGTGATCAGGCGGCGGCCCGGCTCCGAGATATTGTCGGACACGCGGTCGTTCTCTGCGGAATAGGTCGAGCCTACCAGCTCGAGCGAGCCGTCGCGCTCCGCCTCTTCGATCCCGGCGGCTTCGAGCGCGGGCTCCTCCTCGTAGCTCAGAGTGTTCTCCGAGGGCGCCGTCCTGAGGGCGATGAACTTTTTCTGCGAGTTGGCCAGGAAATCCGGGATGGTGCAGAACTGGTGCAAATTATGGGGGTGGCTGGGCGAGAAGCGCAGCGCGTTATAGCCCTCCACGATGGTCTTGCCCAGGCCCAGCGCTATATGGGAGATAGGGTCCTCCGCCCTGAGCGGCGGCACCGGGTAATAGTTGTAGGACTGCACCACCCCCGCGAAGGCCGGGTAATAGCGGCCGCCCTGGTAGTCCCGCCCCACCACGCGCTGGATCACCACGGCCATCTTTTCATCGTCCATGATGAGCGGGTTGAGCCTGCGGTAGCCGCGCGCCTCGCGCGAGAACACCGAGGCGTACACAAATTTTACCGCCCTGGCCAGCTCGTCCAGGCGGCGGGCGGGGTCGGGGTGGTTGTTCGCCAGCATATAGGTCTTGTAAACCCCGGCGAAAGGCTGCGTCTTGGAATCTTCCAGGAGGGAGGAGGACCGGATGGCCAGCGGCCCCTGGAGCTTCTCAAGCAGGGCCGCCAGGTCCTGCATCACGTAGTCGGGCAGGCGGGCTTTCTCGAAAAAAGCGGCGGTTTGCTCATTGGTATTGTTTTCGCTTATAAGCGAATCCATCCCGTTCTGCTCCATAAAAAAATCGAAGACGTCCGAGGCTATCACCACGGTGTTGGGGACGGCCACCGTGACGCCGGGCCAGCGGTTCTCCAGGTCCGTCTTGCTAAGCAGGAAATCCACGAAGGCCAGGCCCCTGGCCTTGCCGCCGATGGAGCCGGAGCCGATCTTGGAAAAGGGGGTGGAATCGTCGAAGAGCTTGCGGTCGAACTTCAGCACGGTGCCCAGCTGGGTCTTGTAGACGAACTGGTGCAGGGCTTCGATCAGGTACTTGCGCAGCTCCTCGGGGTTATTGAACTCCGAGATCCTCCAGGGCCTGATGTGGTAGGCCATCTCGAATTCGGTGCGCGCGAACAGCCACTTGGAAAAGTGGTTCCGGCCGGAGTGGTACAGCACCGACTCAATGGGCACCACCTTCAGCAGCCTGAGCATGGTGCTGAGGTCGGCCGCGCGGGCCAGCTCCACGCCGTTCTTGTCGGCGAAGACGAAATCCCCGAAGCCGAAGTAGCGCAGGATGAAGGCGCGCAGCTGCTTGGAGAGGTCCGCCGCCGACTTGTGCATAAAAGAGGCGCCCAGCGCGCCGGCCGCGGGGGCGAACTTCGCGCTGAAGGACTGGAGCAGGACCGGCATGTCGGGGTTGTCTTTTTTTATATTGCGGGTCAGGGTGAGGCCGGCTTCCTGGTCCGAGACCTCGCCCATGGGGTACTCGATATCGGTGATGACGCCCAGCAAATTGGCCTTATACTTTTCGTAGATCTCCCAGGCTTCCTCGTAGGTGCTGCAGAAAAGCACCTTCGGCCTGGCGCGCATGCGCATCAGTTTTTTTGCGGGGTTCAATTCTTCGGTCATGACTATCTGCGTCTGCTTAAGCAGCTCGGTGTAGATGACCGGCAGGTAGGAGGAGTAGAATTTGATATTGTCCTCGACAAGCAGGACGGCCTGCACGCCCACTTTCGAGTCCTGCCCGAAATTGCGCCTGTCCTCGAGGACGTTTATGATGGCCGAAAAGATCCGGGTGTCGCCGCTCCAGAGGTAGACCCCGTCGGCGAGCGAGAGCGTTTCTTCCGGGATGGTCTTTATATCCTGGATATTAAAGGAAAGCAGCACCACCGGCAGCGTCTGGCGCCCGGCCTTCATGCTGCGGAAGAAATCGGCCATGTCGGTCTCGCCCACCTGGATCATCGCGATGACCAGGTCATAGGAGCCGTTATCGAGCTTCTCGATGGCCTGCCCGGCCGTGGCCACCCTGGTTATCCTCGGGGCGGAGCGGGGGGAGTAGTTCTGCATCGCGCCGAAAAGGGCTTCATTAAGCCGGTCGTCGTCGGCCAGCAGGAAGGAGTCGTAAAGCGAGGCCACCAGCAGGACGTTCTTGATCCTGTAAGGCATCAGCTTCTCGAAGCCGCCGAATTCCATCTCGTAGTCGCCGGGGCGCTTGGCAGTGTTCATTGGATTATTTTACAAAACTATGTTTGTGCCGTAACGGGCGTTAAGTCAGGCGCCGGGGCGTTTTAAATCCGGCCATTGCTTGACATTAGCGGGTTGCCAATTCGAGCGCATATATTTATAATGGTCATTATAGGCTACAATGCTTTACAGGAGAATAATATGGAAAAACCTGCTCTGAAAACCAAATGCCCCAACTTTTCTTCCGGCCCCTGCGCCAAAAGGCCGGGCTGGACCGTGGACGCGCTGAAGAACGCCCTGGTCGGCCGCTCCCACCGCTCAAAAGAAGGCAAAGCCCGCCTGCAGGAAGTCTCCGACCGCATGAAGAAAGTGCTGGGCCTGCCCGCCGATTACAGGATAGGCGTCGTGGCCGCCTCCGATACCGGCGCGGTCGAGCTCGCGATGTGGACCCTGCTCGGCTCCCGGCCCGTGGATATTTTCGGCTGGGAATCTTTCGGGAAGGGCTGGATCACCGACGCCGTGAAATACCTTAAGCTCCCGAAGGTCAACGAGTACAAGGCCGACTACGGCAAACTTCCCGACCTGAAGAAGGCGAACCCCGCCAATGACATCGTTTTCACCTGGAACGGGACCACCTCCGGAGTGAAGGTCCCTAACCTCGACTGGCTGCCCGCCAACCGCGAGGGCATCGTCATCTGCGACGCCACCTCCGGCGTCTTCGCCATGGAGATTGATTTCGCCAGGCTCGACGTGGTCACCTTTTCCTGGCAGAAAGTTCTGGGCGGCGAGGCCGCGCACGGCGTCATCATCCTGTCGCCCAAAGCCGTGAAGCGCATGGAAGAGCAGAACCCCAGGATCACCTGGCCCGTGCCAAAGATCTTCCGCCTCGTAGAAGAAAAGAAGCTCCTGCCCGGCGAACTGGAATACAGTACCGTCAACACCCCGTCCATGCTCTGTGTAGAGGACGCGATAGACGCCCTGAAATGGGCCGAAAGCATCGGCGGCAGCCCGGCGCTGGTGAAGCGCTCCAACGCCAACCTCGCCGCTTTCGAGAAATGGGTGGCCAAGTCGGGCTGGATAGACTTCCTGGCCGAGTCAAAGGAGATCCGCTCCAACACCTCCGTCTGCTTTAAAATAAAAGCCGGCTGGTTCCTGAAGCTGTCCGACGAGGAGAAGACGAAAGCCGCGAAGAAGCTCACCTCGATGCTCGACAAAGAGGGCGTGGCCTACGACATTAACTCCTACGGCAAGGCCCCGGCCGGCATCCGCGTCTGGTGCGGCGCCACCGTCGAGACCTCCGATATAGAAGCGCTGACCCCGTGGCTCGACTGGGCCTATGAAGCCGTCGCCAAAGAATACGCCAAGGAGGCCGTGAAATGAAAAAAGTACTTATAGCCGACAAAGCCGATCCTCTCTGCGAGAAAGTCCTTAAGGACCGGGGCCTCGAGGCCGTAGTAAAGACAGGGATGAAGCCTGAAGAGCTCAAGGCCTGCGCCCACGAGTTTGACGCTATCATCGTCCGTTCGGCGACCACCCTTACCCGTGAGATCATCGAAGCTGCCACCAGGCTGAAAGCCGTGGCCCGGGCCGGTTCCGGAGTGGACAATATCGACGTGCTCGCCTGCATAGAGAAGAAAGTCCTGGTGATGAACACGCCCTTCGGCAATACCGTCTCCACCGGAGAGCACGCTGTAGCCATGATGCTGGCCCTGGCGCGCCACATCCCGCAGGCGAACGCCTCCACCCACGCGGGCAAATGGGAGAAAAAGAAATTCGAGGGCGTAGAGATCACCGGCAAGACGCTCGGCGTAATCGGCTGCGGCAATATCGGCGCCGTGGTGGCCGACCGCGCCCGCGGCCTGAAGATGAACGTTATCGTTTTCGACCCGGTAATGAACGCCGAGCGCTCCCGCGAGCTGGGCGTTAAGATGGTGCCGCTTGAAGAGCTGTACGCCAAGGCGGACTTCATCACCTATCACGTCACTATAAACCCGGCTACCAAGGGCATGCTTAACAAGGACGCCATAGCCAGGATGAAGAAAGGCGTCCGTATCGTGAACTGCGCCCGCGGCGGCATCATGGTGGAAGAGGATATCAAGGCCGGGATAGAGAGCGGCCGGATAGCCGGCTTCGCCTGCGACGTCTACGCCAAGGAGCCAGCCACCGAGCATATCTTCTTCGGCAACGAGAAGATAATCTGCACCCCGCACATCGCCGCTTCCACCAAGGACGCGCAGGTGACCGTGGCCAGGCAGGCGGCGGAGCAGATAGCCGACTATTTGCTCAGCGGCAAGCGCACGCACGCCGTTAACGGCGATAAAATATAGGTTTATCATGGCAAAGCTACCTCTCTTCACCCCCATCTACGGAATACTTCCGGCCAAGGGCAAAGCCCAGGAAGTGATAGCGCCGCCTTACGACGTGCTTGACTCGGAAGAGGCCCGCGAATTCGCCAGGGGCAAACCGCTCAGTTTCCTCCATGTCTCGAAGGCGGAAATAGACCTGCCCCCGGGCACAGACGTGCATTCCGAGGCGGTCTATAAGAAAGCGGCCGAGAATTTCCAGAAGATGCTGGCCGCCGGAGTGCTGGTGAGGCAGGAAAAACCCTGCTTCTACGTCTACCGCCTGCAGATGGGGGCGCATATCCAGACCGGCCTGGTGGTAGGCGCCTGCGTGGACGACTACGACGCCAACCGCATCCGCAAGCACGAGTTCACCCGGCCCGTAAAAGAAGACGACCGCGTCAACCAGATCAGATACGTGAGGGCCCAGACCGGCCCCGGCCTTATCGCCTTCAAGCCGATCCCCGAAGTGGACGCCATAATAAAAAAGACCGTTAAGAACGCGCCCGAGTTCTCCGCCGCCGGCCGGGGCGGAGTCATTCACACGCTGTGGCTGCTGGATGACGAGGCCGATATAAAGGTCATCGTCGAGGCGTTCGAGAAACAGAAGGCCGTTTACATAGCCGACGGGCACCACCGCTCCGCGGCCGCCAGCCGCGTGAAGAAGCTGATGGTTGCCGAACGCGGGAGCGCCCATACCGGCACCGAGCCCTACAATACTTATCTGGCGGTGGCCTACCCGGTCAACGAAATGAAGATCTGGGATTATAACCGCGTAGTGAAGGACCTGAACGGCCTGTCGCCCGAAGCCTTCCTGGCCGCGGTCCGGAAAAGCTTTGAGGTGAAGGAAGTGAAAGGCCGGGCCAAGCCGGCCGCGCGCCGCGAATTCGGGCTTTACCTGGGCGGCAGGTGGTACCTTCTGAAGCCGGTAGTAAAAACACCTTCGAAGGAAGACGACCCGGTTAAGGCGCTGGACGTAAGCGTGCTGTCCGACCTGGTCCTGGATAAAGTGCTCGGGATAAAAGACCTGAGAAAATCCGACCGCGTCGATTTCGTCGGCGGCATCCGCGGCCTCGGCGAGCTTGAAAAGCGCGTCAACTCGGGAGAGATGGCCGCCGCTTTCGCGCTGTTCGCCACCTCCCTGGACGAGCTCATCTCCGTGGCCGACGACAACCAGGTGATGCCGCCCAAGTCCACCTGGTTCGAGCCGAAGCTGGCCGACGGCGTGGTTTCCAACCCGCTGCTGTAAAACGGGTTTCCGCCCGCCTCATATTGTAAAATAGGGGTGGGTGGAGGCCGGAACACTATGACGCATAAAATACTTATCGTGGATGACGAAGAGAACGTGCTCTTTATCGTCAAACAGGCTTTTGTCGGCCACTGCGAGGTCTTGACCGCGCCGAGCGGCGAGGAAGGCCTTGAAATAATCAGGAAGGAAAAGCCTTCGATGGTCTTCCTGGATATCTCGATGCCGGGGATGTCCGGAATAAGGGTTCTTGAGCTGATAAAAGGTACGGGCCAGGCGCCTATAGTATGGATGCTTACCGGAAATGAAGATCTAGAGACCGCGGCCCTTACCCTTAAAAGCGGCGCCAGCGGCTACCTCACTAAACCCTTTGAAATAGAGAGGATGCGCGCCGTGGTGCTTAACGCCCTGGCGGACCTTGAAAAAACCAAGAACGAGTCCAAGGCCGAAGACAAGCCCTGGCGCGTGGAAAAAAGAAACAAGTAAGTGAAAACAAATCCGGCCTTCTCTTGTTTCAGCGGGGACCAGTTGGCCATTTTGCGCCGCCTCGATACCCCGCGCAAAGTCCAGGATTACCTGGATTATGAAATATCATACAACGACGGCAAGCCGAACACCTGCTTCTCCCCGCTAAAGGTCCTGAAAGAACGGAAAGCCCACTGCATAGAGGGGGCCATGTTCGCCGCCGCTGCCTTCCTTTTCCACGGGCGGCGTTCTATGCTGCTGGACCTGCGCGCCAACCCGCGCGACGACGACCATGTGATAGCGCCCTTCGTAAGGAACGGCCGCTGGGGGGCCGTCGCCCAGTCGCATTTTTGCGGCCTGCGCTACCGGGAGCCGGTCTATAGATCCTTCGGCGAGCTGGCCCGCAGCTACTTCGAGTTCTATTATAACGGCGGCGGAGAGAAAACGTTGCGCGAATTCTCCGGGCCGCTGGACACCGCGGCGCTTAAGCCCGACTGGCTCTGCTCGGAGAAGAACGTTTTTTTTGTAAGCCGGAAGCTGGACTCCGTCCGGCATTACAGGATGCTCGGGCCCCTGCCGGAAAAAGAGCTGCGCCGCGCCGATTCCCTGCTGCTCGAAGCCGAGGTGCTGGGCGGCTCGCGCGCGCCGCTCATCCGCCGCCGGCCGCGGCCGTATTCTGAATTAAAAGGAAAGCATGGAAACGCGGTCTGATCTGCCCGGCGAGCCGGCTCCGCGCCCCTGCTGGTCCTGCGGCGCCGTAATAGGGGGCCGCGATAACTATTGCCGGAACTGCGGCAAGGGACAGGACGGCCATGTGCCCTGGCAGTATAAGCACTGGGGCGTCATAGCCGTCACGCTTTTAGGACTGGGCCCGTTCAGCCTGATCTATGTCTGGCGGTCGCCGGTAATTTCGCGCAACGCCAAAATAGCGTATACCGTCGGGATCATCCTTATGACCTGGTTCGTAATAAGTTCGCTTTACGGCATGTGGAACGCCGTCCAGTCGATGCTGGGCGGCGGGGCGCAGCCCGTCTATTGAGCCTGGCCGGTGACCTATGAGATTTATCCTGTTTTTTTTAGCCGCTTCGCTCTGCCGGGAAGCCCACTCCGGGGATTCCACCGGAAGCCTTAAATTATTCACGCTGGAAACAGGCGGCTATACGCGCTCGTACCGTGTTTACGCGCCGAAAAACCTTGAGAAAGCGAAGAAATATCCGCTGCTGGTCATCCTGCACGGCGGCGGGGGCACGGGCAAAGGGATGCCCGGGCTTACGCGCGGCGGTTTTGAGAAACTGGCTGACCGGGAAGGAGCCCTGCTGGCCTACCCCGAAGGCATAGACAAGAACTGGAATGACTACCGCGCCGATAAAAGCCGCAAGTCCCAGCGGGAGAATATCGACGATGTGGCGTTCATAACCGCAATGCTGGACGAAATCTCCAAAAGTTATCCCGTCGATCCGGCAAGGGTTTACGCGGCCGGCATCTCCAACGGGGCGATGATGAGCTATACGCTGGCCTGCCGCGCTTCGGGCCGGTTCGCGGCAGTGGCTCCCGTGGCCGGGGCAATGCCGGAGAACCTGGTTCCGCTCTGCGTTCCTTCGCGGCCTGTCCCGGTCCTGATAATAAGCGGGACGAGGGACAACCTGGTGCACTGGGAGGGCGGCTTTGTGACAGGTCCCTTCGGAAAGAAAAAACTGGGCCGGACCATTTCCGCGGAAAAAAGCCGGGACTTCTGGCTCGGGAAAAATTCCTGCAAAGCCGCTAAGGAAATTTCCAAACTCGATTCGGACCCCGAGGATGGAACTTCGGTAATTCGCGAGGCTTACTCTTCCTGCGCCGGCGGCAGCGTCGTGGATTTCATCAGGATAGACGGCGGCGGCCATGCCTGGCCCGGCGGACTGCAGTACCTGCCGGGGCTCGTGATAGGCAGAACTTCCCGCGAGATAGACGCGAATACCGAGATCTGGAACTTCTTTATGAAGCATCCTATGCCGCCCAAGCCCTGAAAAGGCGGGATTTTTTGCTAGAATACTTGCATTCCTTAATAGACAAAGGAGGCGCAAATATGAAAAACATGAACACCAGAAAAAACAAAGCAGCCCGCGGAAACCGCCTCCTTTTCATTCCTTAGTTAATTGACTTAACTCCGAAAACCGACGGCTCCGCCACGGAGGCCGCCGCGCTTTGCCGCCCGGCCCCGCTTAGCTAAAACGGAGCTTAAATGAAATATATCGAAGAGTCGTACACCGGCGGCGCCTGCGCCTGCCCGGAAGCGCTGAGCCAGTATTTTGACGACGGGACCATAGACGGGTACGAGCGCGTTCTGAGCGAAGGCAAGGAGGCGGTGGTGCATGTCGTCTCAAAAAGCGTGAGCGGCGGCAAGATCTATTACGCCGCCAAGGTCTATAAGAAAAGAGAGGAGCGGGGTTTCAAGAACAGGGCGGATTATTTCGTGCAGCAGAACATGTATAAAAGGCGGGCGATGCTGGCCGTGAGCAAGAAGAGCCGTTTCGGCAGGAAGGTGGAAGAAGCGGTCTGGCAGAACCGTGAGACGGCCTACCTGGAGGAGCTGCTTGCCGCCGGCGCGGACGTGCCGGCGCTGGTGAAAGCGGGGCAGGACTCGTTCATCATGGAGTACCTGGGCGAAGGGGCGGACCGCGCCCCCAAGCTTATAGAAGCCAGGGGGGAAATAACCGACCCGCGCGGAACTTTCGCTCGGCTGATGGGCAATGTCGAACTGTTCCTGCGCTGCAATATAGTGCACGGCGACCTTTCGCCTTACAATGTGCTCTATCACAGGGGCAGGGCGGTGGTGATAGACTTCCCGCAGGCCTCGGACCCGAGACGCAACCCCAACGCGCAGGCGCTGCTTCTGCGGGACCTCCGCAATCTCTGCGCTTTCTTCGCCAGGTGCGGCGTAAGCGCCGACCCCGAAGCCGTCTTCGGCGATATGTGGTCCAGGTACCTGCTGAACCAAATGTAGGAAAAGGGCGGCGCTATTTTGACAGCATGGTTTTAAATTCGTAGATTAAAGGTATAACGAAGTTTTTTTAAGGAGAATTACTATGAAAATACTTATGACACTGTTTTTTGTGACTTTGCCCGCCGCGGCTCAGGCCTGCGGCATGTCCGGCGGCTACGGCCATGGCGGCTGCAGCCATGGCGGCTGCAGCAGCTTCGCGCCCTTTCTTATCTGCGCGCTGATAGCGGCCCTCGGCTACTGGGTCGCCCAGCACGCGGCCAAGGAAACGGCCAACTGCATCAAGAGGATGGGCTCCTGGACGGGAACGATCCTTGTCATTATCGGCCTGCTGGGCATCCTGTGCGCCGCCGGCAGCCACATCAAGCGGAATATGTCCTGCCACAACAAATGCCAGGAGCAGGGTATGGCGATGAATGACGACGATGAAAACGAAAAGAGCGAGATGACGGTGAAAGTCGAGGCCGTTAAAACTACCGCGCCCGCGAAGAAAACGACCAAATAGGTTCCCAGAAGTTAAGAAAAGAACAGCCGGCAGGCCGCCGGCTGTTCTTTTTTGT
>JAVHPG010000102.1:0-2634 GCA_036170455.1 Elusimicrobiales bacterium
CGAGGCGCTTTATTACGCTGCGGAAACGCTCGCCAACGGCTGGAGCCGCAGCACGTTGGGCTGCCAGATAGAGGGGCGGCTTTATAAACGCAGTGGTAAAGCCGTAACTAACTTTTCCGCCACTCTGCCAGCCCCGCAGTCCGACCTGGCTCAACAGATGATTAAGGACCCGTACACTTTTGATTTTATGCCAGCGGCCTCCGGTTACCGGGAGAAAGACCTTGAGCAGGGGTTGCTGGATCACATTCAGAAGTTCCTTGTAGAGCTAGGGGTGGGCTTCGCGTTCGTGGGAAGGCAGGTGCCGTTCGAGATCGGCGGAAAGGAATTTTACCTGGATCTTCTTCTTTACCACCTGCGTCTGCGCTGTTATGTGGTTATAGAACTTAAAGCCGGTGAATTCAAGCCGGAGTTTGCCGGGAAACTCAATTTTTATCTTTCGGCCGTGGACGACCTGATGAGGCACCCGGATGACAAACCCTCTATCGGGCTGATCCTGTGCAAGTCCAAAGAGCGGGTTATTGCGGAATACGCTTTGCGTGATATCAGCAAACCGATCGGCATAGCCAATTGGCGCACTAAACTGGTGGCTTCCCTGCCGACAGAGCTTAAAGGCCAATTACCGACAATAAAAGAAATAGAGGCAGAGCTCGGTAGGGAAAATAATAGATCTAAGAAGTCGTGACATTTTGTCACGGGTTGAAATTGCCGGCGCTGTATGGCAGAATATGGGAGCTGATAGAAAAAGCAGCCCTGGATCTATTCAAAGGGTGGCGGCAGATTGCCACCCCCCTTTATATTTCGGGTTAGAACTGAAAGTATGAGGGAGGTTTCGGATTTCCCATGACTAAAAATGACATAAGCGAAGATCTGTTCGAACAGGAACTCTCGCTCCTGCTGCTTTACCTGGCTAGTTGGACCGAGGGAAAGGGGCTTGCCCCGCGTGCATGGAAGAACCACCGGTTCGAAATATTACGCGCGTTGACCGCCAAAGGCTATCTGTTCGACTCCAAGGGCGCAAAGTCCGTGCATCTCACCGCCGAAGGCGTGGCGGCGGCTAAAAAGCTGGAGGGAAAGTACCGGCGCGCTGCCGACCCCACACGGCTTTAATATGGAGAGATACGCATACAAACCGGTCAGGACCAGCGGGGAATTCAAGAGCGAGTTCTCGCGCATTAAGCGCATACGGCATTTTTACACCGCTTGGGAGGCGCGTTACCTGGCCGGGGACCTGCATAACCTGCTGGAGGCGCTGGACGTAATGCCTGAGCCCCCGGAGACCAAGGTGAAGCTGCTGGCGGCCTTCTTTAAGGCCGACTCCAACATTGTGAACAAATGCGATGACTCTTATGGCGAGATGAGCATGCTGTATGGGCGGGCGGGGGAGCTCTTCACAAAACACGCCGCGCTTTGCGCAGATCAGGCCACGGTGGCCAAGCTGGTCTTAAAGACCTACTCCGCAGATACATACAGCATGTGCGATTTTCTGCTCGAGAAAGGCTGCGAGGGACTGCCGCAGAAGAACCTTCGCGTTCTGGCCGGCGCTTTCTGGACCGCGGCTGAAGCCGCCGGGAAGGAGCGCAAGGGGCATTTCTTCCAGGGCGTAAAAGCCATGGCGGAGCATTTAAAGGACCCGGAGCTGTATGAAAGGGCTTTTTCAGCCGAGTATGGCGGCATTATTCATGACGGCCATCTCCCGGGCGTCGCTCAAGTCTATTTCAACTGCGGCCGCCCTGCGCAGGCGCTGGCGGTGCTGGAACGTATAAAGCCGGGCATTAGCTTCCGGATGGACGAACGCGACGAGTTGCTGTTGAATATCTACAAAGCGCTGGACAACCGCCCCAAACTGGAGGAAACGGCCTGGCGCGTCTTCCTGCGGCGCCGCAACGCGACCGCTTTTGAGCGCCTGGTGAGCCTGCTTGGCGAGGAGCGCCGCGCGCAACTGCTGGACGCGGAGACCGCTAAAATATTCGCAACCCCCGGGCCTAATTACGACGACATAAGCTTCCTGCTGGAGGCGGGCCGCATAGACGACGCGGAGAAATATATACTCGGGCACGCGGAAAGGCTGGATGGGGATCTGTACACGCATCTCCTGAATTACGCCGCCGTAATGGAGGAGCACAAGCGCTGGCTGGCTTCCGTGGTGCTTCACCGCGCGCTGCTGGAGAGCATTTTGGCCAAGGCGATAACGAAATATTATCTCTATGGCGCTAAATATCTGGTGCACCTGAACCTGCTCGGGGAACTCGTCAAGGATTGGCGTGGCGTGCTGCCTCATGCGGAGTATTTCAAGGAACTGGAGACGGCGCATGCCAGGAAGGTCAGCTTCTGGGAAAAGTATCGCCGCCGGGTATAAGCTACAAGTATTTAAAAGAAATAGGTTTCAGCGAGCTATAGTATCCGCGGAGACATAATGTATAGGCGGCACAGATCAAATCCTCAAGTAAACTTGCCTTGGTGGTTTTACGCCATTTTAAGCATAGGCGCCTATGTGCTATCGGGCCCATTTTCTTTATTGCCGGCTTTCGCGCCGTTACTTAAGCTTGCCGCGGGATTATTTTTTGTAATAGCTGTTCTTCTGTTGCTCTGGCAGTTGATAAAATCCGCGCTTGGGTTAAATCTGCTGGCCCGGTA
>JAVHPG010000103.1:0-13046 GCA_036170455.1 Elusimicrobiales bacterium
GGAAAAGCCCAGGCGGGCGAGACCTTCCAGTTCGCCCCCCCGCCCTTCCCGGTCCTGAACCTGCGCTCCGTTGATATCGAGAAGAACAGCGGCTTCGACTATATCGGGATGAAGGTAGGCGGTTTCAAGTTCAACGCCCTGAACTTCGGCGGCAGCCGCGCAATAAAGTACTGGGACCGCGGCGGCTTCAGCCTCGGCGGCAACGTGATGCTGATCGTCGGAAATGGCGATTTCGGCGGCGGCTCGAAAATGACGATGTTCGGCGAGGGCTTCGGCATCCAGCCCAACTGGTACTTCGACCTTAAGGGCGATGAGGAAGACGACTTCAGCCTGCCCATCTACTTCGGCCCGCACGTCAATTTCAATATGCTTATGGGGTCGTTCTCTACCTATATCCCCACCGTCGGAACGGTTTCTACTTTCCTCACGGCAACGAGCATAATGTACGGCTGGCAGGCCGGTATACAGGCCGGAGTTAACCTGAACGATTCGGTCAAGTTCATTCCCTACGTGGATTTCTCGCAGGAAATAGGCGGCGGGATCGGAACCTCGATGTCGTCCAGCTTCGGCAGTTCCAGCACCTCCGTGAGCGTTAAATCGATGCCGGTGACCATGTCCCCCGGCTTCGACTTCAAACTGCGGAAGGTAAATCTCAGCCTCGGAGGCGCTATCCAGAACTCAAAGAGCGCAAGCGGCACCGGTGAAAAAACCAAGACCACGGTTTTCCATATCCGCTTTCAGACGAAATTCCGCTCGATCTGCGGCATTTAAAGGAGGATAGAATAATATTATGAAAAACAATTTAATGACTTTCGCACTGCTGGGCGCCTCGGCGCTGCTCATGGGCGGCTGCCAGACCACGCGCACCGCCTCCTTCCCGGGCCATGACTATAATACGGTGTTCAAGAACGCTGTCTCCGGCCTCTGCTCGGAAAAGAAGCTTCTGGTCTATAAGGCCGACAAAGCAAGGGGCGTTATCTGGGTGCAGGGCCGTGGTATCTTCGCCAATCCGCCTGAAACACCGGTCATCCTGACGAAGGCCTCCGACGGAAGCGCCTCGGCCAGGATCACTGTCCAGGGAATGAACAATCCCTGGCCCGACCGGATGCTGCAGCTCATTTCCGGCAATTTGCCGGCCGCGAAGCAGGGCGTTTCTAAATCACCCGGCGGCAGAACCCTGGACGACGGCTCCGACATGGACCTTGAAAGGCAGAAGCTGGACCTGGAGAAGGAAAAGCTCAAGCTAGAAAAGGAAAAGTTCGAGTTCGAAAAGCAGAAGCAGAAGGGAAAATAAAGTCCTTCGCTCCGCGAAGCCTGTAAAAAACTGTCCCCCCCGATATTCCGGGGGGACGGTTTTTTTATCCGCTGTTTAAAGACTTACTTCCCGTTCACGAGCTGGTTCACCGCGGTGGAGGTAGCGCTGTTGGTCAGCGGGGCCACCGGCGCGGTCACGCTTATGTCCGTGAACACGGGGATGTCCGTCAGGTCCACGCTCTTGCCGGGCGCGCCGGGGATGGTCTGCGTGACGCAGTGGATGGAGCCGCCGGAGACTATGCTCTCGTCGGAATTGACCGGGACCACGGCATAGCCGGCTGACTCGTAGGCGACCTTTGCATTGCCCTCCTCGGGGGAGTTGGTATAGGAAGGGATGATGGCCACTTTATTGACCACCAGCGAGTTGGTATAAGTATACCAGGCGTCGGTGTACCAGCCCTTGACGGGGATGATCTTGTAGGGCTGGCCGTTGGGAGCCTTGTTGCTCTTGAACCACTCTATCGCTTTTTCCGCGGCGCCTTTGAAGGGCTCGGCGTCGGCCACGGAGACCAGGATAGTGTTATCGTCGAGCAGCTTAAGGAACATGTCGATGTGGCCGGTTCCGTCGCCCGGGTCGCCGGGATAGCCGGCATAGTCGAAGGTGACGATCTTCTTGACCTTAAGGTAGTTCTTAAGGTGCGTGTTGACCTGGTCCTCGCTCATATTGGAGTTCCAGATATAGATGCGCTTGGTCATGAACAGGGTTCCCTTGCTGTCCACCATCAAATTGCCGCCGTCCATGATGATAGGCATCCCGTAGACGCCGATGCTCTTGGCCTTGCCGAGCACGCCGGGGACGGCGTCGTCGTTGCGGCGGTACTGGTAGTGGCGGTAGATAGAGTCGACGATCCCGGGCTTCCCGTTAGAGACGCCGAAAGGGCCGTAATCGCGCATCCAGACGCTGTCGAGCGGGGCGCTGATCTGGGAATATTTGGAAGCCGGCACGCCGCTGATGGAGGCGGGCCCGCCGACGGCCCAGAGTTGGGCTTTGGCGGCGCCGGTGACGGCCTTGGCTATGCTGGTCAGCATGGGCGTATAGGAGGCCCAGCCGACGGCGACCGCGCTGACAGGCTCGTATTCGGCCGGCATGCGGAAATCCGAAGGCGTGACGCCGCGGTGCGTGGGCGCCATGACAGGCGCTTTGCCGTCGGGTGTTTCGCGGCTTTTATCTATCCAGTTGGGAAGAGGCTTATTAAGGTCCAGGGCGAAAGCCCCGGTGGTAAGGAGGCTCAGGAAAGACAGCGCGAGTAATCCGTTGATTTTTTTCATGCAGGGTCCGCCTTATATCGTTTTCTTTTTATTTAACGCCATACCGATTGCTTCTTGTTCAATTATACCGATAAAGAGGTCCCGGCGCACGGGCCTTAAGGGAAAAATGGCCTAGGCCCAAGGACCTAGACGGCGCATAAAAAAAGGGCCTCCGCAGGGGGAGGCCCTTTTTTAACTTCAAGACCTTACTGCGCCGGGGGCAAAACCTGCGGCGCGGGCGGAACCTGCTGCACAGGAGGAAATGCGGCAGCATGGCTCTGGTTGCCCATCCTGGTTATCCAGGCCGCCCCGAGCCCGAGCATGGTCCCGAAGGCCAGAAGCATGAAGCCTATGAGGGAAAGCACCCCCCCAACGAACGGGATTATCTTTCCGAAGAACATCAGCCCGGCCATTATAGCGTAGCCGGCGGCCACTTTACCCGGCAGGCCGGCGGGGCCGGTCTTCTTTATGCCCTCGAAGAACCTGCCCTGGAGTATCACGCTGAAAGCGCTGAGGCCCAGCACGGCGGCGGCCGCGTAAAGCATCAGAGCGAAAGGGACCAGCGGTATGCCCAGGACCGAAACCAGCATCATCAGCATGCCGGGGAAAAAGCCCATTACCATCAGCGCCCCGACGCCGCAGGCCCGCCACATATCACCGGAAATGCCGGCCGCGGCGTTCTGCACGTTCTTCGGGAAAAATACGGCAGGGAGCACCAGGAGCAGCGCGCCGGTGGCGAGCATCGAAAAGAAGACCAGCAGGCCGATCCCCACAATGCCGCCGGCCATCCAGGGGTTTACCCCCTCTTCGCGGTTGCCGGCGTAGCGCGCCAGCCTGAGGACGCGCGGCAGAACTTTGCGGGCAGCACCGATGTCGAAACTGCTCACCTCGCCCTTGTGAACCGCCTTTTCGCCTTTGATAAATGAGCCGCCCAGCACGGAGATATCGCCGACTATTTCGCCCGCCCCCGAAAGATTTACGCCGCCGCCCACGCTCGCCACGTCGCCGGTGACCTTCCCGCTTATGGAGACCGGGCCGCCTACGCTCGCGACATCCCCGTTCACGGAGCCGGGGATGAAGACCGAGCCGCCGATAGCGACAAGGTCGCCGAGCAGCTGGCCGTTTACGGTTATGGAGGCGCCGCCCACCGAGACCGCGTCCCCGTTAAGGACCCCGTTGACCGTTATGGACTTGTCGGTGGCGACGTCCTCGCGCACGGTCTGACCTTTCTCTATCACCACGTCCTCGTGAATTAGCTCCTGGCGCCGGGCCTGGGCCGTCTGGCCCAGGCAGGCCAGGGCCGCGGCGAGTATAAAGTACTTTTTCATATTTTTCATAATTTTTCCTCCCCTGCTTTTCAGATCCCCTGGCGGGCAGGGCGCGCGCTCTTCGAGAGCGCGGCTATGGCCGCCGAACAAACCAAAGCCGCGAAGCCGATCTCATACCAGGCCGGAAGCCAGGCCGAGGCGGCCGAAAGCATCTCTGAAGCGAAAGACGCCGCAGCCGCAAGTTTCGAGATCAGAAGCGCGGCCCGCGCGGCCGTAAGGTCGAGCGCCCGCAAAAAACCGCCGGGCTGTATCGCCATGGCCGCGATCTCTCCCAGGTTCGCGTAGATCATCTTCGCCGAGACAAAAGCGAGGGCGGACACCCAGGCCGTCAGCGTTAAACCGGCGATCTTCAATATGCCGGCGTACCAGGGCTGGGGCGCTGCGGCCGCCAGGCCCGCCATTACCCTGGCGCTGAAGCCCGCCGGGGGCCTGCGGTAAGGCAGGGCGGCTATCACGCTGGCTATAAGTTTGTCTGTCTGGTCGGCTTTCATATCGTCCTCTCTGGTAATACGGAGCAGGCGCTTAAAAGGTTGCGCCCGCTTCCCTGTAAAGCTTTACTTTCATTAACTCCCGCCCGCGGAACAGCCTGGCCTTTACCGTGCCTTCGGGCGCGCCTATAACAGCCGCTATTTCGGCGGGGCCCATGTTTTCCTTGAAGGCCAGCAGCAGAACCTCGCTGTACAGGGGCGGCAGTGCGCCCAGCATGGCCTCTATGCGTTCGGAGGCTATCAAGTCCTCAACTTTGAGCTCTACCCCGGCCGAAAGGTCCGGCAGGTCGGGGAAATCCTCGGTGTCCAGCGAAACGTTCTTATTGCCGGCCCGCAGCGCGTCCATGCAGGCATTATGGGCGATGCGGAACAGCCAGGAGGAAAAAGGGTAAGAGGTATTATAGGAGGAAAGGCCGCGGAAAGCTTTTACGAAAGCCTCCTGCGCGGCTTCCTCGGCGGCTACCGGGTCCTTCAGAAGGCGGAAAGCGAAACTATAGATCCTGTCCTGGTAAATTTCGATGATACCTCCGAAGGCGGAATTATCCCCCCCGGCACAGCGGCGCAGCAGTTCTATTTCGGCTTCAGCCATCATTGTTAATACGCGCGGGCGGGACTTTTGGTTTCATCTACGCCTCGCAGAGGAAAGCGGTTATGGGCTTGGCCTTGCCTTTGAGCGTCACCACTTTCTCCGCGGCGGAACTGAAAACGGCCCCGGCCTCGGCATGGACGCCGGCGGACATAAGGACCTTGCCCGGTTCGCAATTGCTCTCCAGGCGCTGAGCGGTGTTCACTGCGTCACCGATAAAAGTATACTCGCGCCTGTTGGCGGCGCCCACGTTCGCGCGCACGGCGCGGCCGCCGTTCAGGCCTATGCGGACATTGAAAGGGTTGCCCTTAGCATTCAGCTCCCTGAAGAGGAGCAGGATAGCCCTGGCCGCTGCCGCGGCCTCTCCTGCCGAATTGAAGCAGGCGAAGATGCAGTCCCCGATGAATTTATCCACGTCGCCGCCGTGCTCGTAGATGAGGCCGGTCGCCGGGGAAAAGATCTCGTTGAGGGCCTTGACCACCTCGGCCGAAGTATGGGCCTCGGAATAGGGCGTGAAACCTTTGACGTCCATGAACATGAACACGCCGGTGAATTCGGCGTCTTTAAGCTCCTGCCCGCCGGCGGAGGCGACCGCCCCGGCTTCTTTCCAGACTCCGTGCGGGGTATAGGCGTGGATGATCTCGTGCTGGCGGCGCAGCAGCTCGCCGTCCTTATAGGATTTGCGGCTCAGATTGGCCAGGAAGCTCTCTGTCGCGTCCAGCATTTCCTCGCTGCGGTCCAGCAGCGCTTTTTCCGCGCCCGCGGCCTGCGTTTCCGAGCGCCTTTCTTTCGGCACCGAGAATTTTACCATGCCGTCCCCGTAAAGGGCCATCAGGGCGACGGTGGTGGTATGGTAGGAAGAGCCGCAAAAGCCGGCCGGGGCGCAGCTGCTCAGCCAGGGCACGATCTCCCCGCCCGAGTAGAAGCCGAACACCGGAACCGCTTTGCCGAAGACCGACCGCACCGCGTCCACCTCGTCGTTCTCCCGGCTGTGCAGGATGTGCGAGCGCGAGCAGCAGCTTACCATGAAGACCAGGGCCGGCTTTTTGCCGGGGCGGGCCGCGGCGCATTCTTTGGCGGCGGCGCGGGCTCCCTCCACCAGGCTCAGGCGGCTGGCCTGGATCAGGCGGACTTTTTTCCCCTGCAGCTCCTCGGCCGGAAAATAGCGGATGGAGCCTTTTTTAAGATCGCAGGAAACAGGCAGCTTTATATGCGTCTTGCCGGAGCCGGGCGCGGGCATGGAGAACCCGTAGCGCTGCACCATCAGCTCGAAAAATTTATCCCCGGCGTCCCGCCCGAGGAACTGCCGGTAGAATTCTATGACCGGCAGGCCGTTCACTTCGAAGACCTCGGGGCCTTCGGCGCGCGTGATCTCGAGCTCCCCGCCCACGGGCTCCCAGCCGTGGCCGTAGCCGAAAGCGAGCTCGGCGCCGGCGGGCAGCTCCAACGAGGCCAGGCGGGCGCCGGTCTTCGAGAGCTCGCAGCCGCAGTATTGGTAATTGGTCCAAAAATCGGGGTGGTTCATGCCCAGGTCGTACCGCCCGCAGGTAAGGCCGCCGAAAACCGGCACGGAGCCGAGTTTCTCACCGAGCGCGTCAAGCATAAGCTGCTCGTAGCCGGTGGTTATGGAGCCGAAAAGCAGGGCGAGATTCCGGGCTTCGGGGTCGGGCTCGGGTACGCCGGAGGCCAGGGCCAGTCCGGTCTTCCGGCAGTCTTTGAAAGCCTCCGAGACGCTGAACGAGGCCTTAAGCCCGGCCCCGGAGATAAGCAGCACCGCCACGCTGTTCTTCGTAACCCCGGCATTGGTGATCTCGGCGTAGCAGGAGCCGCCGGTGAGGATGGCCGGGTCGAGATACCGGCAGAGCGCCCCGTGCACTTTTTCCTGGTCCAGGTGTATAGAGGCGAAAGCCACCGCCAGGCCGGGGTCGGGCACGGTCCTGAGCGCCTGTTTTACCGCTTCTTCGGAGGCCTTTGCAGGATCTTTATCGAGGCCCAGCCCTATAGCTATCTTCATATCTGAAATTGTAACAAAAACGCGGCCGCCGGGCGTCTTCCCTTTAATTTGCTCCGGAAGCGGCCGCGCCGCCCCCCGCCACGTGATATACTATAAGCTTAAGACTATCCAAAAAGAAGAAACAGGAACGATATGTGTTTTTCAGCCGGAGCGAGTTTTACCGCGAGCGCGCTGCTTGCGGTAGTGGGCACGCAGACCTTGAAAGAAGTGCACAAGCCTTCCCAGGCGGTTTTTTCCTGCATTACTTTGTTCTTCGCTTTCCAGCAATTTACCGAGGGCGTCCTGTGGACGGTCATTCCCGGCGCGGCGTATCCAGGGCTGCAAAAGACGGCCACCTATGTTTTCCTGGTAATGGCGGAATTCATCTGGCCCATACTCATACCGC
This sequence comes from Elusimicrobiales bacterium, assembly GCA_036170455.1. Taxonomy (GTDB): domain Bacteria; phylum Elusimicrobiota; class Elusimicrobia; order Elusimicrobiales; family UBA9959; genus UBA9959. Next base: position 7,364 of record JAVHPG010000103.1, read on the forward strand.
TTTCCGTATTATTGATGGAAGAAAAGAAAAAACAGAAAAGGATACTGGCGGCGCTGCTGGCGGCCGGCGTCGGGATAGCGCTGTTCTATCTGCGCCACATCATGACCTACGACCTGCACGCCGAGATAAGCGGCCGGCACATTATCTATAAAAGCGCCGTTCTGCATCCCTTCGGCAAGGTCCCCACGCTGATCTACCTGGTCCCCACTTTGGTCCCGTTCTTCGTCTCCAGCCTAAAGCGGGCGTATATCATGGGCATTATAATGAGTTTGTCCTTCATCGTCTCTGCCGTAGCTTACAGGGAGTACCTGACCTCCGTCTGGTGCTTTTTCGCGGCCGTGATGAGTTTCGTGATCTATTACATTATCCGCGACGCCAGGAAAAGCACTTTCCTGAAGCCGGTCGCGGACGCCGTCAAAAGCATCTAAGATATATCCTGCGGCCTATTGCTTAAGGCCAGGGCGGGAACGTGAATTTTTCGCCTTGCTTCTTCTGCAGGGAGAGCTGGATATATTTATCTTCGCCCGCCGTGGGCGGCGGCGTCTGGAGGCTCGTTTCGCGGGTCGGCATCAGCGAGAACATAGCGCGGTCCCGCGCGCTTTCCAGCAGCCTCTCTATTTTGGCCCGGTGCAGCTTTTTAGCGAAATTCTGGGCGGCCTTAAAGCCGGCGGCATATGCCTTAATGTCTTTACACGCGTACTGCGTCGCTTTAGAGAACTCCCTATCGCCCGGATATTCCTTGCAGTTGCCGCTGAATTTGGAGCAAAGCTTGCCGTAATCTCCGCGCATCCTTAAACGCATATTAGTTTCAACCAGATTCGCGTCAGGCTCCGGCTTCCCGCCGGCCTTCTGCCGGGCGGACAGGTCGTTCACCAGGTCCCAGAGCGCCCAATAGGCGGCTGCGGAATTATTCACGGCCCCGTGGACCGCCGGCAGCACGGCCTGCCTCGAAACTAGTGAGATGTCCTTCGCAAAACCTTCCGCCTGTTCGCGGGTCATCCCGCTTTTATTTTCCTCCGCCAGGACCGCCGCCGGGGTAAAGAATACTATCGCGATAGACGCGGTTAATATAAACTGGTTTCTCATTTTATTACGACCTCCGGTTGCTGACTATCGCTAGCTGTTTTTTGGCGCGTGTCATGGTCACGCACACTAAGGAGACGTTCTCCCAGACTAAACGCCCCCATTAAACTGCATTGTATACTGGCAAGCTGGGTGGTTAGGACAGCCCCAGAATTTAGGACTTTGGGCGGAACCATAAAATTAGGAAGATAGTAAACAGCGTCACATCCCCCCCTACGTTCCTTTCATTTACGCTTTGAGGCATGCGGGGGCACGTTTACCGGCAAAGAATTTACCGTTTCCATATTTCCCACCTTGTCCATACTGAAAAAATAGACCATATGCTTTCCAGGAGGCAGCTCTACCGGCTTAGTGTATATCCCGGCCGCCCTTGACCCGGCAGGGATGGCATCTAAAGCGTAGAAGACGCTCTGAACCTTGGAACTCAGGCCATTTGAGACAGGGTCCATGGCCAATAAAACCAATTCCGCCCCATTCAGCGCAGCCGTAGTTACCGGCGGAGTGCCGTCCACGGACAGCCTCATCGATACGGACAATCCCCCTACGCTGTTGTATGAGCGGATATAGTACGGACCGGCTGGCAGGTCATATACGGCTAAGCCTGTGCTTTTTACCGGCGGAGTGAACTGTTGTGCGTAAACCACTCCATACGGGCCGGTTATGGATATTGTGCTGACCCCCGCCATGTCCTCACTGAAAGAGAACGCCCTTCTCCTGCCGGTGAGAAATATTTGTGGCGCCGCGGCGCCGCGGAAATCCTCGACCAGCGGGGCCAGATTTCCATTAGCCGAGGCCTCCTGCGCCGAGTCGGTGTATGGGCCGAACCTCACATTCTTGTAATCGCCCGCCGCGCAATCGCGGCCGACCAGGGCCACAAACGCGGCCAGCAAGATCATTTGTCGCATAAAACTAAATCCCCCTTAAGGATTCAAACGCCGAAACGCGGCAGGTTGGCCATATTACTTAACTATTGCGGAATTCCGGGTCATCTGGTAGAATATTCTTGGAAGTGATGCCGTCTCAAATAGTCCCGTTCATCGGGGCGTCCCGCAAGGGTAAGAGACGGCATCTCTATTTTGGCCAGACCTGCACCCACATTTCTTTGTCGTTTATAAACCGGTAATACTCGGGCCAATCTTTCTTCTCCTGTGTTTTGCGGTTTATAATTCCGGAAACATAATCCGCCACCTGAAGGAGATTGTTCGACGACGATCTTTGCTGTTTGATCTTGCTTATAGCTTTGTCGGCGCCCGTGTTCAGCTGCTTCTTTAAGTATTTCGACAATCTGTTCCTGAAATCGGGAGAACCGGACTGGTCCAGCACAACTATAGCGCTCTTGAGATAAGGGAAAGCGTTCCTGAACACCATCTGGCAGGCGTACTTGTAGAAGGACTCTTTAGTTTGAAATCCGGGGCCCCAGAGTTTTTGAGGCGATTTATCTATAACTACCGAGAAGTAAAGGAATTTATACGGCTGTATTGCGTTCAGGAACGCCAGCCTGATCCTGTGCGAATTTTCCGCAAAATGGAATTCATATCCTTCGGGCAATTCCAGTTCTTTCCGGAGCAATCCTATTCTTTGGTCGCAGTTATCCGCCTCGTCGGTATTTTCAAAGAGCGCCAAAGACACTATGAAATAGCGACTGGAGCCGGCCTCGATCTTGCGGCCGGTATCTCCGGATTCGTCAATAAAAACCAACATTGATAGCCCGCCCCTCCGATAGCTCAAATTATAGCGTATTTCTTTATCAAGTTATTCCCAAGTGTGCCGCCGGCGCGGCATGTTGTGCCAGCTAAGGCAGTCGTCCGGCAGCCAGTCTCACGTTTTACGGCGATAGCCCAGATAGAAGATAAACGCGGGGATAAAAGAGACGGCGCAGCCCCAGTACATTTGCGAAAAAGTGACCATACCCAAAAGCGGATTGGCAGACAGCGGATAAAAAGGTCTTATCTCCGGGTACAGCGTGGAATCCATTAAGACATGAAGCCACGCGCCAAGAACGCCAGAGAGCAGTGCGCGCTTAAGGGAGACTTGGTAATCCAGTTTTAGCGCGCTCATTAGACTTGTAATATACCCGCGCCAGGCATAGACAGCCCAGCCGCAGAGCAGCCCTACAAAAGCCGAACCAATAAGGGTATGGGCATAACCGTGAAGCGGATATTTCAGGCTAAAAATCATCACCGCCAGCGGCTCCAGGTCTACGGCGACATTCACAAGCAGAAAAGCCGGGGAATCCAGCTTGCTCTTAGCCGGCAGCGCAACACAAGCCGCAGGTCCGAAATGAAACGGGGTAAAAGGCATATTACCTATCTCCTACAATAAATCCTGATTTTTCAAAGGGAAACTATACCAAAGGCTCCTGCTGCCTTTTGTCTTTTTTACTCAATTTGTTCCGAAATTATTTTCCATTCGGCGTTGCTGACCGGGAAGTTAGTGCCTTGCGGGTTCTTTAGAATAGCGAGGCCCTCTAAGCCCTTTATATCTTTAATGGCTTTCCTGAACAAAGGGGCATTGGTTAAACGCTTCGCTACGCTCATACTGACCCGCAAGCGTTGCCCTGCGCCTTTTTCATCGCCCAGCCAGTACTTCTTCTCTTCAGGGGATTCCTCCAGCAGTTGCGGGTCCGATGTTATCTGTGTGACCGCATAAATGCCCGAATCTTTGCCTGACATCCAAAGCAAGCCGATATGCCCCTGCCGGATCTCGCCTTTATGCTGATTAACCAGCCAATGGATAGAATTCCCTATTTTCTCGTCTGAAAGCGCGTTGAGGATGTCATATTTATCCGGATTCGCCTGGAACAACCAGACAGAAGTAGCAGAATCCCTGAGAGCCGCCGGCAGCACAGCCGGACTTGTTATCCCGGGTGTCGCGGTGGAAAAGGCTTTTTCAGGCTAGAATGATACGCCGGCGGTCAGCTGCAGAAACAGTTTGGCGCCGGAGAAAGTGTACTCGCCGTCGGCGGGGCCCAGGGGCGCCAGCGCGAGGAAACCGGCGGTGAAGTCGTTGAGGTTCTTGTAGGTGACGCCGGCCGAAAGCGCGCCCGTAGCGTCATTGAAGTTGTGGATATAGTTCATGTTCAGCGTCAGGTCGGTTATTATGAACCGGCTGACGCTGGCGAAGACGGCGCCGTAATAGCGGGCAAGGTAGTTGGGCGTGTAGAGGCCGTTGCCGAGCAGGAACAGGCCTTTTGTGCCGGCGGGCAGCACGGAGGCCAGCGGGCCCGAGAAGAGGTAGAGCGTTTTGTCCCTGAACGGGCTTTGGACATAGCCGTCCTGGTTGTAGAAGAACTCCGTGGTCACGGTAAGCCTGTCGTTGAAGTTGCCCAGCCGGAAACCCTTGCTGAAGTCCACGGCGGCCCTGGAGACCCATTCCTTGTCATTGCGGAAGGTCTCCAGCGTCCCGTTATTATTGCGGAGGAACCGGTCATTGTCGCGGCGCGCCACGCTGAATTCGCCGGCGATGTCCACGTCGCCCAGGCGGCTGGAAAGGTCGTAGCCGAAGACGGGGCGGCGGTTGCGCTTGGCCCAGCCGGAGAAAGCCATCTCGGTGCGGCCGGCGAGCAGTTCGAATTTAAGCGCGCCGCCCAGGTCCCGGTCGGTCGCCGCGTTGCCGGTGTCCAGGAAACCGTAGATATTATATTTGGTGCCGAAAGGCACATGGAACTTTACGCCGTAGGCGCCCTCGCGCGTGCCTACCTTGGGCACAAAAGGGATTTTTTCGATGTTCACCAAGTCGGTGGGATTCCACAGGTAGCACCGCCCCCATTGCAGCACCTGCTTGCCGGTGCGGAAATAGACTTTGTCGCCGATGTTGAAATCCAGGAAGATCTCGCGCAGGGTGGCGGTGGTCTGACGCACTTTTGGATAATAGCTGGTTTCCAGGTTGGCGAAGGCCTTTACGCCGTTCTTCAGGCGCGCGTCCAGCAGGAAGCTGCCAAGCACGTAGGTGTTCAACGGGTCCGCCGTAGAGGAGCTATAGACCACGTCCTCCATGACACTCACCACGTTCCCGGAAAAGCCGACTGTCTTTTTCTCTTCCGCCCGGCCGGGCGCGGCTGCCGCCTGCGTGACCACTTCGGAGCTGGAGAACATCTCGAGCTCGGAAGCGGCGTCTTCGGCGGAAGCGAAAGCGGGGCACAGAGCCAGCGCGGTGCAAAGCAAGACTTTTTTCATAAATAAACGGCCGGTATATTCCCCTGATTCCCGACTCTTGACTCCTGACTCTCGACCCTTAACTGTTACTTGCTCAGGTTCTCCAGGTACGCTTTGGTGAATATTTTATCGTCCAGCTTGCCGGGAACGAGATTAGCGATCTCCACCACGGTCTTGTTGCCTTTCTCGAACTCGTCGATGAACAGTTGCTTCACCGGCACGAAGCGGCCCTCCACCTCGGTGAACTTCAGGAAATAAGCGGTCTGCATCAGGGTTCCGGATAGGGAATAGGATTCCTGCTTCAGGAGCAAATTATTGTCGCGGCGCGTCCAGAAGACCTGCTTCGGGTAGTCCACGTCGTTGACCTTCGCCTTCACCTCGAACTTGTTGACCTCCACCTTGCCGAGCAGCTCCCGGGAGAACTTCTCCGTGCCGGAGGAATCCAC
>JAVHPG010000104.1:0-2628 GCA_036170455.1 Elusimicrobiales bacterium
ACACCGCCTCTTCCGTGGTCATAAAATAGCGTATCACGTCGCGGTGCGTCACCGTGTGGCCTATGGCCCTGCCGTAACAAGCGCTATGCGCATCAGACGTCCAAAGGCCCGCCGGCCTGTATCTGCTCCTGGAAGATCTTCACCACGCTGCCGGAGCTCCCCAGCACATTGCCGAACCGCACCGACATGAACTTGGTAGCGCTCTTCCCCGAAAGCGAGCGCAGCACCATCTCGCCCAGGCGCTTCGAAGCCCCCATCACGCTGGTGCGCCGCACAACTCCACATTGTAGGCCGCGGCGGTCTTCGCCAGTATATAGGTGCCGTCCCCTCCATAAGCGCCACGTGCTTATGCGCGGCCGCGTGCAGCACCCAGGCCGGCTTATGCGTTTCAAAAAGATTCTTCAGCAGGCTTTCGTCCCGCAACAGCATCCATTAACAGAACCAGCAGCCAGCTATGTTTTTCCAGATGTTTCGGCGTGCTAATAGTATCCCAAAAAAACCTCTAAATCAATGTAACACCCGTTACACCAACCATCGGGCGGGATATACCTCAAGCCTTCAGCATTTTAATCGTAATGCTTTACATTGCCGCGATAGGCTATTTCAAGTATGCGCACATTGTTCCCCACAACGCGGTAAACAACCCTGTAGTCGCCGACTCTAAGGCGCCTGTGTCCGGCTAAAGAGCCGCGTAATGGCTTGCCATAGCTATCAGGAGCTGTGGTCAGTCTGGTCTCTATCGCCTTGCTGATACGCGCTTTCATATTGGCGGGAATAGAGATTATCCCGGCCCTGGCATCTGGGTGATAGCTTAATGTGAACACTTTTTAGCCCGTTTTTTGGGGGCTCTGCCCCAAAATTCCCCATGAGAAAGCGCTTTTTTATTGTCCCATGTGGCATCCCGTTGCTTGGCTGTTTGCAAAAGCGCTTCATCTTCCTCAAGCTCTATAGCTTTCTGGAGCAAACAACGGGCTTTAAAAGATATAGACATCCCGGATGTTTTAGCTGAAGCAACAAGCATATTGTAGAGCGGGCGCTCTACAGAGCAAATTATACGCGGGTGTATCATAAGAGCCTCCTTTAATCTATACAATAGTGTATCATATATGAGTCATAAAGTCAACACCTAAGAAATTCACCCTCTTCTCACCCCTCTCTGTGGCGAGGGGTATCTCGGACCAAGCCGAGGGCCGTCTCGGAGCATGCCGAGTGGGCCATGGTTAAGCCTTAAGCATGTGAGGTTTTGACTACCGACCCCATCATAGAAGGGGCTTGTAACCCGCCGCCGGGGGCAATTAAAGCAGCCTGTCCCCTTTATGCCGCTTCCCCATCCAACTCCCCCTTCGTCTTCCGAGGCTCAGCCTCACTTCCCCGAGGCCATAAGCGCCACGTGCTTATGCGCGGCCGCGTGCAGCACCCAGGCCGGCTTATGCGTTTCAAAAAGATTCTTCAGCAGGCTTTCGTCCCGCACATCCCCGGGCACGGAAACTATATGCCCGGCAAAGCCCTTCTCGCGCAGTTCCTTGTCTATATAGAAGAACGCCTGCGCCCGAGGCGCAAAGCTTCGAGTTCCTTTTTCAGCGGCGTCCAATACTTAAAGTCGCTCGCCCGCTCTGCCGCCTCTTCTTTTTTCAACAGCGCGGAAAGCCGCCCGACATTGCCGCGGATAGCTTCGCGCAGCAACGGCCTTGCCGCCGCCGCTTTTTTAGCCTGCGCCGGGTACTTCGCGCACAAACTCACAAGCGTTCCAGGCAGCCTTGCCTGGGCAAGCCACCAGAGCACTTTAGAGGGGGCTCCTCGGCCATTGTTTATAAAGACATCATTTTCTACCAAGCGGGTAAGCATCAGCCAGTCTTTATCCCGCTGGGTCTTTTTGCTTTCAACAAGATCTACCAGGGAAAGAACGTCGATATTTCCGGCTCCCGGCACCTTGACGCGGCTGCGCCTAACCCACAGCCGGTTAAACGGCTCACAGCCCTTCAGCCGCCCCATCACATCAACCCTAAGCCCGGCTACCCCCCGCGCGCGGCAGCGGAAATGCGAAGCGTGGCCCTTTGCCAGGTATTCTATGGAAAGGTCGGGGAAATATACAGGAACCGCCTTTAAAACCTTTAAGGCCCTTTTAAGCGCCTCCAGGTTCGCGGGCTCGGCAAGCACGACAAAATCGGAATCCCGGCTGAACTCGGCGGCCCCGTATAAAATACAGGCTTGCCCACCGATAAGCAAGGATTTAACTTTTTGCTTTTTTAAAGTTGAAAGGACCCTGAGGATCGGGCTGGCAGTCAAGTTTCCCCCTCATGGCTAGGTAGAAATTCCAAAGCTTGGCGGATTCCAGCATACGCTTGGCCGGTGAAAGGCGCAACCAGGCTATCTCCTCCTGGTTCAACCCCGCCCCATACCGGTAAGAATTATGCTTCATGCCGCTTCCCCGTCCAACTCCCCCTTCGTCTTCCGAGGCTCAGCCTCACTTCCCCGAGGCTTAGCCTCGTTCCCCTCCCCCCTCTTCTTCCTAGGCCACCCCGTATAAGCCGGTATCAATTCTTTGATCTTCGTAAGCATTGTGACCATATCCGCTTCGTTGGCGAGATGCTTCAACTCCTGCAGCTGCGCCTCGCTAAGGGCGGAATC
>JAVHPG010000105.1:0-13019 GCA_036170455.1 Elusimicrobiales bacterium
CTTGGCGCCATTAAGGGTCTGCCGCAGTCGGGCCTTAGCCTTATTGGCGAGGATTCGGCCGCGGCTAATATGCTGTACTCCCTGCTTTGGGGGGAGCGCGGCGCCCAGCGCGGCCTGGGCACGCGCGAGGAGGCCTTCCGGCGGCTTGAGGCTAACCCCAGCATCCTTGCCGACCTGCGCGAGGTGGCCGATTACCAGATGGACATTACCCAGTGCGCCGGCCATAAGCCTTACCCGCTGCCCCTGGAGCTGCACGGCAACTACACCAACAACGAGATCCAGGCGGCTTTTGGGCGGGACACGTTTGCTGAATCCACGCAGCGCGGTGTTGGCGTGCTGCATTTCCCGGAGAAGAAGGCGTACGCCCTGCTTATAACCCTCAACAAAAGCGACAAAGACTTTTCCGCGTCCACGCTGTACAAGGACTACCCGATTAATTTAACCCACATGCACTGGGAATCCCAGAGCGGCACCACGCAGGCCAGCACGGCCGGGCAGAACCTTGTGGGGCACGCCGCGCGCGGGTATTCTATTTATTTATTCGTCCGGCTCAACCGCAACAATGGCCCGCTAACAGCCCCGTTCCAATTCCTCGGCCGCGGGGCTTGCATCAGCCACGAAGGCAACCGCCCCATCGCCATGGTCTGGCAGCTGGAACACCCCATGCCCGCCGAGCTGCTAGAGGCAAACCGCGTAGGCGGCTAATTCTAAACCCTCGAATTCGAGGTGTTTAAAAATCCTAAAATCCCCAAACCAACCCGACAGACCGTTGTCGGGTTCGCCTGCTATGCTATTTGCATAACGGGGGGGGATTATGTCCAAAGAAATTGTTCCACAGGAATTAATTGCGTCGAAGATATACATCGTTCGTGGGCACAAAGTTATGCTGGATAGCGACCTTGCGGCTCTGTATGGTGTCACTACAAAGAACCTGAACAAGGCCGTATCGAGAAATCTTGATAGCTTCCCGCCGGACTTCATGTACAAACTGAAGGCTAGAGAGCAGGAGAACTTGAGGTTCCAAATTGGAACCTCAAGATGGGGCGGCCGGCGCTATTCCCCCTATGTGTTCACACATAATGGCGTTTCCATGCTTTCCAGCGTGCTTAAGAGCAAGCGCGCCCGACAGGTAAATATCCAGATCATGCGCACTTTCACAAAACTCAAGGAATTACTCGACACTCACGCGGACCTACGGCGCAAACTGGAGGAGATGGAGAAGAAATACGATCACCAGTTCAAAGTGGTCTTCGACGCTATTAAAAGCCTGATTTCAACGCCTGATGAGCCGGTAAAGAAAATCGGTTTTACGGTCAGATCTTGAGGTCACAATTTGTGACCTCAAATATCCGGTACGGCCCGAAGAAACAAATAGGCTTCCGATCGGCATAGGAAATTGGGGGGAGTAGGCGGGGGAGTAAATGGGGGAGTATTTCCCCAAGTTAATTGTGGCGGATTCGCCATAATTAAAAATGCGTGGGAGGTCTTAAGGGGAAACTGCAGCCAATGGTTGCAGAAATACCGGTCGGGGATATTAGGGGTTTAAAGGGGCCGATTTCGACCCCTTTATGGGAACGTCAGCGCTTGTGGCGTTCCGCTTACTTGGTGGAAGGTTTAAAAACAATGGTGAAGCCGGTGCCGTCCGGCAGCTTGAGGGCTATCTGAAAAGGGATCTTGCCGTGCTTGGCGGCCACTTTGGCGCATATGGCCGGCACGTCTTCCCACTTAAAATCGGTAAGGCTCTCGATAGTAATTTCTTTTCTCTTGTGATGCGCGGTTACAGCAGCAAGTATTCCCTTGTCGGTTGTGGGGATGGGCGTCTGAGCGGGCTTTGCCTTGAGTTTGGCTTTCTTCCCGGCCCATTTATTCGTTGTTTGGTATTTTTCCAGTTCTTGCCTAAGGAATAGCGGGTAGTTGCCGGTGCGCGAATGAACGGGGATCTTTCCCTGGGATGCCAGGCGCCTGAAGGCTGCTGGATTGTAATCAAGGAAGCGCGCGGCTCCCCTGGAGGTGAACAGCTCCAAGCCGGTCCCCGTCTCATACAATATATCGGTTTTGCGTTTTAACATCTTGACAATCGCGGCAATATGTGGTACACTAGTGTTGCAGTACGTGGTCCCATACGCTTCAGTGATCCTACAAGTTGATTATACAAATTAGCTAATTTCCAGGTTTTAGGCGGGTGTTAAGGAGGGGGTATGTCTCATTGGGATACTGACGGGGTACTTATTGATGTGGGGCGCAAGATAGAGGGCCTGCGCAAGCGCGCCAATATGACGCACGCGGAGCTTGCCAAGAGGCTCGGCGTAAAGAAGGAAGTCGTAATTAAGATAGAGAAGGGCCAATATAACATGCTGTTGGAGACGCTGATGGAAATAGCCTGGATATTCGGCCGGAGGCTTAGAATAAGCTTCATCAAAAGAAAGGGGGGCGTATGATCTGGACCAAGGCGGGCAGAAAGCTTCAAAAGCATAATGCGGAATATCGGGACTTCTTCAAGTCGATTGAGAAACTCGTAAAGTATCTGGGGGAGGTGACGGCGAGGGAGGTGGTGGAGTATGAGCCAATAGTAAACGGGCTGATCAACTCTCGTTCTAAAAACCGCAAAAAAATAGAGCGCACGCTCGCCGGCCTTCTTGATTTCTGCGGGAATCCAGCCATCTTGCAGCTTTATAAAAAACTGTGCCGCTATTACTATTGCCTGGATCCTAAGGCCACGGCGCAGTATGTTCTTTTCTACCTGGAGAGGTGGAACCCGGAAGGTCTAAAGAAAATAAAAGAACGCCTAAAAAATGAACCAGGAGGCATATGAATACTGACGGTCCGATAATTAAGATAGAGAAAGGCGTATTCATGGCGCGGGGGCAGCGGGTGGTGGCGGTCTCGGACGCCGCCGCCTTCTACGAGGTTACGACACACGCGCTTTTGTGCGCCGTGGCCCGTAATCCGCGCAAGTTCACGCGGCAGTTCATGTTCCGCCTTACCCCGCGCGAGCAGGCCGCTGTGCCGGCGCTCAGGCGCCTGGCCAGGCCGCCGCTGGTCTTTACCGAAACAGGCGTCTCCATGCTCTCCACCGTGCTTAAAAGCGGCAAAGCCGCGGGGATAAACGTGGAAATAGTGCGCGAGGTGGTGCGCACTCTTCACAGCCTGGGCCTGAGCGCCTGGGATATGCTCCGGTAATTTTCCCGCCCGACACTACGCTGTCGGGTTGGTCTGCCAGACTATTATTGGCGCGGTCTTGGACCCTTGACAGAATATGGTGCACACATTATACTTACAATGTAGCACCTAGCAAGGAGGACCTATGACTAAGCACTTGACCCAGCACGGAAACAGCGCGGCCCTGATAATCGATAAGCCTATTATGGAGCTGCTTAATATCGATATGAATACTCCGCTGGAAATAACCACGGACGGGCGCAGTCTCGTTATTTCCCCTGTTCTTGACAGCGCCCGGCAGAAGAAATTCAGCGCCGCCATGTCGGTAGTGAACTCCCGGCACACTAAAACTTTAAGGAAACTCGCAAAATAATATGGAGCCGCTTTTACTCACCCTGGCCGAAGTCATTGACATCCACAATGACCAGCTCGAACGCTACGGCGGTAAAGCCGGGGCGCGGGACCTGGGTCTTTTGGAATCGGCCATTTCCGTGCCGCAGGCTGGATTTGGCGGGAAACTTCTGCATTCGTCAATTTTCGAGATGGCGGCCGCCTATGCTTACCATATATCCGAGAATCAGCCCTTTATTGACGGCAACAAGCGCACCGCTCTTGCCTCGGCGCTGGTCTTCCTGGAGCTGAACGATATTTCGATCAAGGACCCTGAAGGAAAGCTTTATGACGCTATAATGAAGCTTTCCACCCGTAAACTAGGTAAAAAAGCCTTGGGGGTTCTCCTGGAAGATCTGTCGAAAACAGAATAGATGGACATTTTCTACCCGACACGCCCTTGTCGGGGTGTTGTGCTATACTATTTTTATCACGGCGGGGAGTTATGGCGAAGAAAAGCGAAATAATACTTATCAGCGCGTCGGCGGGGTCGGGGAAGACCCATGCCCTGACCAGCCGCTATGTGCGGCTGCTTCTGCAGGGAGCCGCGCCCGAGAGCATCCTGGCCGTGACCTTCACCAATAATGCCGCCAAAGAAATGCGGGAGCGCATTCTGGCCTGGCTTAAGAAAGCGGCCTCGGCGCAGGTTTGCCAGGAGACCTCCCAGCTGATGAAAGAAACCGGGCTGGGGATGGACGCACTCAAGGCCAAGTCGCAGGCCATTCTGGAAAATTTGCTTTCCAACTATTACAATCTGCATGTCCAGACCATAGATAGTTTCCTCAACCGCATAGCCATGTCTTCTGCAGGGGAACTGGGCATGCCGCTCAATCCTGAGATAACCACCAGCCACACCCGCTTGGTGGATGTGGCGCTTTACTCCATTTTCTCCAAAGAGGGCGCGGGCGCCCTCAGCCGCAAAGAAGTGGACGCTTTCCTGGACTCGCTTCCGCCGGGGGATTCCTATCCCTGGGACCCGGTGGAGAAGATGCGCGAGATCTATTCCAACTTCCTCGCTTTCGAGGGGAAATCCGACGGAGAGATAAAGCCGCCGGCCAGTACCGACGAGGAGTTCGAAGCGGCGAAAAAAAGAATGCTTGAAAAAGCCGCCGGCTTCATCAAGCTTGTGGACGAGAAAAACCTCGCTTATACGATGAAAAGCGGCAAGAAAGAGAAGCGCCTTTACGCCGACGCGATAAAGTCGGGCGTGCGCGAGGCAATAGCGTCCGGCGACCCTTTCTTTATCGCCGAGAAATTCTCCAAAGATTACGGTTTCTTCAGCGGAACCAATGTTAAAGGGCCGGGGATCCCCGAAGAGCTTCTGCAGCCGATGCTCGTCCTTAAAGACGATACACGGGCTTTCATAAAACTTAACGCCTATCACCGCCTGGCTGGTTTCGTGCGCATCTATCCAAAGTTCAAAGCCGAGCTTGAGCGGATAAAATCAGGCAAAGAAGATATAGCGCATATAGACGATATCGCGAAGAAGATCTCGGAATACCTGCGGCGGGGCGGCGGCGGCTCCGTGCCGGAAGTTTATATACGCCTGGGCGAGCGCATCGAGCATTTCCTGATAGACGAGTTCCAGGACACCGACCCGCTTCAGTGGCGCGCTTTGCTGCCGCTTCTTCAGGAAGCGCTATCCCGCGGCGGCTCGCTTTTCGTGGTGGGGGACATAAAGCAGGCTATCTATATGTTCCGCTACGCCGATTATAAGATCATGCGCGCTTTCATGGAAGCGCTGAAGAACGGCCCCTCCGGCGGGGAGGACCCGCTTGAGCTGAACGCCGTTGTTGCCCTGACCGAGAAAGAAAACCGCATTATCGAGAAGCTGGACGTGAATTACCGCAGCGGCGGGGTGATAGTCGGCCATGCCGAGGACCTGTTCAAGAACCGCCTGCCGGAATACAGGGACGGGGCGATACTCTCGCCGGAGCACGACCCGAGCGGGCTCACTTCTTATTCGCAGCTGGCCGTTAAAGGCCGAGAAGAGACCGGTCTTTACCGCGAACTGGTCTTCGACCGCAAAGCGATAGCCGAAGCGAAAGCGGCGGCGCAGGAAGAGGATGAAGCCGGCGAAGATATAGGCGACATCACCGACCCTGAAGTGAGCGCTAAAATGGTTGAGCTCATCAAGGAAGCCCACAAGCGCTATCGCTACGACCAGATTGCGGTGCTTTCCAAGGAAAACTCCAACATCATAAAGGTAGTCTCCTGGCTGAACGCGGCGGATATCCCCGTGGCCTCGTTCAGTTCGCTGGATATACGCGAACGCCCGGTGGTGGCCGAGCTTATCTCTCTTTTTAAATTCCTGGAATTCCCCGCCGACGATATAGCTTTCCTTAACTTCGCCTGCGGCGAAATCTTCCTGAAAGCCTCCGGCCTGCCGGCTTCAGACATTCTTGCGGCCGCTGCCTGCCACAAAGACAAGTGGCGCGGGAACGGCCCGCCGCTGTATACGACTTTCCGCGACCGGCACCCGGGAGAGTGGGCCATCCTCGAACCTCTTTTCGCCAAAGTCGGTTATCTGCCGGTCTATGAATTGGCCTCGATGACTTTCTCGGCTTTCAAAGTCCTGGAGCGTTTCCCCAGGGAGACCTGTTTCCTTGTGAAGTTCCTGGAAGTTCTTTCTACGCTTCAGGCTAAAGGCGCGGCCGACGCCCGCAGCTTTATAGAATTCGCGGCCGACGGCGGCGAGGACGCTTCAGGCGCTTTCACTATAGAGCTGCCTGAATATATAGACGCGGTGCGCGTGATGACTTTCCATAAAGCAAAGGGCCTGGGCTTCCCCGTAGTTATAAACCTGCTGACCGAGAAGCGCCGCGGCGGCAGCCCCTCGGACGGGACTATTTATTACGAAAAAGAAGCGAACGGCGGTGCCGTGCGCATTGTCTATATAAAGCAGTCGTATACCGACTGGGACGAAGGCCTGCTGAAGCTGAGCGAAGAGCGCAAAGCCGAGGAAGCGGTGCAGGACCTGAATGAACTTTACGTTGTAAATACCCGCGCCAAAGCGGAGCTCACAAATTTAGTGGTCAGGGCTAAGGCCGAGCAGTCTAAAACAAGCAATGCGAAATATCACTATATTTTCGAGGATGGCCAGGGCTCCGGCCAGCCTGATGAGGAAGCCAAGGCGGGCGTTTCCGGGCATACAGCTTCATCCATAATCCAGCCGATCTTCCCCGAGCCGAAAGCGGCGTCAGCCGGGCATACTTTAGAATCATACCGGGCGGCGCAGCGCGGCCTGCTTTATCACGATATCCTGATGCGGATAGACTGGGTTTCCGCTGACATGGAAGGGCGGCTGGGCGCGGCTTTCGACGCTTGCGCGTGGAAATACAGCCCGTCGCTGCGCGGCGAAAAGAGCGCCGTTGTAAAAAAGCTTGCCTCGCTTCTTGCGAAGCCTGAAGTGGCGGTTTTCTTTGCCAAAAGCGCGGGCCTTGCACTAAAGCGCGAGACAGAATTCATTTCCGCCCCGGAAGGCGGCCGCCTCCGCCGGCTGGACCGGCTGCTCGTGTCCAAAGATAAAGCCGTGATCGTTGATTTCAAGACCGGGGCTGAATATCCCGGCTACAGGGAGACGCTAAAGAAATACGCGGCTATTGTTGAGGAAGCAGGCGGCGTGAAAGCCGAATGCTGGCTCATCTACGTGGACGAGGAAAAAGCGGAGAAGGCGCTATGACAGGCGATAAATTCACCCTTCTTCCGCCTGACGGCGACCTGATAGAGGCCATCGCCGCGCAGCTGCACGGCCGCAAGGACCTGCCTGCCTGCACTGTCGTCTTCCCGAATTCACGCCCGTCTCATTTCCTGCGGAAAAAGCTTTTTGAATTGAGCGGTAAGTCTTTCGAATGCCCGGCCATCTATTCGATGGATAATTTCGTTTCGATGCTGGCCGAAAAAGCCGGGGCCGCCGGACCGCAGATAGACCGCCTGGACGCCGCCGGGATAATGCTTGCGCTCCCCGGTGCCGACGCTCTTGGCCCGCTGTCCGGCCAGAAAAGCGCGACGGTGGACTGGCTTCTGCCCTGGGCGCTGAAAGCTTTTACCGATTTTGAGGATATACGCAAAAACCTGGTAACGCCGGAATACCTGGCCGGCTTCGATTCAAGTATAGAGGCGGACGAAGGCGCCGCCGGGGTTTATAAAGGCGCCACGGGCTTCAGCTCCAAGTTCGGCGGCTTTTCAAAACTATACGGCGCTTTTTACTCCGAGCTGAAAAAAAACGCCCTGCTGACGCAGGCTATGAAATACGCCGCGGCGGCGGCTTCTGGCGCCGCCGAAAAAGCGGGGTTGGGCGAAGCGCCGTTAATCCTGGCAGGGTTCTTCCTTCTTACCGCTTCGGAGCGTAAATTGATAGAGAACCTCTTCAAACTTCCCGGCTTCCGTCTTCTCGCGCAGGAAGGCCCCGGACTGGACGCGCGGTTCAAGTTTCTCGCGGATAAACGGCTTATTCAGCCTATTAAACCCTATAAAGCGCCCGTCCCGGCGGCCGGTAAATACAGTTTCTATAAAGCCGCCGATACGCACAGCGAAGTGTTCGCGCTGGGCGGTGTGATAGACAATAAAAAGTATGACGAGCAGGACGTAATAGTTATCCCTTCCGCTGCCGCGCTTTTCCCCGTAGTGCACAATGTCCTGCCTGACTTTAAAGAGAATAATATCGCCATCGGCTACCCGATCTCGCATACGCCGGTTTATTCGCTGGTAGACTTCCTCGGGCGGCTGCTTGACCGCGCCGACGGCGACGCTTATTTCATCCCCGACTATCTTCGCCTGGTTTTCCATCCTTATGTAAAGAACACACTTTATAAAGGCAGCCCGGAGCTGACGCGCATACTTTTCCAGTCGCTTCAGGAATATTTCCTCGAGCGCATGACTAAATACGTCGCGCTATCCGAGATAGAGGAGGGGGAAGACTTCATCCGCCACGCTCTCGGCAAGCTGGCTCATTACAGCGACTATGCGGAAGTGAACGCCGCCGACATCAGCAAACATATCAAGGCAATACATAATGCCGTGATACGACCTTTCGAGAAAATAAAGTCCATAGGCGATTTTTCCTCCAAGCTGCTCGGCCTGGTTTCTTTCGTCTCCGGTTCGACCACGGCCGCCAGGCACCCGTACTGGAAAGATTTCTCCGGGCGCTTCCTTGAGCTGCTAGACGGTATAAGCGGTTGCCGCCTGGCCGGGCAGGTATTCGCCGCCCGCTCTTCCTATTTCAGATTCTTCGGGCAGGCCATCACGGGCGCGGTTTATCCCTTTGAAGGAACGCCTGTAAAAGGCCTGCAGGTTCTGGGGCTGCTCGAGACCCGCGGGATAAAATTCAGGCGCGTTTATTTCCTGGACGCGAACGCCGACGCTCTGAACGTTTCCGGCAAGGAAGACGCCGTGCTTTCCGAGTTCATGCGCGGCCTGCTCGGCCTGCCTGGCTGCCGCGAAAAAGAAGCCGAGCGGAAATACCATTTCGAGACCTTGTTGGGTGGCGCTGAAAGCGCGAAGATCTTCTACCGCGATAATTCAAAGTCCGAGAAAAGCCCTTTCGTGGAAGAATTGCTGTTCCGCCTTGAATCGGCCGGCGCGGACCGCGAGAAGCTGGAGAACCGCGTCTTCTTCGACCTTACTTTTAAGAATAAAGAGCCGTCGGCCATACCCAAAAACCCCTGGATAATGAACCGGCTGGGCGGCATGTCTTTTTCACCGTCGGCGCTGAACCATTATCTGGCCTGCCCGCTGCGTTTCTATTACATCCGCGTGCTCGGCCTGGAAGAGCTTGAAGAAGTTACCGAGGATATCAGCCGCGCTTCCATCGGCAATATCGTTCATAAAGCGCTGGAGTTCTATTTCCTGCGCGGCGGCCGGCTGGGTAAACCCTTCAAGCCGGACGATCTGAAAGCCGAATTCGCGACGCTTCTGCTCTGCCTGCAAGAGTCTATGAAGCTTTTCCATCTGACCGATACTGAAAAAGGCTATAGCTATGTAATGCGCCGACAGGTGGAAAAGCGCCTGGAGGGCATACTCCGCTATCATGCCACTGATATTCCTTCTTTCACTCCGCTTGCCGTAGAGGCCTCGCTTGAGGCCGAGCTTACGCTGAAGTCCGGCAAAAAAGCCCGGCTGGCCGGTAAAGCCGACAGGATAGACCTGCGGGTAGTCACGTCCGGTGCGGAAGGCTTAAAGCCCCGCGAAATGATAGTAATTGTGGACTATAAGACCGGCTCAATGGCCAAAGCCCCGTCCTGGCGCGGTTTCAACCCGGCCGCGCGCGGGGAGTGGATAAAGACCTTGAAGTCGGTGCAGCTGCCCGTCTATGCGATCATGGCTAAAGAAGGAAAAATAAAAGTGCAGGACGGGACCGCGGACCTGGTCTCGCCCTTTATCGCCGGCCGCCCGGTGGAAAGTTTCGACGCCCGGCTGATGATGCTTGGAAAGCAGGAGATATTCGAGGAAAGCTTATACAGGTCGCACAGGGGAACCCCGCCGGATATCCCAAGTACTTACGCTATGTACCGCGAAGCTGTGTGCACGCTCCTGGATGAAATACTCGACCCCGCCCTGGCTTTCGAGCCTACAAAGCGGGAAGACGACTGCCGCTACTGCCCTTTCAAAGTAATGTGCGGCCGCCAGTGGGTTAAAGACTAGGTATAATTGTAGGGGGGAGGGCATATAAAGAGGCGCCAGAAATCACGCGTTTACCGGGAAGAGCACTATTCTTCTAAATCCAAATGGCTGACGACCGTTCTGGCCGTGATCTTCGGCGGGCTGCTTTATCTCATAATAAACGCGATCTGGTTCATGGGTAACGTGCGTTAGGAACATATGAGACAAGTAACGGCCGCGGTTATAGAGAAAGACGGGAAGATCCTGATAGCCCAGCGCAAGTCCGGGGACGCGCTTGCGGGAAAGTGGGAATTCCCGGGCGGCAAAATAGAGCCGGGCGAGACGCCGGAGGTCTGCCTGCGGCGCGAGCTGGCGGAAGAATTCTGTATCGACGCGAAGATAGGAGAATTTATCTGCTCGAGCAAGTTCGAGTACAAGCATCTGCCTATAGAATTGCTGGCCTACAGGGTCGAGCATCTTTCCGGCGAGTTCAAGCTGAACGACCATGACCGGATCGAGTGGGTCGCCCCCGCCGACCTGGTTAAATACGATTTCTGCAGCGCTGATATACCCGTGGTGGAGCTTATCTCGGCAAAGTCCTGGCCTTTCGCTTCAGGAAACCTTCCAATTTAAGACCAGCGTGGTGCGGTGGCCTGCCTCTTTTTATTAGAATAAGGATATGAAAAGAATCATCCTGAACGTTTTCGCCTTGACCCTGCTTCCGGCACACGGTTTGTACGCGGCCGGCGTGCCGGCGCCGCAAAAGGCGACCCCCGTTCTTGACTGCCCGCAGGCTTCGGAAAAAGCCGAGGATTGCCCGTGGGCCGGCGCCGCGCGGCTGCTCGAAGCGAAGGCCGGCGGGAAAGAGGATCTGGCGCCGGTCTTCGCCTCTTATACTCCGGGGATACTGAAACAACTGGACGCTGACCGCGCCAATACCGCCGCCCTGTCGCTCTGGGGCGAGAGCATAAATTACGACGAGTTCGCCAAAGGGATCATCGTCCGCGATGAAATACTGGGCTTCCTTTCGAAGCGCCTCGGCGTGGCGCGGCCGCGGGGCAGGATAGTTCACGCCGGGATGGAGCATACTTACGGCTATCTTTTCAGCCTGCTGCCCACTAAGTTCGGTTTCAAGCGGGCGCGCTGGGTGCGCCCCGATATCGAGGACGGCCTCGGCCTGCCGCGCGGCAGCGCCGGCCCCGCCCCGTCGGAGGGCACGCTTCTGTCGAACGTTACCTGCCTGGCCGGCGCCATCGCGCTTGCGGATGACAAGAAAGCTTCGGCCCTGCTCAAGCGCGCCAAGCCTTTCTGCGCCGCGGCGCTGCGGAATTATTCGCCGGCGGGGCGTCTGCGCCTTACCGAGGAGGCCGTCCTGCCCGGCGGCCGCAAGGTGGCCCTGCACACCGATTTCGTCCCGTTCCTGAAGAAGGCCGGCGGGAATACCCACTTGCTGGTCTATTCGGTTTATGATTCCGCCGCGAAGCGCGCTTTCCTTGTTACCGCTTTCCCCGTCGATGAGGAATTCGTGGAGCGCACTGTCTCCCCGTCCGGCCTGGGGGAAGGCAAGGCGGTGCAGACCCGCTATAACGCCCATGTCGAAGGCTTTACCGGCGCGGGGGCTTTTAAAGGGAAGCGTACTGTGACCGTGGTCGGAAAGTAAAGGGCGCTACCTGCACACCCGGACCAGTTCGGCCAGGTCTTTGCCTGTTAAACTCAGGCCGCGGCCCCTGTTGACGGGGTACATCAGGCTTTCCGGGTCCTCGACGTGCTCCAGGCCGAGCGCGTGGCCCAGCTCATGCGCCAGCAGCGAGACCAGCTGCGCGTGGTTCGTGTATTTATAGATCTCTATAGTCTGTATCCCGCCTGAAATTTTATATAAACCTTCTTCGTACCTGCCTATGGTCGCCCCGGCGCGGTTGTACTGGTCCACGTTTATATTGAGCTGCACGATGAGCTGGTTGAGCGTGGTCCCGAGCGCGTTGAGGGTGTCTACGTCGGAGTTAACGGCGGTCTCTATCATCTTGACGCCGCCGAACTGCATGGCGAGCGCCCCCCTGGCCCTGTCGACGCGCCGGACTTCCGCCTGGGAAGCGCTGCCACGCTGGTTCATGCGCCGCACTTCGGCATTGTAAGCCGCCTCCCTTTCTTTGTAGCGGCCCATTATGCCTTTGAACCTGGTGTCTTCATCATCCACCTTTGTGGCGAGCGCGTCGTACCTGGCCTTCAGCTCTTTGTAGGAATCCAGCGTCTGGTCCGTCGTGATTCCCAGCGTCTTCAGCTTGTCCAGCGAGGCCTGCCGGTTGTCGTAGATGAGGTTGATCGTAACATCGCCGCTGCTCCGTTTAAATTCAAAAAGATTTTTGTGCGCCGGGTTCTCCCAGGCGGTTTCGGCTTCTATCAGCGCGTCGCCGAGTTCCTGTTCCGAGATGGTATAGCCGGGGTCTATGCTGCCTATCGAATAAGTGACGGGGAAGGAGCAGGGGAACAGCCTCGCCTGGAGGATGCGGGCCGTAGCGCGGAGCTGGGCCTTCTTCGTCTGCCATTGGTAGCAGGCGCCGCCCAGGGCCGCTATCAGTAAAATCCAGCTTATCAGCTTGCGCATCCTTAAATTATACGATTTCCAACCCGACACGCCCTTGTCGGGTTCGTCTGCTATGCTATTTGCGTGACGTTTAAAAAACTCGGAAAGGGGGCAGTATGGGAAACCTGAATAAAGTGATGCTGATAGGGCGGCTGACGCGGGACCCGGAGGTGACGGAGTTCAAGAACGGCGGCAAAGTGGCCAACCTGGGCTTCGCCGTGCACAACCGGCGCAAGAACGCGCAGACCGGCGAGTGGGAGGAAACTCCGGTGTGGCTGAACATGAAGGC
>JAVHPG010000106.1:0-2612 GCA_036170455.1 Elusimicrobiales bacterium
GGGGGGGGGGGGGGCGCCGGCCAGTGCGATTACGCGATGGCCAACGAGGTCCTTAATAAAACGGCGCGGCTCATAGCCCGCCGCCTGCCAGATTGCCGGGTGGCCTCGTTCAACTGGGGCCCCTGGGACGGCGGCATGGTGAACGGCGGCCTCAAGGCCCTGTTCGCCAAAGAGGGAGTCGGCGTCATCGGGCTAAAGGAAGGCGGAAAATTCCTGGTGGACGAGCTTGCCTCCGGCAGCGGCGCGGTGGAAGTGGTCGTAGTCGCGCGCCCGGCAAGAGCCCTTTCGCCCGAGACCCCGGCGGCCGCCGGCTCCGCGCCGGCCTTCGAGGTCTCGGTTTCCGTAGAGGATTACCCTTTCCTGCTCTCGCACGTGTTCAACGGCAAGGCGGTGGTCCCCACCGCCCTTATCACCGAATGGCTGGCGCATGGCGCCCTGCACGGCAATCCCGGCCTGCTTTTCCACGGCTTCAATAACCTCAAGATCTACAAAGGTATAATACTCGGCGCCGCCCCCTGCAAACTCTCGGCCAGGGCCGGCAAGGCCGTAAAGAAAGAAGGCTTTTTCGCGGTAGCGGCCGAACTCAGGGGCGCCAACGGGGAACTCCACGCCGGAGCCGAGATAATCCTCGCCGCGGCCCTTCCCCGGGCCGCAGCCCCGGCCCCTGAATTCGCCCTCAAGCCTTATGCCCGCTCTATGGAACAGGTTTACGGTGAGATACTTTTCCACGGCGAGGATTTGCGCTTCATCCGCTCGGTGGCCGGCGTTTCAGACAAGGGCATAGTCCTGGACGCTGCCGCCTCGCTCCCACCCGGGTCCTGGACGCGCCGCCCGCTGCGCGACCGCTGGCTGGCCGACCCCGCCGCGCTGGACGCCGCTTTCCAGGGCATGATACTCTGGACGGTTGAAAATTCCGGCGCCTGCTCGCTGCCGAACTCGGTGGCCGCCTACAGGCAGTTCCGCGCCTTCCCCGCTGGCGGCGTCCGGGTCATCGCCCGCGTGACGCGCTCCGCCGAACACGCCGCGGCGGCCGATATAGATTTTGTGGACGACAAAGGTGCTCTTGTAGCCCGCATGCAGGGCTACGAATCCACCGTGGACAAGTCCCTTAACACAATGTTCCGGAAAACGACGCTCACGGAAGTCGCCGTTTAAAAACAGCAGGCGCGGAAAAGAGGCCGCGGTAAAGGCCAACGGATCAAGATGACCGAACAGCAGCCCATAGCCATAGTCGGCGCCGGGGGAATATTCCCCGGCGCGCCCGACCTTGCGCGCTTCTGGAAGAATATTTCAGAAGGGACCTGCTCGGCGAAAGACGCGCCGCCTGGCCGCTGGAGCCTTCTACCCGGGGACGTCTTCGACCCGCGGAAGGGCGCCCCGGACAAGGTCTATTCCCTTAAGGCCTGTTTTGTGGACGATTTCAAGCTGGACCTGTCGGGACTGGACCTGCGCGAGACCTTTATTGAGAAGCTCGACCCGGTCTTCCACCTGGCCCTGCACGCCGCTAAGCAGGCATTCTACGATGCCGACCAGAAAAAGCTGAACCGCGCCCGCACCGGCGTCATCATCGGCAATATAGTCCTCCCCACCGACGCCGTTTCAGCCCTGGCGCGGGAAACGCTGTTGCCCGCTTTCGAGAAGGCGGCTTTCGGCCGCAGCCTTACCTCTTTCAATACTAAAACAGATCCGCTTAACCGCCGCGCGGCCGGGCTTCCCGGCGCGGTCATAGCCCGGGCCCTAGGCCTCTCCGGGGGCAGCTTCACTCTTGACGCCGCCTGCGCCTCTTCGCTTTACGCCATAAAACTGGCGGCTGACGCCTTAAGGTCCGGCCGCGCCGACGCCATGCTTACCGGCGGCGTCGCCCGTCCGTCGAGCCTTTACACCCAGATGGGCTTCTCCCAGCTGCGCGCCCTCTCTCCCTCCGGCCTCCCGTCGCCTTTCGGCGCCGCCGCCGACGGCCTGGTAGTGGGCGAAGGCTCCGGAATGTTCATCCTCAAGCGCCTTTCCGACGCGGTGCGCGACGGCGACAAGATCTACGGTGTCATAACCGGGATAGGCCTTTCCAACGATATCGGCGGGAGCCTGCTGGCCCCGAACACCGCCGGCCAGCTGTACGCGATGCGCGCGGCTTACCGCCAGGCCAGGCTCTCCCCTTCGCAGATCGATTTCATCGAGTGCCACGCCGCCGGAACTCCCACCGGGGACCCGGTGGAAGTCGAAAGCCTGAAAACCCTCTGGGGCGAACGCGGCTGGAGCGAGGGCCAGTGCGCGCTGGGCTCGGTAAAGTCCAATGTCGGACACCTGCTCACCGCCGCCGGCGCCGCCGGAATGATGAAAGTCCTGCTGGCCTTCAAAAACAAGAGCCTGCCCCCGACGGCTAATTTCTCGAAGCCCGGGCCGAAAGTAAAGCTCGCCGGCAGCCCTTTCCGCGTGCAGAGCGTCCTGGAAGACTGGGCGGCCCGCGACAGCAAAACTCCGCGCCGCGCCGCCGTCAGCGCTTTCGGCTTCGGCGGCATAAACGCCCACGTGCTGGTGGAAGAATACGCCGGAACTTTTTCGCCCGCGGCCCGGCTGCCCGCCGTAAAAGCCGCTCCGGCCGCGCCCGCCCCGGT
>JAVHPG010000107.1:0-2609 GCA_036170455.1 Elusimicrobiales bacterium
TAAATGACAATAGCATTTCTCTTATGAAAACATTACGTAAAGACGGGTACAAGGAAGAACTTGCGATAGCGTTTTTGTTCGGGGATTACCTGAAGCGGCTCGCTTTTTCTAATTTTGCGCTGGAGTACATACAGAAGAATGGAATTTGCGATCTCTCCGGATACAGCGGCGAATTGCTGCGTCTTTTAGTCCCCGCCGAGGGAGTGGAGGGCGACCCGGAGCTGTTCAAACCCATTCTGGGGAATTACCCGGCACTGGCGGCCGACCAGGTGCTGGGTACGGCGCTGGTGATGAAAGTACTACAGCTGCTGGGAGTGGCGCGGCTCTGCCCTCCGGAAACCCTGATAAGCGTGGACGCCAAACAATACTTGCGGGGCTATCTGTTCATCGGTTATTACCTGGCCAAAGCGTTCGAGCCGCAACTGGGCCAGAAGGGAGCTATCGAGGCTTATCAAAAGATACGCGACGAGTTCACGCGCACCGTGCCTTTTGAAAAAGCGGAGCACGTTTCCGATTTTGTGTTCGGCGATGAAGGGCAGGGCGCTTTCCGTAACGCCTTCATAATGACCGATTTTACTCTGGACGAAGGCAGGAGCGGCTCCAAGGTGTATAAGTGTAAATGGGCCGAGGTTATGAAAGAGTTGAATGACCCCGACTTCGCTTATGCTGTGGCCTGCCACTACGATTTTGAAGCAGCAAAAATGTACAACCCGGCTTTTCACCTGACAAGGAGCGGCACGCTTATCCAGGGCTGCCCCTGCTGCGACTTTGTATGGCACGACACAAGGATAGACGAAGCTCTTACGCATCCCGGCAAGGAATTCTGGGACGCTCTCCCCTGACCGGACAGCCCGGCAACACAGGCTAACTGACTGCGGCCCCTAGAAAAGTGGGTAGGCTACTTTAACTTGGGAGGAAATATGGGAAATAATATTGTGAGACCCGGCGGCGGATTCTTCAAACAGTTGTTCGTTGTGTTGTTGATTGTAATCTCGATATATCTCAGTGAGGGCGTAATGGGGTTTGCCCCGTTCATAAACTTTGAGGCTATTCTGCTGGTCTTCTGCGGGACTTTCCTCCTGACCTGGACGGCTTTCCCGCTAAAGGAAATATTCCGTCCTTCAGGACCAGGCGCCTTCAGGCACGCCGCCGACTGTGCCATCGGCATGGGAATACTGGCTATGCTGCTCCATGCGGCAACCATGCTGTGGGCGGGCGATATTACGCAGCCCCTTAAACGTATCGCGGCGGCGCTGGCAGGCCCGTTCTACGGTTTCCTGCTGTCGAAAGTGATACTTGCCCCGATAGCGGCGCGCCACGAGTAAATATGCGTAAATCAAATATCTGGGAGCCGGTTTATAAGATCAGCCCTAAAGTTGCCAGGGCGCTTATGGACATTGAGTCCGCAAAGACCATTGTGGAGAGGACGACTTTGCCGCCGGTTGTTGAAGCAGAGCTGCGGCGCGCCGCCAGGGTGCGGTCCACTCATTTTTCTACCCGCATTGAGGGCAATCGGCTTACCCTGAAAGAAGCGCAGGAAGCAATTGAGCATGAAAAAACGTCTTTCCATGGACGTGAACGCGACACCGGAGAGGTGCGTAACTACTGGAACGCTTTGCTTAAAGTTGAGGAGTGGGCCGCAAGACGCACGGAGTTCACGGAAGATCTGATTCAACGACTGCACGCCATTGTGGAGAAAGGTAAACGCTCAAAGCCCACGCCTTACCGGAGCGGACAGAACGTAATCAAGGATTCGGCTTCCGGCGCTATCGTATATATGCCTCCTGAGGCCAAGGACGTGCATAAACTCATGGCGGAAATGACGGTATGGGTGCGTCAGGCGGAGCGCAGCGGTATGCCCGGCCCCATAATAGCGGCGCTGGCCCATTATCAATTTGTAACTATCCACCCTTACTACGACGGCAACGGCAGGACGGCCCGGCTGCTGGCGACATTCCTGCTACAGCGGGACGGCTACGGCCTGCGCGGCTTTTTCTCCATGGAAGAGCACCACGCCAAAGACCTTGAGTCATATTACGCTTCCTTGTCCGTGCACAAGCACCATAATTACCATGGGGGCCGCGCCCAGGCTGACCTTACCGGCTGGCTTGAGTATTTTATCACCCTTTTGGCTGATGTCTTTGGCGGTGCCAGCGATGAGGCCGCAAAATACGCCAAGGAAGGTATCCCGCTTGAGCCTGAACCACTCCGGAAGTTGGACCGGCGGGCAAGGGCTGTTCTAGGCATGTTCGCCCGCAAGGACACTATAACGGCGCAGGAAGTGGCGGCAGCTCTCGGTCTTTCGGGGCGTATGGCAAGAAACATCCTTACGGCCTGGGTGAAAGACGGCTGGCTTGTGGTCGCCAACGCCTCCAACCGCGCGCGCGCCTACCGGTTATCGGCAATTTATCGGAAGTTTACTGGCAATAACCCCAAAAAATAAGTATACTGTTCTTAACGAACGAAAGGTATTCTGCGCCTTACAACAGCAAAGAGTTTATGCGCGCGGGAAATAATTTCAGCGGAGTACGGACGCCGAAGGCGGACGGGAGCGGCCAGCAGGCCGCGCAAGGAGGTGCACAATAAGATGCAGCCTACCTTGGGAGCAG
>JAVHPG010000108.1:0-2573 GCA_036170455.1 Elusimicrobiales bacterium
CTCCGCGCTGCATCCCGGAAATGATAAGACGCTGGAAGCAGGGCTGCGAGGTGGTAGGCACCATACGGCTGGACCCGCCGGGCACAGGGCCGTTAAAAAAATATCCTTCGCGGCTTTTCTATAAACTGATGGATAAGATCTCGGACCTGCATCTCCCGGCCGGGGCGGCGGATTTCAGGCTTGTCGGTCCCAGGGCCGCGGCGGCTCTCCGTGGGATGAAGGAGCGCAACAGGTTTTTCAGGGGTCTCGCCAGGTGGGTCGGCTATCGCCAGTGCTGGGTGGAATACACCGCGGAGCCGCGCTTCTCCGGCGGGTCCAAATATTCCCTGGGCAAAATGGCGCGGCTGGCTTTGGACGGGGTGACCAGCTTTTCTACTTCCCCGCTCCGCCTGTCCGTCTACCTGGGGCTTGCCTGCGCGGCTTTGAGTTTCGCCTATATAATCTACGCGCTTTATATAAAACTTTTCCACCAGGCGATAATCGGGTGGACCTCGATCCTGATAGCGGTGCTTTTCCTTGGCGGCGTGCAGCTGGTCTCCATCGGCATACTCGGAGAATATATAGGCCGCCTTTACGAGGAAGCGAAAGGCCGCCAGCTTTACCTCGTTTCGGAAGAATCGGGTTTCCCTGAAAAAAATGCCTGAAGAGAAAGACCTTTTTTACGACCGTTTCGCCGACCGGTTCGACGCCAAGATGAACCGCTATGACCTGGAAAAGCGGCTGGCTGTGGTTTTCCGGCTGCTGCCCGCCGGCGACGCCCTTAAGGGAAAGGCGCTGCTGGACGCCGGCTGCGGCACCGGCTGGTTCAGCCGCGCCGCTGTTGAAAGGGGCGCAATAGTAACTTCCATGGACATCGGCCCGCGCCTGCTGGAAAAGGTGAAGGAAAAATGCGAGAGCAGGCGGGTGGAAGGCAGCCTGCTTGAACTGCCTTTTCCCGACGCCTCGTTCGATTTAATTATTTGCACCGAAGCTATTGAGCACACCCCGGATCCGCAAAAAGCCGTGAGCGAACTCTGCCGGGCGCTTAAACCCGGCGGCACGCTGGCGCTTACCGTCCCGAACAGGAACTGGCACTTCGGGGCGGTGCTCGCTAACGCCCTTCGCCTCAGGCCGTACGAGGGCAGGGAAAACTGGGTCCGCTCCGCGGAACTGCGCGGCTGGCTGGAAAAAGGCGGCTGCGCCGTGGAGCTTCTTACGGGCTTTCACCCGGTACCTTTTCTTTTCCGGCCTTTCGCCGCGGCGGCTTCCGCGCTCGAAAAGCATGGGGAGGCCCTGCTGCCGCTGATGCTTAACCTGGCGGTGAAAGCGGTTAAAAAAACGTGAAAATAAAAATACTTTTCGTAATAGAGAACGAGGCCTACGGCGGCGGCGAGAAAGTTTTTTCCCTGCTGCTGCGCGGCCTGCCCGCGGACAGGTTCGAGCTCTTTTGCGCCTCGCTGCCGCGCGGCCGGTTTTACGAAGAGGTAAAGGGTCATTGCAGCTTCCTGCCGCTGGACCTGACGAACCGCTTCGACTTCCGGAATATCGGCAGGCTTAAAAAAATGATGATAGAGAACGGCATAAATACCGCGCACAGCCAGGGCGCGCGGGCCGATTTTTACTGTGCCTTCGCGGCGGCCGCGGCCGGCGTTACGGCTGTCTCAACTGTGGCTATGCCTGTCGAGGGCTTCGATGTCGGCTTTTTGCGGAAACGGGCTTATGCGCTGCTGAACTCGCTGGCGGAGAAAAAAATATCACGTTTTATTACCGTCTCCAGGCGGCTGGAAGCAGACCTGGTTTCCGGGCACGGTATTCCCGCCTCCAAAATCAGCCTGATCCCGAACCCGGTGGACCTGTCAGAGTTTAACCCTGAGAATTTCGACTCCGCGCCGGTAATAGAAAAATTCTCGCTGCGCGGGCGGCTCGTGCTTGGCGCGCTGGGCAGGCTCGAGTGGCAGAAAGGCTATCCGTGCCTGATTGAAGCGCTGGCCCTAATGGTTGAAAAGGAACCGGGACTAAAGGAAAAACTTATCTGCCTGGTGGCAGGGGCCGGCCGCCTGGGGCCGGACTTGAAGAAACGAACCGAGGCTGCGGGGCTTACCGGAAATATGATTTTTTGCGGAGAAATTTCTTCGGTCAAAGATTTTCTCGGCGCGCTTGATATTTTTCTCATGCCATCCTTGCTGGAAGGCCAGCCGCTGGCCCTGCTTGAGGCCATGGCCATGGGCAAGGCTATTGTAGCCACAGATATCCCCGGCATAAATGAAACCGCGCTCGGCGGGCACGAAGCTGTGCTTGTTCCTCCCGGCGATCCGCGGCAGCTGGCTGAAGCCGTCCTGAAACTGGTGCATGACGCTCCCTTCGCGGCCGGCCTGGGCCGCAATGCCCGAAAAAAAGCCGCTCTCTTCGGTCTTCCGGAGTATATTTCCAGACACCTTAAGGTTTATTCGGAACCCCCCGGTCACAAAGGAGCTGTATAAATGTGCGGCATCTGCGGTTTCGCTAATTATAGGAACGACGAGCTGCTGAAGGGCATGGCCTCCAGGCTGGCGCACCGCGGGCCGGATGAGGACGGTTTTTTTAGTGACGCAGAG
>JAVHPG010000109.1:0-2567 GCA_036170455.1 Elusimicrobiales bacterium
AGAAGCGGGAAACGCATAGGATTGTAATTCTCTCACCATTGGTGAGAGAATTAGGCTGGGGCAGGCAAACCGGTTACAAATCGTAACCGGTTCCTTCGGTAAATATTTAATCCCTGGATTGAGGATACGGTCAAAACTCCAACCATAGGTTGGAGAAATAATCACAAAGTTAGCTAAATCAACCCGACACGCCCTTGTCGGGTTGGTCTGCTATACTATTTTTAGGAAGGCGAGATTTCGGGAAAAGCTATGGTATAATAATACCATAAACATGGTAAAACAATACCATAACATAAATGGTACGGCTGACTGTGCGCGCGGCGGCGGCTCAAGGGGTATAAAATGCTGAGTTTCAAATCAAAAGTGGCACGAAAAGTGCTCAATTATTTCTTCCTTAATGAAAGCGCCGAGCTTTATGTGAACGAGGCCGCGCGCCTGCTGCAGGAAGATCCTAAAAATATTTACCGCATGCTGGTGCTGTTCGAGGGGGAAGGCCTGCTTAAAAGCGAGTTTAAAGGCAGGGAGCGCTATTTCAGCGCGAACAAGACGGCGCCGGAGTATAAAAATTATAAGGTTATTTTCCTGCGCAGTGCCGGGGTTGAGCGTCTTTTGAAAGACGCGCTGGCGGGGCTTGCCGGCTTAAAAAGCGCGTATATATTCGGGTCATACGCCAACGCCGGCTTTACCGCGCAAAGCGATATAGATGTTCTGCTGGTGGGCTCGCACACGCCGCTCGCGGCCGAAAGGGCTGTTTTTAAATTGCGCAAGAGCATTGGGCGGGAATTGAATATTGTGAATATGACCGTGGGGGAGTTCGAGCGCAAATCGGGCAAGGACCAGTTTCTTAAAAGCGTATTTGAAAAAAAGACCATAAAGCTGCTCTGACATGGATAAAAATTTCTTTTCGACACAGACTTTCACCGCGGATGAGCTGGTAAAACTCCGCAGATCCGCGGCGAAATATCTTGAGATCTCCCGGAAAAACAGCGAGCCGGAAGTGAAATTCCATTTTACCTACATGGCGTTGATAAAAATAGGCATCTACCTTATAGCCAGTGAGGGTTACCGTGTCAAAAGCCGTCCCGGCCATCATCAGATGATCATAGAGGAACTGGGCGAGCTGCTGAAAAACGGGGATGTGGTGCTTATAGGCGACAAAATGCGTCGCAGCCGGAATATGGATTTTTACAGCGCCGATGGGATGATAACCGAAACCGAGGCGGAGAAGGATTTCGAGTTCGTTGAAAGAATATATAAAAGTCTTAAATGACCGGTTAAAAAGACAGGCGCCGGAGTGTCCCGTTGGTTTTCTAAAGGGTGGAGGAAAATTGCCACCCCCCTTTTAGATCGGCGAATTACAGGAGGATTCAGTCATTTCGTGGTTCTTGGCCTTATTGGCACCGGACAGGAAATCAACAAAGGCGAAGAGGGCGGCGTCGGGCAATGGCGCAAAGCCGTAGAGAACGCCCAAAAGAGCAAAGAATGGACGGTTCATGTCTCCGATCAACTTGCGGGGATCTTTGAGGGGGGAAGCTTTGCCAAGACTCCGCACGCGGAACTGAATTTAACAGAAGAAGTCCGCTTTCACCTCGTGACAAAGATCCATGAGTTTGTTGATGGCGTAATTAAGGACACTACGCCTGAGGGCCTTGAGCAAATTGCCGCCGGGCTTTCTAAAAATACTTATCCGGTATATATAACGCGCGATCTTGAAAAAGCAAAGGACTATGTCAGAGAGCGCTACTACGAGGATAAAAATGCCCGTTACGGCATGCTCGCCTCCGCGCGCGACAAATTCCTCCCGGGTTTTGGGGTTCTGAACCAATTCCAGGACTCCAAGAATATGAGAATCGGCCCGTGGTTCTCGGAAGGCGAAGAAAATGAGTATTCTTGCCGGCATCTAATGAAACCTGCGACTGAGTTCCAGGCACAAGGTTTAGAGCTCGACTTTTCTATAGTCTGTTGGGGCGGCGATTTTATCAGGAAGGAAGGAAAGTGGTCCGACCACCTCGCCAGAAAGTTCCAGGCTGGCAGTCATGTCGTAAATCCATTGCAGCTCCGTGTTAACTCCTATCGCGTCTTGTTAACACGCGGCCGGGACGGAATGATAATCTTTGTCCCAAAGCTCGCCATTTTAGATGAGACATATGAGCATTTAAAGCAAATTGGAATTAGGGATTTGTCTAACATGCAAGATTGATGGCAAACGTGCCGCCAAGAGGGAATGCATGCCATGAAAAAGAGTGTTCACTGCTTCATAGATAAAGCCAGAAAGGCTGGCAGTTTTGAGACTTCCCGCCAGGGAACTAACTTCGGCTGGAGACTTACGCCAGAGGAAGCTGCCCGCCTCATGCGAGAGCACGGCTATGACCTCCCTTTCGATATTATGTGCAAGGAATACGGGGATGACGATGATTGGGTGGGCATGTGCCCGGAGGATTTAAATGAAGCCGGAGAGGACCGCGCCGGGCTCTTTGACGAAGATTACAAGACCTTTGAGGTATACGCAGCTGTTAGCGAAACAGATAGCGCGCAAAGCATTACGCGCGATATGGGACGCTGATTAC
>JAVHPG010000110.1:0-43403 GCA_036170455.1 Elusimicrobiales bacterium
GGACCGGGAAGGGCGGGGGGGCGAACTGGAAGGTCTCGCCCGCCTGGGCTTTTCCGGCTAAAGTAAGGGCCAGTGCGGCCAAAGATAACGTTAAAAACTTCTTTCGCATGAAATATACCCCCTGGGGAACTGTCGTTTAAGTATTGTACTGATAATATCATTATATTGCGGAGTTAGACAATCCGGTGCCTCCGCCCCGTAAAATGTACTAAAATTAAAAAAGCGGGTCTGAAACTTACGGAGGCTTTATGCGGAACCGGAATTATATCCCTTTGATCTTTCTCTTCGCGGCCTTGGGCGGCTGCGCCTCAACGGCCCCGGTCGCGCGGCATGGATCCTCTTTTCCTGCCACTATAGCCCTGCTTCCTTTCGAGAACCAGTCCCTGGACCTCAGGGCGCCTGAACTCCTCCGCGACCTGATGGATACTTACCTTTCCGCGGCGAACTTCAACCTGACAGACGTTAAAGAGGCTGAAGAAAAGCTCCGCGGCATCGGCATCCAGGAAGGCGGCCAGCTCAATGCCGTCACGCCGCAGAAGGTGGGGGAGCTTCTCGGGGCCGAAGCGCTGCTTTACGGGGACATAGAAACCTTCAACAACGCGAACGTAGGTGTTTACGCCCAGCGCACCGTGAAAGTCAGTCTCCGGCTGGTGGACGCCGGAACCGGGAAAACGCTTTGGGAGACCGAGAAGAGCAAGGCGAATTCCGAACTTGGTCTTTCCAAAGATACAGCCAAGAACATCCTGGTTAAGGGTCTTGCGACGAAAGCCGTGGAAAACATCATGGACAACCCTTTGTACCCCGAATCCGAAGATGTCGTCCGTCTCCTGGTCAGGGAGCTGGGCAAAGCCAGGCGAGACTGGTAAGAGCCTTCCCGCCTTATAATAAAATCGTAAAAATATAGAAAACGAACCCGACACGCGGTTGTCGGGTTCGTCTGCTATGCTATTTGTACGAAAGGGGGAATTCTTATGACAGGGATTTTTTTATTTGGCCAGGGGCATCGCCGGCGCGGAGGAGACTGCCGCCGGGAATTCCAGAGTTCCGTCGAGGTCCGTTCTGAAAATGCTGGCGCCGGCTTTCTGCAGGCGGCTCAGCGCGCTCTGCGTGGGGTGGCCGTAGTTGTTCGGGCCCACTTCGATATAAGCGCGCTTCGGCTGTACCGCCGCGAGAAAAGGATCGCTGGAAGAATGCGCGCTGCCGTGGTGTCCCACCTTGAGAGCGTCGGATTTGAGCTCGGCGCCGAAAGTTTCCACCATCCTGGCTTCCACGTCGTTCTGCGCGTCGCCGACAAAAAGCATGGAGGTGTCCTGGTAGGCCAGCCTTATAGTAATGGAGCAATTATTAATGGCCTTACCGTCCCCGCTCGACGCCTGCTGGGGGCAGGAATTGAAAACTTTTGCCTCTACTCCGCCGGGGCCCCATGAAAGTTTGTCGCCGGGGGCGGGATAGACCAAATTAACGCCGAGGTTTTTGGCCTGGCCGCGGAGCGCTTCATCGGCGGAGGTTCCGGTATTGTCCATGCGGGTGTCGTAGAAATTGTCGACTTTAAGGTGCGAAAAAACATACTGCAGGCCTTTGTAATGGTCCGCGTGGGGGTGGGTGAGCACGACATGGCTGATCTTCGTGACTTTCTTCCGGGCCAGGAACTGCGCCAAGCCGCTGGTTTCGGAGCTGTCCGGGCCGCCGTCTATCAAAACGTTCTCCCCGTTAGGAAGCTCGATGTATTCGGAATCGCCCTGGCCGACGCTGACGAAAAATACGTTAAGGCCGGGGGCGGCGTTATAAACGGTGGCGTTCTGGGGCGGGGGGGCCAGCGGTATTTCTATCGCGGGGGCGGCTGTATAAAGCTGGTCAAGGGCCTGCGCGTTAAGCGCCGGGGTGGTAAAATGGAATACGGATAAAAAGAAAACGGCGGTAGAAAACACGGCCCTGAGGGCTAGGGGTGCTGGAGAGTTCTTGTTCACGTGATGCATATCCACCTCCCGGTAAAGAACTTACAACTTACCGTGGTGAATCCGGATTAAGGTCCGGAGGTGGATGCTTCCCGGCCAATCCCGGGAATTACACAGTAGCTATATACACTCTACAGCCAAGGTTGACTTTGCTCAAGGGCCAAAGGGCCTAGATGTGTCTAGGCCCAAAGACCTATATTGCCGGAATATCGGTTAAAAACCTTTACCGCGGCGCCTAAGCGTAAGGAACCGTTTGCCGCTAAATGGTAAAATAGAGGTTGAAGCATGCCTGAAGAAACGGAAATAGAATTTAACGAGCAGTTCACGAAAGCCCTGCACCTGCTGCAGCACGGCAGCCACAATGTATTCGTGACCGGCAAAGCCGGAACCGGTAAAAGCACGCTTCTGCGCTATTTCCGCGCACACACCTCCAAGAAAATAGTCGTGCTCGCGCCCACCGGCGTGGCGGCGCTTAACGTGGAGGGGGAGACCATACATTCTTTCTTCCGCTTCAGGCCCGGAACCACGCCCGACAAGGTCAGAAGGGCGCGCAAGAAGGACGCCGAAATTTACAGGGAGCTGGCCGCTATCGTTATCGACGAAGCTTCCATGGTGCGCGCGGACCTGATGGACTGCGTGGACTCCTTCATGCGGATGAACGGGCCCGTGCCCGGCAAGCCTTTCGGCGGCGCCCAGCTTATACTTTTCGGGGACCTTTACCAGCTGCCTCCGGTGGTCACCGGCCCCGAGCGCGAACTGTTCTCCTCCTATTATAAGGGTCCCTACTTTTTTAACTCCAAAGTCTTTGAAGAAGCCAAAATAGAATATCTGGAGCTGGAGAAGATCTACCGCCAGAAGGACCAGGATTTTATCGAGATACTGAACGCGATACGGAATAACCGCGTGAGTCCCGCCCAGCTTGCGCGGCTTAACCGGCGCGTGGGCGCCGACGTCGAAACCTCGGGCCGCGGCCTCAGCGTGCGCCTGCTTACCACCAATGCCGACGCCGCGCAGATAAACAACAAGCGGCTGTGCTCCATCGACGGGCGCTCCCACGTTTACAAAGCTGAAACCATCGGCCAGTTCACCCGCGACGCCTGCCCGGCGGACGAAGAACTGCACCTTAAGGCCGGGGCGCAGGTGATGCTGCTCAATAACGACCCGGACGGCCGCTGGGTGAACGGAACGATGGCCGCCGTTCAGGATATCATGAAGGGCCTGCCCGGCGAGCCGGACCTGATCCATGTGCGCCTGCCCGACGGCTCCGTGGAAAAGGTGGAGCCGCACAAATGGGAGCTTTTTCATTTCGTTTTCGACGCCGAGGCTAAAAAGATAAAGACCGAGACCGCCGGAACCTTCACTCAGTACCCGCTGAAGCTGGCCTGGGGCATGACCATCCACAAAAGCCAGGGCAAGACCTTCGAGCGGGCGGTGATAGACCTGGGTAAGCGGGTTTTCGCCGCCGGCCAGACTTACGTGGCGCTCAGCCGCTGCACGGCGCTCGGAGGGCTGTCCCTGGCACGCGAGGTGCGCCCTAACGATGTGATGACCGACTGGCGCATAGTGCGCTACGTCACCGGCCACCAGTTCGGGGCCAGCGAGCAGGCCATGCCGCTGGGGGAAAAGATCGGGCTGATAGAGCAGGCCATAAAGGACGGCAGCCTGCTGGAGATGACCTACCTTACGGCAAAAGACGAGAAAAGCCGCCGCACCGTCAGGCCGCTCTCCGTCGGAGACCGCAAATACAAGACCAGCGCTTTCAAAGGCCTCGAGGCCCATTGCCTTAAGCGGGGCGAGAAGCGGATGTTCAGGGTGGACCGCATCCTGGAGCTGAAGGCCGTGCGCGGGGAAGAGCCGCCGGTTTAACGAGGAACTTACTTCTATGAATTCATATAAACACCGCCGCGAGATAATTTTGCTGGGCCTGGCTCCGATCACGCCCGAAGTTAAAGGCATGTGGCATAAAGGTTACCCGGTGCACCAGGGGAAAACGGAAGCCAGCATAAATTTTGCCACGCTCTACGCCAGCAAGAAAGGGATAATCCCCGACCAGGAGCTGCTGCGCAGGGAATGGCTGGACTTCGTCGGCACGCTCCTTCAGGCGGGTTTCCACCTGAACATCATCCCTTTCCCCGCGGAATTGAACCGTCCCGACAGTCTTTATCACGACGCGGTTTTTATCCGCGACGGCGGGCTGATCTTCCGCGGCATCTGGATAAAGAGCAGGTTCAGCGTGAAGGCCAGAATATTAGAGGGCGAATTCCACGCCCGATTGATAGAATCAAAACTCGGGAAGACGGTGGTCAGCCTCCCGGAGGGCGCTTACCTCGAAGGCGGCGACATTAATTACCTGGAGACCTCCACTGGCAGCTATTATTTCGGCGGGCTTTCCCGCTCCAATAAGCAGGGACATGATTTTGTCCGCGAAATTATCCGCCCGGACCATTATATCCTGGTTAAATCGGAAGGCTACCACCTGGATACGGTCTTCACCCCTGTCGTTACAGCGGATAACCGCCTCGCCGCCCTTATAATCGCGGCTGAAGGCATCAGCCCGGACAGCATGGCCCAGATCAGGGCGCTTGGGGTGCAAGTAATAGAAGTGTTGGCGCAGGATTCCTCCGGCGCCGGTGAGATTCTCGGCGATTACTCCGTGAACGCGCTGATCGCTCCTGGAGTAATGGTGAACAGCAGCCGGTTTTCAACCCCGGGCGTGGAGGAAGCTCTTAAAAAACTGGGCATCGAGCGCTACGTTACGCCTCTGAACAGCTTCCGGTATGCCGGCGGCTCCGTCCATTGCCTCACCAACGAGGTTTATTAGCCCGCGCCTGCGTTTGATTCTTCCAAAAGGCGAATAAAAAACCGCCCCGCGTTTCCGGAAGCCGGCCAAGCGCGGGGCGATACTGTTTTAGCTGTTCTTAGATCTTGCCTTTAAAGTTCAGAACCACCACTATCATGAAAAGTATTCCCAGGATGCCGCCCCAGAACAGGAGGTTCCCGGCCCAGCGGCCGAGCTTCTGCGCTCCTGTCATGGGTACAGGTTCGGTGCCTTCTCCCGGCGCTATCTGCTGGCGGAATTTACGCCGCAGCATATGTCCCACCATCACCGGAACCAGGGGCGCGGCCAGGAGCAGCACGGCTTCAAGAATATAGTTCAGGTCGGTCATTGCGCGGGGACCTCTTTTCCGTCCTGGTAGCAGGCCTTTTTCCCGGCGACATAGCCGGGCGTGGCGGCTTCCTGGTTGCCCATCAGGGCCGTAACGCCGGGCAGGCGGCCGGGCACCAGGCCGAAAGTCCGGTAGCCGCAGACCACGGCGCCGCGCAGGTTAAGGCTGGTGTCCCTGGCCAGGTCCGCGTTCCACCCTTTCTCCCACTGCTGCTTCGCTTGTTCCGCCGGCGTCCCGCTCATCCTGTCCTGGAAATAAGGGAGGCTGAAATAAAGCAGCCGGCGGGCGACCATGGAAAGGCCCACGGCCGGGTTAAGGGTCATGCCCCCGATCGAGGCGGTATTGCAGCCGGAGTACTGCACCACCCCGCCGCGCGCCATCTTGCCTTTAAGGATATCCCGCGCTGTGTCGGCGTCCACGTCAAAAGCTCCGACCGTCTGCAGGCCGGGCCCGCCGTGGCCGTAGAAGATCACTTTGGTGATGGAACCGTCGGGGAGCCTGCGTATAGCCGCCACGGCGTCCTCGCCCTTGCGGAAAGTCTGCGGCTGCTGCGACCCGCTGGTATAGACCGTGATGCCGTAAGCGTCCGAGGTGAGGGCGGTTGACTTGGCGTTTCCCGCGGGCGCTGCCCCGGAGAGCGGGGCGGACTTCACTTCAGGCATCGTAAAAGCCGTTTTTTTCTGCGGGGCCGTGAACTGCGCGGCGGCTCCGGATTTGGCCGCGCCGGCCGCGTACTGGCCGCGCCCCGCTACCACGGGGTCGGAGCCTGAAGCGTTCATATTATCGTAAAGCTTCGCAAAACTGTCGGCGCCGAGTTTGGAAGGGTCCGGCCCGGCAAATTTATTCAGTGAAGCTGTCGACTTGCTGTCCGGCCCCTTAAGCGCCTGCGCGGAGGTTTGTTTCTTAAGGGCTTCGGCGGCCGCTTTGACCGCCAGCAGCTCCTCGATGGCTTCGGGCCGGAGGTAGGGCTCCAGGGCCGGGGATTCTTCTTTGCTAAGCCCTCCCCTGCGGGCTTTTTTCAGCAGGGAACTGGTGACGGCGAGTTTCTTGGCGAAGGCCGCGCCTTTCGCTTTGCCCAGCCAGAGATCAACGGCTTTTATGTCGGCCTCTTTGGTCTTCGAAGTATAGTCGCGAAGCGAGGGCGTGTCCCACTTTTTCATCGCGGCGGCGTAATAGTCCTTCATCGCCTGCTGTCTTTTAAGGGCCGGCTGTCCGGCCTCCAGCAAACCGCTCTCCTGCTCTTTGGGCGCGAGGGCGGCCCAGGTCCCGGGTGTGAAGGCCGCGCGCTCTTGGAAATATTTGAATTCGGCGGCGTAGTCTTTATGGTTCCAGGGCACCGGCTCCAGGGCAAAAGCGGAAGTTCCGGCCAGTGCCAGCGAGAGGAAAATAAAAACAGGGCGCAGTGTTTTCATAACGATAATACGGGCGCACTTATAGTTT
This sequence comes from Elusimicrobiales bacterium, assembly GCA_036170455.1. Taxonomy (GTDB): domain Bacteria; phylum Elusimicrobiota; class Elusimicrobia; order Elusimicrobiales; family UBA9959; genus UBA9959. Next base: position 6,563 of record JAVHPG010000110.1, read on the forward strand.
ACAGTATGATATCCGGTTGTCAAGGGCCGGTTGTTTCCGGCGGAAGGACGACTTTGGCGTAAATTTCCCGGACGCAGTCCGCGTAAGGTTTACGTTTTTCGGGGGTGAAATCTTTATAGATCAGCTCGACCGCCCTGCCCGCGCCGAACATCGCGTGGTCTATGGGAAAAAGAGCTTCGCGGCCCGGGGGGAGGAACTCTTTTTTGATTTCCATGCGCAGCCCCCAGCCGGCCAGCAGGGTAAGGCAGTAAACCCATTTCTGGGTGGCGGGGTTATAGATCTTCAGCACCGGTCCCGGAGTGCTCGCGGTATTTGGCTTCATCTCCCAGGTCTGGCCAGGCAGGTCCCCGGCCGCGGCCATCAGCTCGGCCCAGAATTTTCTGAACGTCTCCGCCGACTTCGGGTAGCGCGCCCCTATATGATGGACGAACTTCTCGAATTCGACGCGGATAAGCGCGGGGTCGGTCTTTATCGTTTTCGCCTTGTTGCGGTTCTCCTCTTCCAGCTTGAGGCGCGAGGTAAGGCCGCGCAGGGCGGCCGTCTCGGCCTCGCTGGCCGGGGCCAGGTATTGCGCGCGGAAAGTGAGGCGGTCCCCGGTCAGCGGCTGCACGGTTATATTGTCGCCCGCGACTTTTACTACGACGCCCAGCGCTTTGTTTATAGTATTGCGCACCGGCGCGTAAATTTCAAAAATATTCGGTTCCATAGGGCTCTTGCTACCCTAATAATACAAAAAAACTTCGGCGGGGATAAAACAAAACCGGGAGCGCGGCCGGTCCTGCGGCCGCGCCCCCGGGAAAACTTCCTCCGGGACGCTGAGCTTCTGCGTTAGGAACGCCCGCCCGTAAAGTCCTAGCAGCCGCCCAGCGCGCGTTTTGATTTCTGTATGACCGGGCCCGACGCTTTGTTGTTCTGGATGAGGACGGGGATCTCCTTCCGGGCTTTTTCCCGGAAGCGGTAGGTGTTTTCCTTCTCGAAGGCGGTCGCGGTTTTGGAAGGTTTGAATTCGAGGATCTGCTCCCTGAACTCCTTCAGGCCGCCCTGCAGGATCTTTATCCGTTTATAGCCGAGTTCTGCCGCTATGATGGCCATCTTCCTTTCGGTCAGTTCGTCTTCGGCGGCAAAGACGGTGATCTTCCCGCGCAGGCGCAGGGTTTCGGCGGTTTCTTTTTCGAATAAATTATCCACCGTGACGGAAAAGGATTTAGGCAGGTTCAGCTTCGCGTGATCCGCCCCGGACCGGAAGTCCATGATCCGCAGTTTCTGGTCCGGGTCGTTCAGCAGCCGGTAGGCGAGCTCGTCCACCGTCATCATTTCCACTTTATGGGACTGAACGGCCCCCGGAACTTCCAGCGCGTTGACCAGCGAGGGCTTTCTCGCCGTAAAGATAAAGGCCGAGACCGCCATCAGGAGGCCCGCCGACGCGAGCGAGAAGTAATAGGGCGTGAATCGGATCGGCGCTTCCTGTATCCCGTTCACCTTGCTCTCGATGATGGAGACCAGCCAGAACGCCGACAGGGCTACCGCGGCCAGCAGGAAAGCGAACAGGCTCTGCGAGATGCCGAGCGTCTGGAAGATCTGGGGGCTGCCCCAGTCGCCGGCTTTGTATAAGTGCTCGAAAAGAGGGTAGGTCTCGGCGAAGAACAGCACGCCGATGAAGGCGCCGACGATGAAAACCATCGCGTCCAGCTTTCCGATGGCGGCGGCGCAGACGCTCGTGCCGGGGCAGAAGCCGCCCACGACGAAGCCGAGCCCCATTATCAACCCGCCGGCCATGGCCGACCAGAGGAAGGTGGGGTTGACGTAAACGAGGCTCATATCCAGCAGCCCGAAATGTTCGAGCGCGATCACCCCGAGCATCGCCGTCACGCCGGCGGTGAAGAAGACCCGCAGCACGGTGAAATCGTAGCCGTAGAACAGGCCGACCAGCTTTTTGGTGCTCGAGAAGCCGGCCTGCTCCAGGATCATGCCGAAAAGAACGCCGATCAGGAGCGCCGCGATGAAATTCAGGTTAGCGCTGATAATATCCGGAACTAGAGGACCCATAAAATTATCTCCTTAAGATTTTCAAATCCAGAGTTTTCTGAAGAAATAAGCGAAAGCGTAAGCGCCGGCGAAGATGAAGACCATCGTGAGGATCCCGCCGGTGGACATCACCGCCATGCCGCTGAGCGCCGCGCCGCTGGTGCAGCCGCGGCCCAGCTGTGAGCCCACGCCCCACAGGGCCCCGCCCGCGAGCGCGCCGGCTATCCTCATTTTATTGGTGGCGGACGGGCCTTTTTCGAACTTAAGGGCCAGCCGGTCAGAAACCAGGCCCGAGATGAAAGCGCCGATCAGGACGCCGATCACTTCGAAGACCAGCCAGTTCTTCAGCGGCCCGCCGCCGTGCTCGCCGGAGTATTCCTTGTAGAAAGCCGCGGAGCCGGTATGCGCCGGCGCTATCGTTCCGACAGCCGCTACGGTGACGCTTTTAAGCGCGCCGCTGGCTCCCAGGCCGCGCCCGGTTATGAAGATCGTGGCCAGCAGCAGCAGGCCTAAGAGAAAGCCCGCGAGATAAGAGTTCATGTATTTGGTTTCTTGCATAAAGTTCCCCTTGCGGCGGCGCCTATTTCCCGGCGGCAGGTTCGCACCCGTTCCCTTCCAGGTCCTCGTAGCCGGTCAGCATGGCTTTCAGATTCGACGTAACGGTCCTGCCGGTGGTCGTCAGGTAAAGATGGACGATAAGGAAAGCCATCAGCGAGAAAGCGCAGATCGTGTGCACTACCGCTATCGTATCCAGCGACGTTATCGTCAGGGTCTCTATCGCGCCGCCGACCGGGTGGCGGTAGAACATGTAGAGCAGGCCCGAGACCAGCGTGGCCGGGATCAGGAAGACCTTCAGGGCGAAGTAAGTCAGCTTCTGCAGCGGGTTCAGTTTGCAGAGCATGGTCTTCTTCGAGGGGTGAGGGGCGTTCCGGAAGATCCCGAACACGTAGTATTCCAGCTGGGCCATGATATGCTCGGTGGTCGGGATATACTGCCGCCACTCCCCGGTGGTGAAATGCCAGAAGATAGCGAAGGCGATCAGCACGATCAGCAGGTAAGCGGCGACGTTGTGGTAGCGCACCGCGTCCCCGAAGCCCAGGAAGGAATACGCGCCGTGGATCTCGAAGCCGGAAAAAGCCAGGAAGAGCATCAGCCCGGCCTGCATCCAGTGCCAGAACCGCTCGAAACCGGAATAAATGAGGACTTCTTTATCTTTCTTCATTTCTTCACCCCGTTCTTCCGCCCGCTTATTATCCTGCCCGCCCCGTGCGCAAGAACGCCCAGCAGCGATAGGATCAGGAGCCACTTCCCGGCGAACTCCACCGGAGCGGAGTAATTCCTGCCGGGCAGGTAGAAATCGTTCAGGCCGGCGAGCCTGCCGCCGGTCCGCGCGTGGCATTCCTGGCACTTCACTGCCGCCTCTTTAGGGGCCACCATGTGATTGACGGGCCAGTACATCTCCGTCTTAATGAAGGCGACCTTCCCGCTGAACGGCAGGCCGGCGGTCTTCATTCCGACCTTTGCCGCGGTCTGCCAGTTGAAATCCTGCCAATAGGCGCCTTCGCCTTTTTTATCCCCGAACAGCCTGGGCTTTATCAGGGTCTTGTTCACCGGGTCATAGGGCTGGTTCGCCCGGTGGATCTTGACCGGGACGATCTTGGAGTCCTCGTCGGAGTAGGAGCCGTGCAGCGGGTTCAGCGCCAGCGGCTTCGACGGGTCCTCTATCTTGTCTCCGCCGAGGTAATGGGAAGCGGTCCCGTTGAACCAGATATAGTCGGGCTTAACGTTCTTCTCCCAGATGAAGCTTCCCTTTATGGACATATAGGCGTGGTTGCCCATGCTGTCCTCTTCGATGTAGGGCTTGCCGTCCTTAAGCTTGCCGGCGGTAGACCAGTCCCAGAACATCTTTGTGGCGTTGGCCCTGGCGTAGGACGGGATGTGGCAGGTCTGGCAGGCGACCTTGAGCGTGTGCTCGTTCAGGACGGAGTCCGCGTGCGGCGCGGCGGTATGGCATTGCTCGCAGGTGCTGCGGTTCTGGTTCATCGAGGAGAGCGAATAAAGTTTTCCGGAAATATTGTGTTTTTCCGAAGTGTGGCAGTCCACGCATTGCAGGTTGGCGCCCGCGGACGCCATATGCACGTCCAGTTCCCTGCCCGGTTCGAACAGGGCTTTCTCCAGGTCGCCGTGTTTGACGTTATTCCCGCCGCCGCCGAAGAAATGGCAGACGCCGCAGTTGGTCCGCTTCGGTTTGCCGACGCTCTGCGCTATCGCGTTCAGGTCGAGCGCGGCCATCGGGGCGCCGGCTTCGTCCGGCGCCTTCGCGTAGGTGTCCGAGTTGTCGTGGCAGACCAGGCAGTCCACGCTCTTCGGGTCGCTGTATTCCTTACCCTGCGCGTCCAGGCCGAAGCCGATGTGGCACTTGGCGCAGCTCTTCTCGTTGCCGGAAGCGCTGATGCAGAAATTGTTTATCGCGTTCTTCTTGCCGAGGTAGACGACGCCGCGCCCTTCTACATATTCCTCGCGCTCCCAGTTCCAGTGATTGGAGCTCATGACTTCCAGGTGGCGCTTGTTATGGCAGCTGATGCAGGCTGCGGTGACCTGCCGCGGGTTCGTGAATTTCTTCTTAAGGACGTCGAAGGCGGCATGGTCCGCGGAGGGGACGTGTTTAGCCGCGTACTTTGTCTTCAGCTTTTCCAGGACCCCCTGGTCGACATCCTTGCCCGACAAAATTCCCATCAGGACCACGCCCGACAGGCACAGGGCAGCCGCTATTATGATCGGTTTTTTCATACGTTGGAGACCGCGCTTAGATTTTAAAATCGGGGCAGTACAGCTTCTTCATCGCGTCAAGCAGTTTCACCAGCTTTTTATCTGCGATGCGGTAGATGATCTTGTTCCCGTCCCTGCGGTGGGCGATAAGCCCGTTGTCGGCCAGGATGCGCAGGTGCTGCGAAATGTTGCCCTTCGTAGTGCCGAGCCGTTCGAGGATCTCTCCGACGAACATTTCCCGTCTGGCCAGCATGCAGATGATAAGAAGGCGCAGCGGATGCGCGATGTGCCGCAGAGTCCTGGCGAGTTTCCCGGAGTTTGTAATTGTGGCGTTTTTCATGGCATTACCGGCCTGTTCCTTCCTTAATAGTATAGAAGTTAAGCAAATGCTAAACAACCTGCAAATTGCAAGCCGGTTATTGATATTTGTTAACCCGACACGCCCTTGTCGGGTTCGCCTGCTATGCTATTTGAAAATGCGGGGGTTATAAGGAGGCTGTATGAAAGGAGCAGGAGCTATTCAGGATATGCCGAGGGTGGAGCGGCCGCGCGAGAAAATGATGCGCTACGGCCCGGATAAGCTGGCGGAGGAAGAGCTGCTTGCGATAATACTGCGCACCGGGACGCGCGGGAAGAACGTGCTGGACCTTGCGGGGGAGATACTTAAGAAATTCGGGCGGGGCGATATAGCCAAAGCTGGTTTCGCGGAACTGCGCGCCGCGCCAGGCCTGGGGCCCGCGCGCGCCTGCGAGATCCTGGCCGCCTTCGAGCTGGGCCGCCGCTTCCTAAACGGGAAGAAAAGCGGCATCTACCTTAAGCCGCGCGATATCTGGGAGGAGCTGCGCGACGTGCGCGAGCAGAAGAAGGAGCACTTCATAGTGTTCTACCTTGATACGCGCAACCAGGAGATAAAGCGGGACATCGTCTCAATAGGGACGCTGAACTATAACTTGGTGCACCCGCGCGAAGTGTTCGAGCCGGCGGTGAAGAACCTTGCGGCTAGCGTGATAGTGGCCCATAACCACCCATCCGGCTGCCTGGAGCCCTCGGATGAAGACCTGTCCCTGACCAAGCGCCTTTCCCAGGCGGGCAAACTGCTGGGCATTGAAGTCCTGGACCATGTGATAGTCACGAAGGAGGGGTTTATGAGCTTTAAACAAAAGGGACTTATTTAAAAAGGTGTTTATGGCCCTGAATGCCGGGTATTTTATATCCTATACAGATTGCTTCACCGTAAATTTTCCGGAGGATATAAATGAGCGACCCTTATGTAGCTAAAATAGCGGTAGAACTCGGGCTGAACGCCGCCGGGGTGTCCGCGGCCATAGAACTTTTTAAAGAAGACGCGACGATCCCTTTCATCTCCCGGTACCGCAAGGAGGTCACCGGCAATCTGGACGAGGTGGCCCTCGGGAAGATCCAGGACCGCCTGGCCCAGCTGAAAGAGCTGGACGCCCGCCGTGAAGCCATAATTAAATCCCTCACGGAAAGGAACCTTCTTACCCCGGAGCTTAAGCTCAAGATAGAAGCCGCGGAGGTCCTGTCCAAACTTGAAGACATTTACCTGCCCTTCCGCCCCAAGCGCCGCACCCGCGCCACCATAGCCAAAGAAAAAGGCCTGGAGCCGCTGGCCGACCAGATTTACGCCCAGGGGAGCGAGGACCCCGCCGCCCTCGCCGCCGCCTTTATCAGCGAAGAGAAAGGCGTCAAGACCGCCGAAGAGGCTCTGGCCGGCGCCCGCGATATTATAGCCGAGCGCGTCAGCGAGGACGCGCCCGCCCGCGCCCGCCTGCGCCAGCTTTTCTCGGCCAAAGGTGTTTTCCATTCAAAGGTCATGGAGGGCAAGCAGGAGGAGGGGGCGAAGTTCAAGGATTATTTCGACTGGAAAGAGCCCTCCGCCAAAGCCCCGTCCCACCGGATACTCGCTATGCGCCGCGGCGAGTCCGAAGGCGTCCTGAGCATGCGCATAGAGGTGGAGGCCGACGAGGCCATAGCCCTGCTGGAGCCGCTTTTCGTGAAGAACGGCGGCGCCTGCGGCAAACAGGTGAAAGAGGCGGTGACGGATTCTTACAACCGCCTGCTCGCTCTTTCGATGGAAGGCGAAGCCCGCTTCGAGACCAAGAAGCGCGCCGACGCCGAGGCCATAGGCGTCTTCGCCAGGAACCTGCGCGAGATACTGATGTCTTCCCCATTGGGCCATAAGAACATCCTGGCGCTCGACCCCGGCTTCCGCACCGGCTGCAAGCTGGTCTGCCTGGACTCTAACGGCAAGCTGCTGCACGACGACGTTATCTACCCGCATAACGGGGAGGGCGCCGCCGCCTCCGCGGCCGGGAAAGTGAAAAAGCTGGCCGCGCAGTTCAAGACCGAGGTCATAGCCATAGGCAACGGCACGGCCGGCCGCGAGACCGAGGAATTCGCCCGCGCCCTCAAGCTTGAAGGCGTGATAATCGTAATGGTCAACGAGAGCGGCGCTTCCGTCTATTCCGCCTCCGCCGTGGCCCGGGAGGAGTTCCCGGACAAGGACGTGACCGTGCGCGGCTCCGTCTCCATCGGCCGCCGCCTGATGGACCCGCTGGCCGAGCTGGTGAAGATAGATCCGAAGTCAATCGGGGTGGGCCAGTACCAGCACGACGTGGACCAGGGCGAGCTGAAGAAAAGCCTGGATACCACCGTGATGAGCTGCGTGAACAGCGTGGGCGTGGAGCTGAATACCGCCAGCCGCGAACTGCTCTCCTACGTGTCCGGCCTCGGCGCGACCCTCGCCAAGAATATCGTGGACTACCGCAACGCCAACGGGGCTTTTCCTTCCCGCGCCGCGCTGAAGAAAGTCCCGCGGCTCGGGCCGAAGGCCTTCGAGCAGGCGGCCGGCTTCCTGCGCCTGCGCGGGGGGAAGAACCCGCTCGACTCGAGCGCCGTGCACCCCGAGCGCTACGGGATAGTGGAGAAGATGGCCGCGGACCTCGGCTGCTCGGTGCAGGACCTTATCAATGACGCGGCCCTGCGGGCGAAGGTAGAGATCTCCAAATATATTTCCGACGGGGTTGGAGAGCCCACCCTTAAGGATATCGTCGCCGAGCTGGCCAAGCCCGGGCGGGACCCGCGCAAACAGTTCGAGGCTTTCGCCTTCGGCGAGGCGCAGAAGATAGGCGACCTGAAGCCCGGCCAGAAACTTCCCGGCATAGTCACTAATGTGGCGGCCTTCGGAGCTTTCGTGGATATCGGGGTGCACCAGGACGGCCTTATCCATATAAGCGAGCTTGCGGACGTCTTCGTGAAGGACGCCGCGTCGGTCGTCAAGGTGGGCCAGCGCGTGAACGTTACCGTGATGGACGTGGACCTCCCGCGCAACCGCATCGCCCTTTCCATGAAATCCAACCCGGTGATCGGCCCGCGCGAGTCCCGCGGCCCCAGGCCCGAGCCCTCCGCGGTCCCCCAGGCGGGGCCGCGCTTTGACAGGCCGCGGCAGGACAACCGGCCGCGCCGCGAAGAGGCTCCCTCCGGCTCCATGGGCGAAGCCCTGAAAGCCTTCATGGACAAGCGCAGGAATTAACCTGTCGAGGCTTCGCCTCGACATAGGTCTGCCGAGGCTTCGCCTCGACAAAAATTACTCGGGAGCTTTGTCCAGGATCTCTTTTGCGCGCTTGAGGCCTTCCTGTACCTGCTGGTTATACGGGTCAAGTTCCTGGGCCTCAAGCCATTGTTCCCTGGCTTTTTCGTAGTCCGCCGCTTGGAAATATTTCAAGCCCTCCAGGTAGAGTTCTTTTGCGGCCTCGGGATCCTTTCCCGTTGCGGCCTGCGGTTCCGGCGCCCTGTTTATGTCTTTAAGCTCTATCGGGGCCGGTTCCTTGTTCCCCATCTCGTTCGTTACGGCCTTGAACGCTTTCATCCCGGCGGCCGGTATTAAAAGCAATGAAGCGATCACGGCTATCCAAAACAGAACTTGCCCGATAGATTTCATATTCTTGCCCCTTTTAACCTGTGATAAATTATATAGGCCCGGTATTTCGGAATTATTTCAGGGCCGGCGCGCCGATACCAGGAATAAAAAATCGCGGCCCGGGGGCCGCGATCTTTTATTCAGCGCTGCGCTTTTACCGGTTGATATGTATCACTTTCGCGGGCGGGAAGCCGTTGAAGTTGGTGGACGAAGCGTGGCTGTACGCGCCCATGTTCGTGCTGTAGAGCAGCTCGCCCAGCTCCAGGTCCGCCGGCAGGTTCTCCGACATCGAGATCACGTCCAGCGCGTCGCAGGTGGGGCCGAACACGCCGCAGATCTGCTCTTTGCCTTTCTTGAAAGACTTCATATGGCAGTGCTGGTGGTCGAAGATGATGCCGGAGTAGGTGTGGTACGCGCCGTCGTCGACGTAATAGCAGGTCTTGCCGTCGCGCACGGCCTTGCCGTTGATCCTTACCACCGAGGTTCCGGCGGTAGCGATCATGAAGCGGCCGGGCTCGGCCAGAATTTCGATGTTCTTCGGGAAGAGCCGGTCGAGTTCCGCGTTTATGGTCTTGGCCAGGGTGTGGAAGGGCTTTACCGAAGCGTCGTAAGGCGCCGGGAAGCCGCCGCCGATGTCGAGCAGGTTCATCCGGGTGTGGCCGCGCTCCTTCGCCTCTTTGAAGATGTCGGCGGCCAGGCTGATAGCCTGCACGAAGTTCTCGAAGTTGGTGGTTTGGCTGCCGACGTGGAAGCTGAGGCCTTCCACGCCAAGACCGGCCTTCTCCGCCGCCAGGATCAGGTCCACGGCTTCGCCGGGGGCCGCGCCGAACTTGGAGGAAAGCTCCACCACGGCGCCGGTATTGGCCACCCGCATGCGCAGGACCAGGCCGGCGTGTGGGGCGTATTTCTTTATCTTGTGCACTTCCTCTATATTGTCGTAGGTCACGAGGGGCCGGTACTGGTCCAGCTCCTTGAGCGTCTCGTTCGGCTTTATCGGGTTGGCGTAGATGATCTTGTCCCAGATCCAGGCCAGCCGCTTCTTATTCGGCATGTTCTTGATGAACTCGTGGACGATCATGAATTCCGGCATGGAGGCCACGTCGAAGCTGGCGCCTGCCTTGTAGAGCGTTTTCACTATCTCCGGCAGGGGCTCGGCCTTGACCGCGTAGTAGGCCTGCACCCGCGGCAGATATTTCTTGAACTCTGCGTAGTTTTTCCGTATTTCGTCGTGGTCGACGATGAAAAGGGGCGTTCCGTGCTTCTTGGCTAGAGCCTGCAGCTGTTTTTGAGATATCACTAGTTTCCTCCGTTCCGCGTATTTTACCGAAAGTTAAGAGTATCAATCCCCGTCCGTGATCAGGAAGTTCTTGAACTGCCAGGGGTCTTTCCGGTCGATGGCCGGGTTATTGTGGCCCAGGAATTCGTTGGTGTAATGCTTCAGCGGCGTCCAGTCCGTGGGCATCGAGATAAATTTGCCCAGGTAGGGCTTTGCGATCTTTAGGACGAACTCGTGCGGCAGGTCGTCCGGCACGCAGACGCCGCGTTCCGGGTTCTCTATCATCCACATGGTCGCCGCAGTCACCGAGATGGCCACCTGCATGGTGGTGGCGTTCTGGTGCGGGACCAGCTTTCGCGATTCCTCTATGCTCAGGCTGCTGCCGGTCCACCAGGCATTGTAGTCGTGACCCAGAAGCAGGGCGCCCAGGGTGTCGGAGCCGCCGGTTATCTCGTCGGTCAGGATGCGGATCCTGGGCTGGAGCTTGTAGTCGTAGCCGCGCAGCTCGTTGAGCGAGGCGATGGCCGAGTCGCTCGGGCAATAGGCGTAATGCACGGTGGGGCGGTAAACGGCCTTGCCGTTCTCCCAGACGGTCAGCTTGTCTGAGATGGTAAAGGCCTCGCCGTGGCGGACCACCATGGCTTGGATGCACCAGTTGGGGACCCAGGAATTCACCCAGGTGTTCATGCCCATGCGCGCCAGGCAGATCTGGTTCTTCGGGCCTTCTTTGTGCTGGTAGGCGAATTCCGGCAGTTCCTTCTCGTGCGTGCCCCAGCCCATCTCCGAAGTGGTGATGCCCTCCTCGCGGAAGCCCTCCACGCTCCAGGTGTTGACGAATTCGTCCACCTGCTTCGGCTTATTGGTGACCTGGGTGTCGCGCTCGCTGACGTGAATGACCTTCACGCCGAGCTGGCGGGCCAGGTGGTTGAAGCTCTGCTCCGACATGAGCTTGCGGAGGGTTTCGGCGGCCTTGCCCTTCACTTTCTTGTCGGCCAGCAGGCGCGCGCCGATATCCAGCAGGCCCTGCTTGGTGAAATGGGAGATGAGGCCGGGATTGGCCCCATGCTCGATGACCGCCGTAGGCCCCGGGCCCGCCCATTTTTCCGTCATCCGCCGCAGGTTCATGTGCCTGTGGTAAAGCGTGCGCTCGGTAGGGTGTTTGTCCATCGCGCCTTCGTAGGGGTCCCAGACCTCGGTCGAGGTGTTGACATAGAGGATGCCGCGGTCGTGGCACCACTGCAGGATCACGCAGGCGTCGATGTTCCAGGCGAGGTCGATGAGCACGTCGCCGGCGGAAAGATGCTGGCTGAGCAGCCGGTCCAGATTGTCCCTCGTGACCCTGTCCCGCACGAAGCGGACGCCTTTGGAGGTCCAGGGCTTGAGAGCCGCGGTGCGGTTCTCGAAATCCATGATAGTTATGTTCTTCGCGGGCATTTTTACGTGCTTGAGCAGGATGGGGAGGGTGCACTGCGCCACGGCGCCGTAGCCGACGAAGAGGATGCGCTTGCTGAAGTCTTTGGCCATAGTAGTCTCCTGTTTGTAAAAATGTACGTGACCGCCGCTGATTTCCGAGCGTTAAATATAATACAACTTTTATTTTGGCTTATAAAGACCGGGCCAGATGGGCGAGAGGGAGCGGATGAAAGCGTCCGTGATGCTGGTCATGGCCGAGGGGATGTCGAAGCCCTCGTAGTTCATCGAGGCCGACCACATGATGGAGCCGGTCTGCACGTCCACCATCCGCGACAGCAGGGACACGTTGGCGGTGGTGCTGAGCAGCTGCGAGTTCGGCATGCCCATGACGGTGCCCTCGGAATAAACGGTCCCGCCGCTGACCTGCGTTATAGTGGTAGTGCGCGGGTTCTCGGACTGGTTCACGATGTAGGAGCTCTGCGGCGTGCTTTCGGCCACGGTGCCCACGAAAAGCGCGTCCACGCCCAGCAGCCTGCCGAGCTGCTTGGCGGTGGCCGGGTCGAAGGAGCTGGAGGACGAGAGCGACTGCTCGCGCATTACGGAGTCCAGGTGCTGGCGCTCGATAACGTCGGCGCCCTGCTCTATGAGGCTTTGCGTCATGAGGTCGGCGGCCAGGTCGCCCTTGGGGCCGTTGAAGGAAAGCACCGCGACGCGCTTTATGCCGGAAAAGTCGGAGCGCGGGTTGACGGCCACCTTGGGCGTAGCGCAGGCGGAGAGGAGCAGCAGGGCCGGGAGTAAAAGTTGTTTTTTCATGCGGGTTACCGGGCGTTGAGGGTATTCAGGTGCTTTATGGCCGTCTCCCTCATATGAGGATCGGCTGTGTTGTCCAGGCAGGATTGCCAGGCGGCTATTGCCCTGGCTTTAAGCCCTTTCTTTTCGTAGATAAGGCCCAGCATGTAATGGGCGATAGCCCTCTTGGGGTCGAGGCGCGCCGCGGTCTCGAAAGCCCGCTGCGCGTCGTCGGCCCTGCCCAGGCGGGTATAAGTGAAGCCCAGCTTCAGATGAAGCTCCACGTTCTCGGGCTGCATTATAAGCGACTGCTCGAGCGCCGTCGCCGTCCGCGCGAGCTCCGCCGGCGTCTGGAGCCTGATGTCTTTGTCCGCGCCGGCGGGAGCCGTTTGCGCCGCCGCCGGGACCGCGGCCGCGAATAAAAGGGAAATTAGTAAATATTTCATAGATCCTCCGTATTCAAAAAGCATATAAAATACCGCGCCGCTTGTGTAGTATGTTTTCAGGATTTAGTAAGATTTAAAAAAGGCCGGTTTCAGGATGCCCGGATTCCGGCGAAGGGGACCGCATGAAATTTATTTTTTCCCATAACAATTTTAACGTTCTTGACCTGGATAAAAGCCTGAGGTTCTACTCCGAAGCGCTGGGCCTTGCGGAAACCCGCCGCAAAAGCGCCGCCGACGGGAGTTTTACCCTGGTTTTCCTGGGCGACGGAGCGACCCCGCATAAACTGGAATTGACCTGGCTGAGGGACCGGAAGGAAAAATATAACCTCGGGGACAATGAGGTCCACCTTGCTTTTACCGTGGACGACTTCAAGGCGGCCAGGGAACTTCACAAGAAAATGGGCTGCGTCTGCTACGAGAATGAAGCTATGGGGATCTATTTTATAGAGGACCCGGACGGGTACTGGCTGGAGATACTTCCGGAGAAGCGCTGATCATTTACCGCCGGCCAGGTCGTCCAGGACGGCTTTCATCCCGTCCATAAAAGCCGCCATATATTCGTAATTAAGCGTATCCGGCAGGTCCGTGGGCCGGTGGTAATGCGGCGTCCTGTAAAAAGAGGTGTCGGTGAACATCACGGCCGGATAGCCGGCCAGCCAGAAGCTGCGGTGGTCTGAGTAATCGACTCCGGGCACGAAGGCCGGCAGGCTGACGGTGCGCAGCGGCAGTTTCGAGGCGAGCCTGAACGCCTTGTCTATCCGTCCCGCGAGTTTCCGCGACCCGAAATCGGAGACCTGGGCGATAAAATTCCCTCTCCCGGAAAAAAAAGGCCCTATCAGCGGCGGGTAGCGCTGCGACATCCTCTTCTCGCTGAAAAAACCTATCATTTCAAGCACCAGCGCGGCTTTTATATCCTCTTTTCTTTCAGCCGCCGCTTTCGCGTAGACCGCGCTCCCCATCCCGTCGTTACTGAAAAACGGGGGTTCTTCGTTCACAAAGGCTATGAATTTAACGGTCCTGGAATATTTCTTCGCGGCGGCGTATTCGGCCAGCTCGAGCAGGCCGGCCACGCCGCTTGCATTGTCGTCGGCTCACGGGTTGTTGTAGGTGTCGTAATGGGCCCCGACCACGATAGTTTCGTTTTTTGCGGCCAGCCCGTCTTTGACGCAAACGATATTCTTCACTTTTACCGCGGACGACATATATTCCTGATATTCTACGCGGCAGCCGGCAGCTTTAAAGCGCGCCGTAAGATAGTCCTCCGTTCTGCGGAGCCGGGCTTTATTGTTATTGTAAAGGTCCCTCGGGCCTATCTCCACGGCCAGCGCGGTTACCGAAGCCCGGAGCTTTTCCGGCCGGGTAAGCGTCGGACCGACGGGATAAGCCGGTGCCAGGAAGTTCCAGCCCAGCGTGGTAAGCTTGACGGCCGCGTAAGCCGCCGCCGTAAAGATAACGAGGTTTAAGACGTATTTCTTTGTGACCATAGCGGAAGCCGGGGAGAAATGGCGGAACCTGGGCGGCGGGGACCATCGGCGCGTCTTTTAATTCCGCGGTTTGTTCGCGGGGGCCGCGGCCTTCCAGCCGGTGAGGGCGGCTATAAAATTATTCCACTTCGTTTCCAGTCCGGCTTCTTCGCCGCTTTTCTCCGGGGCCGAAGCGGCGTAAAGCATTGCTCCGAAAAGGGCGTCCTGGATAACTTCCGCCAGGGCGGCGGGCTCTTCTTTGAACCGGAACAAGCCCTCCCTCTTCCCTGCCAGCAGGTGGGAGAGTATCCTTTCGCGTCCCGCCCCGATCATCTGCATGAAGAGTTTCGAGAACGTTTCGCCCCGGCCGGCAAGGTAATAGAGCAGGATCAGGATCTGCGCGTCCTGGCGCCGGTAGCGCCGGGCCCAGATCAGATTGCCCAGGCAGTGCTTCAGCAGCCTGCGCCCGGCATTGTCCTCTATGGCGATCAATTCGCTTACCGTCTCGTGGTTGTGGCGGACTATGGTCCGCACGAGCTCCTCGAACAGCGCGTTCTTGTCCGGGAAGTGGTACATGACGGCGGACTGGCTCAGGCCTATGTCGTCGGCGATCATCTGGAAGCTCGCCTCGGCGAAGCCGTGCCTGGCCGCGAGCCGGATGGCCGACAGGACGATCTTGTTCCTTGTATTCCCGCCTTTTTTCGTTTCGGGCCTGGGTTTCATCGGAGAATTCTACCTTACTCATCCGGCAAAGTAAAGCGGGGGGAACGAAGGGCCTAAAGCCGGCTGGGTCCCCCGGCCCATGACGGTCCGCCGCGTAAACAATACAATGTATTACACGGAAAAAACAGGGCAACACGCCGATAACGCGGACAGGGCGGCGGATAAAGGGAGAGATAAATGATCAGAATAATACTAGCGTCGGTTTTCCTGGGTTTAGCATGTGCGGCCGCTTCCCCGGCGCAGCCGGTAAAGGCTTTCGACCCCAGGCTGGCCGGCTCGCCGGTTTATTCCGACCCCGGCTTCCATGAATTTGTGGAAACTTCTTACGGCTACCTGCGCCCCGGCGCCGCGGCCGCCGGCTTCAGGGATTCGGTCGCTTCGCCGGCCCCGGCTGCGCGTAAAGCCGCCCGCGCGGGCGCTAAAGGGAGAAAATATATCCTGGTCGGAATACAGCCCAGATCGCCGGATTACTCCTGCATGCTCGGGGAAATCTCGGCTTCCGCCGGCTTCGTCCTCACCGGCGAGCGGATAAAGCACTTGAAGAACGGGAAAATTATAACGCTGCTGGGCCGGGTCCCGGCCTCGGGGCTTGCCGCGATCCGCAAAAACCCGGGCGTGGCCGCTGTTTACCGCGTGCGCAAAGGGTCCGTTAAATCTCTCTGGGCCGGCCGCGGGTATTTTTAGGTTTCATTTTTTAATAAGATAGTGGCATGACAATTTCAAAGGTCCTGGAATTCGAGCAGCGGGTGGCGCCCGAAGAAATAGACGGGCTGGGGCATGTGAACAACCAGGTTTACCTGGACTGGTTCATGACCGCGGCCACGAAGCACTCGGACCTGGCCGGCTGGCCCGTGGGCAAGATGATCGCCGCCGGCGAGGGCTGGGTGGTGCGCCGGCATGAGATAGACTATCTGATCCCCGTGCTGCCGGGGGACGCCATCCGCATGCGCACCTGGGTGGAGACCGCCGAGCGCGCCTCCTCGCGGCGGCAATACGAGCTGGTCAGGGTGTCAGACGGCAAGATGGTCTGCCGCGGCAGCACCGTATGGGTGTGGATAAATTTCAAGACCGGCCGCCCGAGCCGCATACCGGAGGCTGTTATCAGGGATTTCGCCAATTGGGAGCCCGGGCCGGAAAAGTGACAGGCTGCGGGTTTTTGACCGGCGCGCGCCTCCGCTAACCGCCGGGGATGGATCTGTTCCGTGTTTTTTCCGCCCTCACCTGTTCCACCGTTATCATTATTTTCGCGCAGGCTTCGGCGTCCGAGAGGGCGTTGTGATGCTTCAGCGGGATGCTGAGATGGTGGCAGACATGAGAAAGGGTGGCGGGCTTGAGCCCCAGTTCCGTCCTCGAAAGCTTTACCGTGCAGATAAAGGGCTGCGGCGGCGCCCCGAGCCCCGCGGCAGCGCAGCAGGCGTAAAGCACGCTCTTATCGAAAGGCGCGTTATGCGCCGCGATAAAGTCGGCTCCCTCGAAAAAATCTGCAAGCCCGGGCCAGACCTCCGAGAACAGCGGCTCGTTCTCCACGTCTTCCCAGGTTATGCCGTGGATGTCGGTGAACCGGATGTCCTGGCGCGGGGGCTGTATAAGGCGGTAAGCGGTCTTTATGACGCGGCCGTCCTCTACGCGGGCGAGGCCGACGGCGCAGGCGGAGTCCCGCCCGTAGTCGGCCGTCTCAAAATCTATGGCGGTAAAGCGGGACATCAGGGCGCGGGGGAATCCAGCAGCAATTGCTCGAAGGCTGTGAAATATTCTGTGACCTTTTTTACGTAGTTCCTGGTTTCTTTGAAAGGGGGGACGTCCTGGTATTTGCGCACGTTTCCCTGTCCGGCATTGTAGGCCGCGATGGCCATCCGGGAGGCTTTTTTATCCAGGTCGGCGCCTGAGATATCGGCCGAGGCTGTGACGGCGAATTCATCCCATAGGATCTTGAGGTATTTAACCCCGTATTTTATGTTGACCGCCGGGGTATACAGCTTGCTGGTGTCTTTGAGCCCGAGCCACCTGGCCGTGTCGGGCATGAGCTGCATGAGTCCCTTCGCGCCGACGGAGCTGTGCGCCTTGGGGTCAAAAGAGGATTCTTTCTGTATTATGTCCAGGATCAGGGATAGGTCCACGCCCTGTGCCTTACCCTCCGCCCGGGCTATCTCTAAGTAGGGTATCTTCGGATTGTCGCCTATCGATTTCGCGGAAGAGCGCAGCGGGGAGAACAGCTCCGCTCCCGGGTCATGCTCGGCGTCCGGCCTTACCAGGAAATCGAAATCGGCCGAGGGGGAGGAGGGGTCTTCGACGGCTTCCGGGACCATCGACGGCTCAGGCATTGTCACGGCCGGCGCGCCCCTGGACTCCGAAAGCTGCGAAAAAGACTGTGCCGCGGCCAGCGCGGGCGCGGCCAGGATCAGGGCGGATAACAGCATCAACAGTCTTCTCATAATAAATCTTATATAGTCTAGTTGACATGTCAAGTCCTGTCAAGGGCCTGCGGTCCCAGGTCCTCCGCAAAGGGGGGCCTTCGGGACTGCAGACTGCCGGCGTAATAAAAAACCCGGGACCTGCGCCCCGGGTTTTCAGCCGCCTTGCCGTTTATTTGCCTTCTTTAAGGATGTCGGTCTTCTGAACGGCGGCTTTCGTCTCGGCTATGGAGAATTTCGGATTTACTTTTACCACTTTGGCGGTGCCTACTTTTTCCTCTTCGGAACCCAGGGACTCCCCGGTGTCGGGGTCGACCATGTCTTCACCAACGCGGTAGATGCCGTAGACGCGGCCGACTTTCTCCCCGTCCGCGCCGCCCGAGTTTATATAGACCTGGTTCCCGGTGATCTTTATTATTTTTACAGCTCCGCCGCCTGCTTCGTCGAATTTGACGGAGAGCTCCTTCGCCACGGCGTCCACGGCTTTACGGGCGGCCTTTCCCAGTATTGTTTCGTCGAAGCCGTCTTTGCCGAAGTCGAAGCTGGGGGCTATGCTTAAGTTGCCGGAGAATTCGGCGCTGGATTTTTCACCCTCGCCTTTTGCCGCGGCGGCTATCTGGGCGGAGGTGGTGTCTATGGCTCGCACGTCTATTACAGCGCGCGCCTTGGTTTTAGACATCCTGGCCCCGCCGCCAAAAGGCAGGACTTTCTCGAGCCCGCCCACGCCTATCTTGGAATCCTTTATCCCGAATTCGGTCACCGAGCCGGTGATGATGTACTGCGCGCCGAGCAGGCGGCCTATCTTAGCGGCGGTCTGGGCCGTTACCGCGCCCGAGGCGCCCAGCTTCTGCTCTTCCATGACCGCCTCGAGCTTGCTGCGCTCGATCAAAGTATATTTCTTGGTTTCGGACAGCGAGGTGACCAGCATCTCGGCCACGCCTGTCCCGATATTACGCCAGCTGCCGTGATTGCCGGACTTGTCTTCCAGGTCCAATACGCAGACTATTTTTTTGCCGCCGCACCAGCCGTTAACGGACCCGGCCAGCAACAGCGCCGCGGAAAGCAGTTTTATCTTGGTTTTCATGGTTTCTCCTGTCGGATATATGGACTAATAATAGCAAAAAGCGGGCGGAATTTTAAGCCGCGCAGTTTTGGTAGAATATATGAAGCGCGGTTTTATAAGGAGGCTCTATGTTTAAAATGGGCAAAAGATTTTTTCTCTTCATCGCGGTAAATATCCTCATCCTGGCGACCTTGTCGATCACGATGCGCCTGCTCGGGGTCGGCAACTATTTCAGCGCGCGCGGTATCGATTATAACAGCCTGATGATGTTCTGCCTGGTATGGGGCATGGGCGGCGCTTTCATCTCGCTCGCCCTGTCCCGCGTGATGGCCAAGTGGATGATGGGCGTAGTGGTGATAGACCCCGACACGCGCGAGCCGGAGCTCGGCGAGTTGGTCCGCACCGTCCACAAGCTGGCCAGGGCCGCCAACCTGCCCGCGATGCCCGAGGTCGGTTATTATCCCAGCCCCGAGATAAACGCTTTCGCCACCGGGCCTACGAAGAGCCGCGCGCTGGTGGCCGTTTCCGCCGGCCTGCTGGAGCGCATGGACCGCGTCCAGCTGGAAGGCGTGCTGGCCCATGAAATTTCCCATATCGCCAACGGCGACATGGTGACCATGACGCTGATCCAGGGCATTATAAACGCTTTCGTCATGTTCCTCGCCCGGGTGATCGCTTTTTTCATCGCCAACCGCGGGCGGGACGAGGAGAGCAGCTCGGCGCCGAGCTACCTTATAATTTTCCTGCTGGAGATGGTACTGAGCGTGCTGGGCATGCTGGTGGTGTCCGCTTTCTCCCGCCGCCGCGAATACCGCGCCGACGAGGGGGGCGCGCAGCTGGCCGGCCGCACCGGCATGATCAAGGCTCTCGAAGCCCTCCAGTCCACGGTGGCTTACGCGGACCTTACCCATAAAGAGGCTTTGGCCACGCTGAAGATCTCCGGCAAGCCCTCCGGCTTTTTCGCGCTGTTCGCCACGCACCCGCCGCTGGAAGAGCGCATAGCAAGGCTGAAGTCGGCTGTCTGAGCCGTCCCGGCCCCGTGAAAAACCGCCCGCCGCGAACGGGCGGTTTTTTTACGTAAAGAAGTTGTATAATTTTCGGGGGAAACAATTATGTGCGGCAGATACTCACAAACCATGGACCTGGCCGAAGCGGTAAAACGCTTCGGAGTCAAGCAGGCCCCTTTCAACTGCAAGCCGGGCTACAATATCGCCCCCGGGACCTCCGTGCCGGTGGTCTGCGCAGGCGGGCTGAGGCTTATGAAATGGGGCTTTATCCCGGCCTGGTCCTCGGCGGCTTTCGGGAGCGGCCCTTCCACGCCGCTCTTCTCCCCCGGCAATACGCTCGAGAAAAAATTTTCACAAGAGACGACGCCTGATACGGCGGCGCCGCAGGAGCGCGAAGGCCTCATCAACGCCCGCGCCGAGGGGATAGCGTCCCGCCCGGCTTTCCGCTCGGCTTTTTACCGGGCCAGGTGCATAATTCCCGCGGACGGTTTTTACGAGTGGCAGAGCTCCGCCGGAGTGAAAACCCCCTACCGCTTCGAGATGAAAGACAAAAGCCTGTTCGGCATGGCCGGGGTTTACGAGGAGAAGACCGGGACCTTCGCCATAATAACCGCCGCGGCCAGCGCGCTGGTCCGCACGGTGCACCACCGCATGCCGGTGATCCTCGAGCGCCGCCACGAGGCGCTCTGGCTGGACCCCAGGTTCCGCGACAGCGAGACCCTGCTCCCCCTGCTCCGCGCCTACGATTCCTCCCTGATGCACGTTTACCGCGTGTCCGACATCGTCAACGATCCGAAAAATGATTCCCCCGACTGCCTGAAGCCGCTGCTGGCCTAGGAAGGCGGCCGGATATCTCCCAGAGCGCATGGCTGAAATATCGAACAAGGCTAAACAGCTGGTATCGAGGTCGAAAAAGATCCTGATCTTTACCGGCGCCGGCATTTCCACCGGCAGCGGCATCCCCGACTACCGCGGGCCGGAAGGCGCCTGGCTTAAGCGCGAGCCTGTGCTCTACCAGGATTTCATCGCCTCCACCAGGTCGAAAGTTGAATATTGGAAATACAAGGCCGAAACCTTTCCGGCCTTCCTCGCGGCCGTTCCGAACGCGGCGCATAAAGCCGCGGCGGCGCTGGAGAAAACCGGCAGGCTGCTCGCGCTGGTCACCCAGAATATAGACAATTTGCACCGGGCGGCCGGAACGCATACCGACAAGCTTATAGAGCTGCACGGCTCCGGTCTCTACGCGGAATGCCTGGACTGCCTGAGCTGGACCTCGATGGAGGTCGCCTTGGGCAGCTTCAGGACCGACGGGGCTCCGCCCCAGTGCCCCTGCGGCGGATGGCTGAAGCCGGCGGTAGTTATGTTCGGCGAGCCGCTTGAGCGGGAGAACCTGGTAAAAGCTTTCAAAGCGGCGGAGGACTGCGACCTGGTCATCTCGGCGGGCTCCTCTCTGGCGGTGGAGCCGGCGGCTTCGGTACCTCTTTCCGCGAAGGCGGGCGGAAAGCCGTACATTATCGTGAACCTCGGGCCCACGGCTCACGATAGGGCCGCCGACATCATACTGGACGGCGACGCCTGCGAGATCCTCCCTTTCATCCTTTCCTGAAAGTTCGTAAAAACCTGCGCCCCGGCTGGCGGCTTGTATTTTGTAAAATATAGGTAATGGCTAGAGACCGCCGCGGGCTTTTTTTCAACTTCCTCATTTTATTCCTTGGCTTTTCACTGCTTACGCGGCTCACGCTGCTGGCGATGGCCTGGCCCGAACTGGACGGGGGTCTTCGGGTCCTTCTCAAGGCTTTCGCGGCGGGGCTGGTCTATGACTGCGCTGTTTTTTCCTATGCCGGGGCGGGGCTGGCTTTCTACCTGCTCGTCCTCCCGGAGAAAATTTACGCGGCGGCCTGGCACCGCCTGGCTTTCTACGGTGTTTTCTTCATAGCGGCTTTCCTCCTGGCCTTAAACCTGGCCGCGGAATATTATTTTTTCTACGAGTTCGGCGTGCGCTACAACTTCATAGCGGTGGACTACCTGGTCTATACCAACGAGGTGCTGGGCAATATCCGCGAATCCTATAACCTCCCCGTAGTGCTGCCGCTGGTCGCGGCCCTGGCCGCCGGGTCGCTCCTTCTGTTCCGGCGGCGCCTGGCATTTTCCTTCTCCAATCCCCTGCTTTTCCGCAAAAGGCTTTATAGCGCTCTGCCCGTCCTGGCCGCGCCGGCCCTCTGCTTCTTCCTGCTTGACGGGCGGCTCGCCCAGATCTCGAAGAACGAATACGCCAATGAAGTGGCGATGAACGGCCTTTACGCCTTCGGTTCGGCGTTCATTAACAATGAGCTGCCCTACGATAAATTCTACGCCACCATGGACGGGGAGCTGGCGTTTAAAAAATTGCGCGAAGACCTGGCGGCCCCCGGTACCGGCTTCAGCGATAAAGGCCTTGATATAGCGAGGAAGATAAAAGCCCGCGGGCCTTTCAAGAAGCTGAACGTGGTCGTGATAGTCGGCGAGAGCCTCAGCGCCGAGTATTTCCAGGCTTTCGGCTCCGCCAGGGGCGCCGGCACGCTGCCGAACCTGGACGAGCTGGCGGGAAAATCCCTTTTCTTCAAGCGCTTCTACGCCGCCGGAACCCGCACCGTGCGCGGGCTCGAGGCTATAACCCTGTCCATCCCGCCGCTGCCCGGGACCTCCATCGTGAAGCGCCCTGATAACGCCGGTTTCTTTTCCTGGGGCTCGGTGATGAGCGGGCTCGGCTATTCGAACAAATTCATTTACGGCGGGTACGGCTACTTCGACAATATGAACGCCTTCTATTCAGGCAACGGGTTCGGGATAGTGGACCGGGCCAATTTCTCCAAGGACGAGATAACTTTCGCCAATGTCTGGGGCGTCTGCGACGGGGACCTGCTGACGAAAACCCTGAAGGAGGCCGACGCGGATTTCAAGGCCGGCAAGCCCTTCTTTTACATGCTGATGACCACCACCAACCACCGGCCTTTCACCTACCCGGACGGAAAAATAGATATCCCGCCCTCTTCGCGGAGCCGCCGGGGGGCTTTGAAATATTCCGACTACGCGATGGGCGAGTTCCTGGCTTCGGCCTCTAAAAAGCCCTGGTTCAGGGATACGGTTTTCGTAATAACTGCGGACCACTGCGCTAATTCGGCCGGGAAGGCGGAGATCCCGGTGCGGAATTACCATATCCCGCTTTTGATCTACTCCCCGGCGCATATCAAGCCGGCCGTAGTTGAAACGCTTACGGCCCAGGCCGACCTGGCCCCGACGATGCTCGGGCTGATGAACGCCTCCTACGAGAGCCGCTTCTTCGGGCGGGATATCCTCGACGGCAAGCCGGAGGGCCGGGCTTTCCTTTCTACTTTTCAGAAGATGGGCCTGCTGAAGGATAAAAAACTGGCCGTGCTCGGGCCCAAAAAATATCTGAAGACCTACAGCTGGGACGAGGCAGCCATGACCATCTCGGCTACCACCGGCGAGAAAGACCTGGAGGACGAGGCCGTGTCTTTTTACCAAGGCGCCAACTACGTTTATAAAAAAAGGCTGAACCGGCTTAAATAACCGCCCGCTATGATAAAAATTTTACCCCTGCTCCTTTTAACCGCGGGCCCGGGCGCCGGGGCCCAGCCGGGCGGCCAGGCGCCTGTTGTCCTTTCGTCCGCCGCGGCGGCGGAAGCCCCGGTTTCCTACAGTTACGGGATGGAGCAGCGCAAGCGCGGCGAATACGCGGCCGCCAGGGAAACCTTCCTTAAACTCCTGGAGAGGTCCCCGGACAGCGGCGGCGCTTTCGAGGGGCTTGCCCTGACCAGTATTTCCCTCGGAAAGTACTCCGACGCCCAGGGCTACCTGGAGCGCTGGAACGCCCTGTCGCCGCGCAGCGCCTATATCCTGGGCCTGCTGGCCCGCTCCAGGAACGCGCAGAGGGACGCGGAGGGGGCCCTGGAGACCTACAAGGAGATAGTCGACTGCGATCCCCGCGACTGTACAGCCAGAGAGCGCCTGGATTCTGCCATGGAAAAGCTCAGGGCGGGGCTCTTCCCCAGCGCGAGGACCTATAAGTCTTATTCTATGGAGGGGCTCGATACGGCGAATCCGCAGCGGATCATTTACGAGGGAAATTCCGGCGGCAGCCGCTTCCGGGCGCCGCTTAAGCCGGGCCTGGACCTGGTAGGCGGAGTCGAGATCCGGCAGGAGGCCCAGCGCAACGACGGTCAGGGCTTTACTTACTACGATATCCTGGACCAGGTCTACTCGGCGGGCCTGAACGGGCGGCCGACGGTTAACCTTAACTGGGAGGCGGAATACGGGCAGTCCGTGCTTTCGGATATCAAGGGCTCCGGGGTGGGGAACAAACTCTTCAGCCGCGCGCGGCTGGCCGGGGCCTGGCACGCCGCCAGTTCCGATTTCAGACTTGTGCTGAACCGCTCTCCCAAGTTCCTGCGCGGCCCGGGCGGCAGCCAGTATTTTAAGCTGCTCGGCGAAAATTCCGCGCGCGCCGAGGCCGAAACAAGCCGCTGGGGCATGGGCTGGCTGGCCCGGGCCGGGCTCTACGCCACTTCCGACGGGACGACCCTGGCGGCCTATTCTCTCCGCGGGACCAGGGAGTCGGGCAGCGGTCTCCTGCAAACTGGCTATTCCCACGGCCAGCAGGAATTCTACAGCGCCTCGGCGGAGGGGCATCTCCGCTACGTGAATACCGACCGGCTCAGCCTCGGCTTCCGGCGCTTGGTCGAGGAGCGCTACCGTCTCGGCGCTTCCTACGGCCGCACTTTCTATTCGGATACCAACCGCCTTAATGAGTACGATATCGAACTGACAGGCTGGCTGCCCTCTGATAAAGAGTTCTCCGGAACCTACCGTTTCTCGCTGCAGGATTTCCGCGCTCCGCATGACGGCTACTCTTCTACCGACGGGCGTTCGCACTGGCTGGGCGCCTACTGGCG
This sequence comes from Elusimicrobiales bacterium, assembly GCA_036170455.1. Classification (GTDB taxonomy): domain Bacteria; phylum Elusimicrobiota; class Elusimicrobia; order Elusimicrobiales; family UBA9959; genus UBA9959. The sequence continues at coordinate 30,840 of JAVHPG010000110.1, forward strand.
GCGCTGTCACGGCAGGAACTGGGCGGCGATGGCCGGCTACGAGCGCGGCTTCCTTAACGACAGCCGCGGCTCTTACCAGGGGAACAGGTATCTCGCCGAAGCGGAGTGGTACAGCGGGGCTTATGCCTCGGTCCGCGTCCAGGCCAGGAAGACAAACACTACGGTGCGGGATAAATCTTACTCCGTAGGGCTGCAGGCCCGCTGCAGCTTTCAATGAACCGGACTAAACTCTTCACCCTTCTGGGCCGCATCTTGCTGGCCTCGGCGATCTTCAGGACGGCCGTGCTGGCCACCGGCGGGCGGCGCCCCGTCCTCAAGCCGGAGGAGGCCGTTTCTCTCTGGGAGGACTGCACCGCCAGGGAGCGCGCCGGCGAGATCCGGAAGGCGCTCGACAGCATGCTTAAGCTTCTTCGCTCCTACCCCGACAATCCGACCTATCTCTCTTTCGAGGCCGGGCTCTATAATAAGCTCCAGGATTACCGGAAGGAGGCCGCGGCCTGGGAGCTCTATACCGACGCGGCTCCTTTTCCTAACGAAGCCTGCCCGCAGTTGGGCCGCGCTTACGCCAAAGCCGGCCTTGCGGACGAAGAGCTGGACGCTTGTAAACGCTGCCTGGCTTTCCTGCCGGGCGATGACGATCTTAAGCTTTATTACGCCCTCGCCCTCGAAAAGCGGGGGAAAGCGGCCGAGGCGGAGCGCTTTTACGTCGAGATCCTGGAGGGCCACCCGGGATACCACGACGCGGCCCTGGGCCAGGCCCGCATCAGGCTGCGGGCGGGCCGGCTGGACGGGGTGGAAAAACTTATAAAGAACGTCCTCGACAAGTCTCCCAAGAATACCGACGCGCTTTTTTCCTGGGCCATGCTGGCTGCGGAGAAGAACGACACCGCCCTGGCTGAGCGCACGCTAGAGACGGCTATAGCGGTCGATCCGGACTACACCGATCTCCACAGGTTCCTTGGCCGCCTTTACAGCAAAGACGGCAACCGTGAAGGGGCGATAAAAGCTTTTGAGAACATTCTGCGCCTGGAACCCGGGGACGCCGCGGCCGCGAAGAAACTGCGCGAGTTGCGCGGGGAGAACCGGAAATGAGGGATTCACGCAAACCCGAGGCCGCCGCGCGCCTGTTCCTTTTTTGTTTCTCCATCCTCAGTTCTACCTACGCCCTGTTGTGCTATATCCCGTTCACCTGGACGCAGTTCCTGAACAGCCGCATCTATCCGAAATGGGTCGGTTTCTTCGTGCAGTTCCATCCCGTGTTTTTCCTGGGGGCCGCGGCCATGGGCGTTCTGGGACTGTATCTTTCTACTCAGGGGGCTTTGCGTTCACTAAGGAACCGCTTTTACGTCATAATCCAGGCCATCTTTGTTCTTATCGTTATAGTCTACCCGCTTTCCAGTCTTGCCAACGGGCCCTGGGCGCTGGTATTCTGCGTACTGTTCTGGGCGCCGCTGATCCACTGGGAACTCCTTCTGGCGCTGGACAGGGGCCCGGTGTTGTCCTGGGCTCCGGAACTCTCTCCCGGAGAAGATTCCAGGCGGCTGAAAGCGGCCCTGTCCGCCGCCCTCCTGGTTACCGCGGCGTATTCTGTCTCGCGCCTGCTGCTGGCGCATAACTTCGGGACGGCGGCGCTCGTAGCCGCCGGCTGGAGCCTGATAGCTCATTTGCTGGTCTTCCTCTCCGCCTGGGCCCTGTTCGAGATCCTGCGGTGCGCCGCCCTGTTACGGCCTTACCCCGTACTGTGGGAGTCCCGGGCTGTCCTGCTGCTCTCCGGTTCCGCGCTGTACCTGCTTGTAAAAAAGATGGTGTTCGGGGCGGTCTCCTTCAGCGGCCCGGCCTCCGTACTGGCGGCGGCGGCCTTCGCCGTTGGAATTCTGGCAGTGCTTCTCGGCCAGGCTATCGCGTTCTATTCGGCGCGGCAGCAGCCGGTGGAAGACGTGCTGTATTCACTTACCGTCCCCCTGCGGCGCGTCCTCGGCCTTTTCCCCGCTAATATATCGATGCGCGTACTCCTGATGGCGGCATTCGCGGCAACGCCGGCGGTCGCCAACCTCCTCCTGACCGGACGCGATTGGAACGGGCTTGTCGAGACCTTGTTCGCTGTTTGCGTCTGGGTCCTTGCCTTCGCGATCTCCCATTCCTGGCTGAGCGCGAAGCCCTTTCCCATGCCGCGGCTCTTCCGCCCCTGGGTCGTAGTCTCTCTAGTTCTTGCCCTTGTCTGGTCGGCTGACCTGGCGACTTCTTACTTCGACCACTCTTTGCGGCTTCGCGGGACCATCGTGTCTACCGCCCTGGCCCGCCAGTCGGAAGGCGACGTTTCCTACCGGCTGGCCAGAAGCCTCTTCAGGTGGAAACCTTCGGGCAAGAATTTTTATCCTTACCTGCAGCGCAATACCAATATCTCCAGAGAAACTCCGGTCTCCCCTTCGGAGGTGCGGCTGGTGGACGCCTTCGGCCCCGGGCTCAAGAAGAAACCTAATATATTCATCATCGTAGTAGACAGCCTGAGGCAGGACTACCTCGGCGCCTATAATCCGAAGGTGAAATTCACGCCGGCCATGGACCAGTTCGCCGCGGAAAGCCTGGTCTGGAAGAATTTTTTTACGGCCTACGGCGCTACCGGGCTTTCGGAACCTGCCATCTGGGCCGGCTCGCTCCTGCTGCATAAGCAGTACGTGCTGCCGTTCCACCCGATGAACTCCCTCGAGAAGCTCTTGCAGCAGGACCAGTATCTCAGGCTGATCACCAAGGATTCGGTCCTGACCAATATCCTGGAGCCCTCCCCCGACATCGTGCCCCTCGACGAGCATACGGCCGGGAATTTCCTGTTCTGCGACTCTTTGACCGAACTGAGCGGGAAACTTTCCGTCCTTGCGGCTAAAGGCGCGCCGGAGCGCCCGCTCTTCGCCTACACCCAGCCGCAGGACATACATGTTTCAGTGATCGGCCGCGCCGGCAAGAACAATACTACGGGCGCGGAATACAGCGGTTTTTACCCGCCGGTAGCCAGCCGGGTAGAGACCATGGACCGCTGCTTCGGCCGGTTCCTCACGGACCTGAAGCGCCTCAAGCTTTACGACGACAGCATCGTTATCCTCACCGCCGACCACGGCGACTCGCTGGGTGAAGGCGGGCGCTGGGGTCACGCCTACAATATCTTCCCTGAGATCATCCGGATACCTATAATCATGCATTTGCCTAAGCCCCTGCTCGAGAACCGCGTAATGGACCTGGACGCGCCGGCCTTCAACCTTGATATCACGCCTACGCTCTACACCCTGCTTGGGCACGGCCCGCTGAACCTTGACCCGCTCTACGGGCGCTCGCTGGTGGCCGCCGACAGGGTGGAGCTGGAGAAAGCCAGGAAGCCCGAGCAGATGATAGTTTCGAGCTACGGGCCGGTCTACGGGGTTTTGAAGAATAAAGGCAGGAACCTTTATATTATCGACGGGGTTAATTATGAAACGTATTACCTGGACCTGAATAAGGATTCGCCCGGCAGTAAGAACCTCGTCACCCCCGAGCAGGAAGCCGCTGGCAACGCCTTTATCCGGAAAACAGTGGAGAGCCTTGGGAAGGCCTACCGCTTTACGCCCTGAGCCGCCGGTTGCCCGCTATGAGGTCCTTAGCAATAATCCCGCCGCGATACATCCCTGAATTTTCATTTTGCTTCACTTGCCTTGTGCCGGGCCTGTGCCCGGAATAATTTCATAGAGTTCGACCCGCCCGAAATCCGACGACTGCCATTTTCCGGCCGGCAGGAAGCGGCCCGGCTCCTTGCCGATGCTTTCGCGCTCGAGGTTTCCTTCTTCAGGATACCAGGCGGGGCTCCATAGAGCGAAGTAGCGGACTTTATGGCGGTCCAGGAGCGAGATCCATTCAGCGGAGCCCGTCGCCGTCAAAGTTTGCGGGTAAGGAGTCTCTTTGTGGCTGACCGTGATAACTTTTCCGCGGGGGGGGAGTCCCGCCCACGGAAGTATCAGCTCGCCGTAATTCGTAGCTACGACGTCTCCCGGAGCCAGGCGCTCGTTTACGCCGGCCCAGGCTTCCCCGAGAGCCCCGAATTTAGCGCGGTAAAAAACATACGGGTCCGCTTTCCCCCCGGCCCGGATAGTTGTCCAGGCTTTGGTCATGTCCGTATCGCGGCCCACATAGTTCAGGAAGCCGCAAAGGCTCCAGGCTGCTCCGAAGGTCCACCCCGCTGCCACCGCCAGGCGCAGCCAGCCTGAAGCCCGGCGAAAAATATAGGTCAGCGCGAGGATCGGAATAGCGGAGATGAAGATCACATAACGCTGTTCGCGGGTCGGATGCAGGGTAAAGAAGAAAAATGCCGTCGCCGGCAACAGCAGAAGGAAGCCGAAAGCCCCGCGGTTGCCGTCCTTCCAGGCCTTCCGCAAGGCAAAAGGCCAGAAGAGCCAGCCCGCGGCGAACAGCGGCCCGAAGCCGTTTTCCGTGCTGTAGACGGTTGCGCCCTTCATCGTTTCATGGAAGGGGTACCAGAGCCAGCCGACAGGCGAAGTTACGAACCAGCGCTCGACCGTCACAAGCAGTTCCCCCGGAGACATGATCCCCCTGAAAATCATCATGCCACCGATCTTGAAAGAATACGGGTAGATAGGGTTTCCCGTGCTCCACCAGTTATGCAGGTAGCTGACGCCGCCGGAGAGGACTACTATGCCCGCTAAAACGGGGGAGAGGCGGATAGCTTTGCGGGCATAGTCTTCTCGGCTCCACAGTGTCCACAAGATAGGCAGCAGGAGCGGGAGCTGGAAATAGAGTGTGGATTTTGTCCCGGCCGCCAGCCCGAAAGCGGCGGCGTACAGCAAGAGATAGGCAGGCCGGCCGGTATATTCAAAACAGAGGGCGGAGGCGGCGGCCGAAAGCCAGAAGGCGGCATAGATGAAATCCACGTACGAGATCCCGATATGGATGAGCGCTATCGGGATACAGGCCAGCGCCAAAGCCGCCGGGACAGCCCAGCGGACGCCTGACAGTCTCCGGCCCAGAACAGCCCCTGAGGCTATCCATAGAGGGAAAGCTAACCCCTGTGCGAGCTTCGTCGCGTTAAGATTATTGCCGTCGAGGAGGGCCAGCCAGACAGGCAGCAGTTCACCGTTCCAGGGGAAATAACGGGCGGGGCCCAGCCAGCCGGCGAGGTCGAAGTTCCCCTGCTGCAGCCAGCGCAGGACGATGGGCAGGTGGTAGCTCAGCCCGTCCCAGGAGTCGAACGGAAGCGCAAGGGCCAGGATGGCGCGGAAAACAAGTACGGCGGCGATTAAGACCGGCGCGGGCCAGAGCGGCCAGGGGAGGGCGAGCTGCAGCCTCTTCCATGAGGGGAAAGGGCGGAAGGGCCGGCGCCGCCGGAAAGCGGCGGCGAAATGCGCCGCGCTGAGGAGCAGGGTCATTAAAACGGCGGCGGCGGGTTTCAGGAGGCTGAGCCAGCCGAGTATCGTGATGACCAGAACTATTTCCGAGGCGGCCAGCAGACCGGCGGCCAGCAGGGCTTCATCGGCCCTCTTTAAATAGTTGCGGGCCAGGAAATAGGCGGAAATAAAAAAAACAGCCGTGATGCCCCAGGTCATATTAAAAAAGGTTCTTCATTCCATCAAAGAAAACCGCATGGTTGCGCCAATAAAGGAAAAGTGCGGCAAAGAACAGCAGGCAAGCCGTCCAGCCGACTAAAAGCCGGCCTGGCCGGGGTCGGGGAGCGGGTTGTGACGGGGAGGTCATGGCGCCTTCCTGAAAAGCCGCTGGCCGGTCAGGCCGCTCTTCTGCAGCAGGAACTGGCCCAGTATCACCAGCGTGTGCAGGCCGTATTTGAGGCTGCGGCCGAAGTTTATGGACGAGGCTTCGGCGAAATATTTGCTCTCTACCGGGATGTCGCCCAGCCTGAAGCCGAAGCAGGAGGCTTGCACCAGGAACTGCATGTCGAAAGCGAAGTCGTCGGTGTTGTTCTCCCAGGGGATGGTCTCGAGGACCTTGCGGGAATAGGCGCGCAGGCCGCTGTGCCATTCGCCGAGATTTTCGCCGGTGACCACGTTGCACAGCAGGGACAGAAAACGGTTGGAAAGGTATTTGTAGAAAGGCATGCCGCCAGCCAGGACCTCCCGGCGTGTGCGTATGCGGTTGCCCAGCATCAGGTCGCAGATGCCGGTGTCTATGATGCCGGCCAGGTGGGGGATGACCTTGGGGTTGTACTGGTAGTCGGGGTGCAGCATCACGACGATGTCGGCGCCGGCTTTGAGCGCCGCGCGGTAGCAGGTCTTCTGGTTGCCGCCGTAGCCTTTGTTAGTCTCGTGCCGGATGACGGTAATGCCGAATTTGCGGGCCAGCTCCACGGTCCCGTCCGTAGAGCAGTCGTCGACCAGGATGACGCCGGCGCAATATTCCGGCGCTATGTCCCCCAGGGTCCGCTCCAGCGTCTTTTCGGCGTTGTAAGCCGGAAGGACTATCATAACTTTAGACATTTCTCCTCCTTGCAGGATCCGCTATTTCCAGTGCGCTTTTCTTTTCTGAGTTCCCCAGCCGGTTTCCCGGAAATGGAAGCTCGCCTTCATCCGCTCCAGCAGCGTGATCTGCCGGTAGCCTAAAAATTCTATGACCGAAAGAAAGCAGAGGCGGAGGATGTCTTTCTCGCTCTTGTAGCGGCGGTAGTTATAGGTATCGAGGAAGATGACCGCGATATTTATCGAGATGCCCCAGAGTATCGCTATGGTCACGAACAGCAGCATGAACTTGGTGTTGAGCAGCCCCATCAGGTACAGGACCGGTATCGAGATATACCCGAGCAGTTCGATAGCGGGCCCGATGATCTCTACGAACACGAAGTAGGAAACCCCGAACAGGCTTACTTTCCCGTACTTGGGGTTCAGGATCATGGCCCGGTTGTTCCGCAGGCAGTCTATGAGGCCGCGGTGCCAGCGGTTGCGCTGCTTGAGGAGCATCTCCATGGTGAAAGGGACCTGCGTCCAGCAGACCGGGTCCGGCACGAAAAATATCTTATAGGGGATCTTGTTGTCAAGGCAGTGCATGTGCATGCGCATGACCAGGTCCATGTCCTCGCCCACGGTCTTGCGGTAGCCGTTGACCGCCAGGACCATGTCCTTCCTGAAAACCCCGAAAGCGCCGGAGATGATCAGCAGGCTTTTGAGGAGGTTCCAGCCGGTGCGGCCGGAGAGGAAGGCGCGGGTGTATTCCAGCACCTGGATGGCCTCCAGCGTTTTCTCCGGCAGGCGTATATCGTACACCGCCCCGTCCTTGACCTTGCAGCCGTTTATCACGCGCACGATGCCGCCGGTGGCTATAAGCTCGTCGTCCTCGATGAAAAGCTTGGAAGACTTCAGTATCGCGTCCGGCTCCAGCAGCGAGTCCGCGTCTATGGAGCAGAAGAGCGGGAAAGAGGAAACGTTGATGCCGGCGTTGATGGCGTCGGCCTTGCCGCCGTTCTCTTTATCGATAACTATCAGGTTCGGGTAATCTTCCGAGACATAGATCCCCTTTATGGGAGCGTGCTTGATCTGCAGGCGCGCCGGCTTAGTGTAATCGCGCAGCTTGAAATTAGCCTTAAGGTCGGCGATAGTTTCGTCCGTGGACCCGTCACTCACCACGATAACTTCGAATTCGGGGTAATGCAGGTTGAGCAGCGACCTGATGCTGTTTGAAATGACCGAAGCCTCGTTATAGGCCGGCACTATGACGGATACAGGCTTGTAGTACGAGTCGGACAAAAGCAGGCGCCTGGCGCTGCGCGCGGTGGAAAGATAGGCGTGCTGCACTATGTCCTTGAGGGCGAAAAGAACGAGCAGTGAATAGGTGGAATTTATGGCCAGGAAATATAAAAAGATCACCCACTGGAGATATATCGCCGCGTTTACGATATGCGGGTTCATCTTGCGGCCTTCACGGTGCCCAGCGCGTATTTCGCCGCCGAGGCGGCGAATTTGTCGGCGGAGTCCCTCTCGCCCTGCAGGATCTCTATCCCGCGGGCCCCCAGCCTTGAGAGCGCCAGCGCGGCGTTGATCCTCAGGTGGTAGTTGGGGTCATGCAGCATAGGCTTGATCTCGCGGAGGATCTCGCTATTGTGGAGATGGGCCGTCCTCAAATCAGCCAGCCGCACGCGCCAGTCCTTGTGGCGCAGTATCCCGGGCAGGACGGAAAAGTGGTACTCGGGGTTATGCAGCAGGGTTTTGGAATCCGGCTTGATGTCCGAGTTGCTGAGATGCGCGTATTTAAGCGCCCGGAGGCGCACCCGCCAGTCCTTGTGGCGCAGGACTTCGGGCAGGAGGGAGAAATCCCCCACGGTTATCAGCGTTTTGATGCAGGCGATAATGATCTCCGGCTCGTCCTGGAAAGCCTTATAGTATTCCCTGACTATGGGCCCGGCCCGCTCGCAGCCGGCGATATGGCAGGCCGAGAGGCAGTCGCGCTTGACCGCTTTGCCTATCCCGTTATCGGTCATTGCCTGCTTGAGATATAAGCCGAAATCATCCTCCCGGCCGGCGTTTTTAAGCGCGCCTATAGCGTTAAAAAAAACGTCCTCGGTATATTTAGGCGTAAGGTAGGGCAGGGAGGAAAGCATCCTGGAAATGGCGGAGACGTCTTCCCGGTCGCGGACTAGCAGGCTCAGGCCGTAAAGGATGCGGTACTTTACCGTATCTGAGGTTTCGCCTTTGAATACGGATAAGAAAAACTCCCTGTTCTGCTTCAGCTTAAGCGAGGAAAGCATGTCTATCGCGTGCGCCCGCTTGTACCAGACCTGGTTCCTGGAGAGGTCCTTGTAATACTGGTCTATACCGAATTCGCGGATAAGCCTGGAGGCGCGCTCCGCTATTTCGCCTTCAAAGCTCTCGATGATGCTGGAGGTCGCCTCGCCGTAGGATTCATACTCCGTAGTATCCCGCGGCTTCGGGAGCGACTTCGCGGCGTCCCCGTCGGAGACGGTGGCCGTCAGGATCGTACGCTTGAGCTGTTCTTTTTTAGCTTCGTTTTTTTCCAGGCGCCGCTTGTGATACAGCAGGAAAAAGATCTCCGCGGCGTTGAAAGCCGCCATCAGGCAGACTGCGAGGTAGAGGGCCGGGTAGAAATACTGGGAGGAAGTGAGGTGGGTCAGGGACATGGTATCGTCCGCGGGAAATCCCTGGCGGACTTACCTGCTTTTCAGGAATTTATTTACCCGTAATTTCAGGTGTTCTATATTCGTGGGCTTGGTCAGGTACTCTTCTATGCCCAGCTCGTAGCCTTTTTTTATGTTCGCTTCCTGCTTGAGGGAAGTCATTATGAAAATGGGGATGCTCTTCGTTCCGGGATTCTCTTTAAGCCTTTTTGCCACTTCAAAGCCCGACATGCGCGGCATGTTGATATCCAGCAGGATAAGGTCCGGCCGGAAGGCGGGGACCTTAGCCAGGCCTTCCATCCCGTCAGCGGCCGTCTCCACCGTGTGGCCGTCCTTGGCCAGGTGGGTCCTGAAAATTAAAAGGATGGTTTCGTCATCGTCTATTACAAGTATTTTTGACATGTTAAATAGCCAGGTCCGGCTTTGCGGTTCAGTGTTGTAAAACCCCGGCCCGTGATAATCCGGGCCGGGGCTATCCGGGGGAAGGCCGCGGTTACTTAAGCAGCTCGGCGCTCTTTATGTAGTCCATCCTGGGGAAGTCTGCTTTCAGGTACTTGTTGCCGCGGCTTTGCACCAGGCCCTGGTCGGGGCCCATGCCGCCCGGGGCGCCCTCGCCGTAGCCGGAGTAGATGCTGTTCACTACGGACATGCCGTCGGTAACTTTGCCGAAGGGGGAGAAGCCCATCCCGTCAAGGCGGGCATTGTTCCCGAAGTTGATGAACATCTGGGAAGTGCGGGTATTCGGGCCGGCCATCGCGTAGGAGATATAGCCGGGCTTGTTTGATTCCACTACGGGGTCATCCTGGATGCGGGCTCCGCGCCAGGCGGCGGCCACGGCGGGGTCGCCGTGGATGCCGAACTGCACCATGAAGCCCTCTATCACGCGGAAAAAGGCGATGTCGGTGAAAAAGCCGGCTTTCACAAGATTGAAGAAGCGGTCTGCGCCGAGTGGAGACCAGGCCCGGGTGACTTCTATCGTGAAGTCTCCCTTGGTCGTGTTGAATTTGACTTTAAAGGTTTCGGGGGCTTTCTCCGTGGCTTTCGCGGGGTTGGTAAGTATGTCCATATCGGTTTTTATCTCCTTGGTTTCTGCGGTGGCGGCGGCGGGCGCGATGCCGCTCTGTGTCGTTTCCGGGGCTTTGGGGGCGCAGGAAACTATAGAAACTGCGGCTGCTATGAACGCTAGATGACGGATTTTCATTATACGGGACCTCCAACAGTGGCAACATAAATATTATAATAAATAAGACGGGTTTTAAGGAGGACTTATGGCTTTCAAGATCAATGCCGTGTACCTTGGGGACGACCAGGTGGAGCTCACCCACGGGCTGAGCGGCAGCAAGATGCTGACCGACCTGCCGCCGGACAATGGGGGGAGGGGGAGGACTTTTTCCCCGACCGATCTGACCGCCGCCTCGGTGGCCTCCTGTGTGCTGACCATAATGGCTAAACTGGCCGGCCGCGAGGGCATAAAATTCGAAGGCGCCTCGCTGGAAATAGAGAAGCAGATGCAGGAAAATCCGCGCCGGATCTCAAGTCTCACCGGAGTGGTGAAGCTTCCGGCCGGTATAACCCCGCTGCAGCGCGAAAAACTCATAGCCTGTATAAAGGCCTGCCCGGTAAGCCGGAGCCTTCATACCGATATCAAGCTGGAGCTGACCGCGCTATAGAGGGGCGGTTCTTATGAGGAAAGTGCTTTTATTGTCGGCCGCCTGCCTTGCGGCCCAGCTGTACGCCGGCGGAACTCCGGCAAGGAGCGGGAAAATGGACGCTATATTAAAGCTTGAGACCGCCACGCTGGCCGGCGGCTGCTTCTGGGGGGTGGAGGACATCCTCCGCGCCCTGCCGGGCGTGACGGATCCCGTTGTCGGCTATACCGGCGGGAAGACCGAAAACCCGAAATACGAGGAAGTTAAAACCGGCAAGACCGGCCATGCCGAAAGCATAGAGCTGAAGTTCGACCCCGCGAAGATCTCTTACGGCGCCATCCTGGACATGTTCTTTAAAATGCACGACCCCACCACGCCCAACCGGCAGGGGAACGACGTCGGCACGCAGTACCGCTCCGCTATTTTCTACCACGGAGAGGCGCAGAAAAAAGAGGCCGAGGCCGCGGTAAAGCGGGCGCAGGCTTCAGGGCGGTGGAAAAGGCCTGTTACCACGGAAGTCGTTCCCGCGGGCAAATTCTGGCCGGCGGAGGACTACCACCAGGATTATCTAAAGAAGCATCCGGGCGGCTATACCTGCCATTACATAAGGGATTAGCGGGGAGCTTTACGAAGGTTTGTGGTCCAGCTCGAACTGCCTGTCTTTGGCCAGCTGTTTTATTTCCTGGGCGAAGGACGGGTTCTCGGCCAGCACCTGGCCGAAATGTTCCGCGGTCAGGATGAAAATTTTGGAGTCTTCCTCGCAGGTCACCGTGGCGTTCCTCGGCTTCCGCTCCAGCAGGGCCATTTCCCCGAAGCAGTCCCCCGCGCTGAAAGTGGCCAGCGTCCTCGAGAAAAGGAAAGCCTCCCGCACGCTGACCTTCAGCTTCCCTTCCGCAACCACGAAAAAAGTGTCCCCGGGATCGCCCTGGCGGCAGACCTTCTCGCCTTTGCCGTACTGGTAGTAGGTGATCCTGTTCAGGATCTTCTCGAGCAGGCTCATGTTCATGGAGGCGAAAAAGTTTATTTTCCTCACCAGTTTGGTGAAGAGCACGGTGTCGGCGTCCGTCAGCGGCAGTTTGTTCATTTTTAACCCCGGGAAATTCTAGCAAAAAAACCGGCCGGCCGCTAAAAAAAGAGAACGCGCCGTATGGCGCGCTCTCTATAGTATAAGGGACCGGCCTTATTTAACAAGCTGCTTGCTGATATGGGACCAGGCTCCCTTGACCTCGTTCTTGAGGTGCTCCATTTCTTCGGCGCTTACGCGCTCCGCGCGTTCGTAGCGAACGGCTACCTCGTCCACGAGGGCGTGGTAGGCTTCTTTGTTTATGGTCTTAAGCTTCTTCATCTTTTCCAGGACTTCGCCTTTCATCTTAAGCGTCCAGGCCGCTATCTTCTCCCGGTTCTCCGCGCCGCGTTTGCCCGTGAGGAAATAAGTGGCAGCGGCGGCTACCGCCGCCAGCGCTATCCCGCCTATTATCTTTTCCGATTTTTTCATGGTACCCTCCATAAATTTAAGCAGTTGCTCCTATCCGCTTATCATACAATAAAATCGCCGGCCATTGTCCAGCGGGAAAAACCGAAGCCTTCCTCCACGGGCCGTTAACCAGGCTTCGCCCGGGGGCGGCATAAGAATTCAATGGAAATGGATTTATTATTTTGATATCCTATATAAATCACCGCGGGGTCGTGGTGTAGCTGGTTAACACGTCGCCCTGTCAAGGCGAAGATCGCGGGTTCGAATCCCGTCGACCCCGCCAAATTTTTGAGTCCCGGAATTTGGCAGATGAAAGCTCCTCGGCTGAG
>JAVHPG010000111.1:0-3093 GCA_036170455.1 Elusimicrobiales bacterium
TTATGTGCGTAAAATTCAAACATGCAGCATTGTCGGCCCCCGTAAAACATCCCTGAGCAGCAATTCTGCGGCTATTTGCGGAATTGCTGGGTACAAGTAGCACTCATTGACAGATTAACCAGTGTTTGTTAGAGTATGCCAATGAAAACATTACAGTTCCTTGTTCCTTTAATTCTGTTGTGGCAACCTAGCTATTCTCAAACAAATCTTGCTAAATCCACTAACAGTATAGCGGGCGTGAATAAACAGATATCAGCGCAGGAACTTCAGGAAAATGATTATATCAGTGAAACTGATTTTGAAAAGATCATGAATGAGGCCGAAGCGACATTTAAAAAACCTAAGGATAAAAACAATAGTCGTAGTTTTATGGAAATTTCCGTGGGACTAATCTCAAAACATGTCAGGGAGTCCATAAAATTTAGCAACTTTATTTATAAGTATCCTGATAAAGCCATTAAACTTCTTGATAAAGAAATAGAACTTAATAAGAGCAACTTCAACGCCTATGACTCGCGGGCCAGGGCTTACCGGGAAAAATGCAGCGGTTTTAATCCTGATCCGAGGTTTAATTCTCATCCCGAGAGGAAGACCTATTGCGAAAAATCCCTGAAAGATTTCGATAAGGTCATCGAGCTCGCAAAGGACGACAGTATGAGTTCCGGCTATACCCCCATAAAATCCGAGGCGTACCGGCAGAAAGGAATGCTTTACGAAAAGATAGGTGAGAACGAAAAAGCGCTTGAGGCTTATAATATGGCTTTGAAATTAGTGAAAAAACCGGAGGATGGTAATTTCATATACCATAGTAGGGCTGGCCTGTTGATAACAATGGGCAAATATGAAGAGGCCGTGAAAGATGTGAGGTCGTTTTTAAACGCGAAAGTCGAGAAATTCAGCAAGAAGGACCTTTCTTTTGATCCCTGCCAGAAACTCCTTGAAAAAGGGTATGAGGTCGAGGGCTGCCCAGACAAAGAACTTTTGAAAAAGCTTGACTACCAGGCTTACCACAGAATAATTTCAAAAGAAAGAAAGGATTACTATGCCGAGAAAAAAAAGGAAGGAGGGGATTAAAATGAAAAGACATTTCAAACTCATGCTGATTTTCGCGATATCGGTCTCCGCGTTTAGTTTGGTGTATTCAGAATGTATAGATGAAACTACGATAACAACTTATGGCGAGACGTGTTCGGACTTCATTTGTGATAGTTATTATAGTGGTAATTGCATAGATTATCATTGTTCATATAGCGATTATTCCGATGAAACCAGTGACTGCCGGGATAGTTGCAGTTTAAAAGAATGTAAATCCTGGGATACAAGCACCTCTGATATCAAACCGAAAGAGATAAAAAGCGTATGCTGCAAATTCGATATTTCAGACGCTTCCTGTAAAGATACCTGTACTACGCTCACAGAAGGCACAAAAACAGTGCGCAGAAGATGTGCCAACGCTGTTTGCAATTAACAGTTTGGTGTCGGGTTTGAAGCCGAATATAAAATCCATCAAAACCGCCGGACTTGCCGGCGGTTTTTATTATGTATTAGTCTAGCGGCCTGGGGTCCGGAATCCTTTTTGGCCTCATCCTGCCCGTCGGCCTTTTTGAGCCCTCAGTTAAGGTTTGAACAGGCCGTCCTCAACTTGCTCACCCAGAGCGCCAGCTCCACCAGGTCCAGGTCGGTGATCTCCTGGAAGCGGCTGGCCGCGGCCAGGGACCTTACGGTGGCCCCTCTGCCTTCGAAGCGTATGAGGGCTATGGGCGTCCCGCTATACTTCACCTCGTAGGCCGGCGCCCCGTCGCTGTAGAAGTCCGGCCACTTCAGCGAACGGTAAATATAAGCGTTGAGCGCCCCCGCTTTGCTCGCCTTGTAGCCGCCGCTGATCCATTCCTTAACGGTCCATTTCATATAACCTCCCCCGAACCCGTTCCTGTCAGAAATAGCATAGCAGACGAACCCGACAAGGGCGTGTCGGGTTGGCGGGAAACTTTTTACGGGCCGGATTTTATACAATTTAACTGTAGACCAACGGAGGTTCAATGTTAAAGCCGCTCCTGTCCCTTTGCGTCCTGCTCTTCCCCGCCTTTCTTTCCGCTTCGGACGAAGCGAAGGACCCCTACATGAAAGCCCTGGTGAAAGAGCTGGACCGCTCCTTCAGCGGCCTCAAAAATTCGGAAAAAACGCCGCTTTATTATCTCGGCTATGAACTTACCGCCTCCAGATACGGGTACCTGTCCGCCAAGCTCGGAGCGCTGGACGGGGACGCCGGCTCTCTCAGCAATAAGCTGGATATAGACGCGCGCGTGAATTCCATGCAGCTGGACAATACCCACCAGGTAAAAGGGGGGATGGCCTGGGCGACCGCCTCGCAGTCCCGGGACCTGCCGGTGGCGCTGGAGGGGGACGAGGACGCCCTGCGGGCCCGCATCTGGGAGTACACGGACAGGGCCTATAAGAACGCGCAGGAGAATTTCACCAAGGTGAAGATGAACAAGGCCGTAACCGCCGCCGAGGACGATCCCTCCCCGGATTTCTCACCGGCCAAACCCGAGATCTTCTACGAGACGGTGACGCTGCCGGAGCCCGACCTGGCGCCTGGCGCGAGCGCCTTAAAAAGCATTCAGCCCGCCTGGCCGGCTACGGCTTCATCTACGATTCCGGGGTGACCCTGAATTACGAGAACGAGAACCGCTATATCGTGAACAGCGAGGGGACTCGCGTGAAGACCGGGAACAATTACATCAGGCTGATCTATTCCCTCACCAGCCGCACCACGGACGGGATGGAGCTGAGCCGGAGCGAGCATTACAGCGGCGATTCCTTCTCCGGCCTGCAACTCACATGGGCCAAAGGTCCTTTTTCACGGCGTAAATTGGCCCAGGCCTTTCTGGGCAGGCCGTCCCCGCGCCGGCTATTTGCCGCCTTGCGCTTATCTCGAAATTATCATCGACAGAAGCGTCCTGGTAAAAGCCCGCCTGTCGAATTTAAGGACCATGTCGGCCGACATCACCGGCACGGTATGGTCCACGCCCTCGAGCTTGATATAGTCGGAGCCCGGGAGAATAGCGCTCTCCACCGGAACCAGCCCGTCAT
>JAVHPG010000111.1:3193-12624 GCA_036170455.1 Elusimicrobiales bacterium
CAGGATCCTCGACATAGCCGAGGAAAATATTTTATTCCCTTTCACGTAGTCCGCCGCCGGATTTGCAGGAAATATAAGAGCGATTATCACTAGTTCTGCTGGAAGATTTCCTTTTTCCTTGCTCACGAATTTTCAAAAAGTCCACCTATTCCGCTATAATAACAAAAAGCGGTTTTTTTCCTGTTTTTTCGCGCGGTTTCCCTGCCCGGCGGGCGACGGACCGGTTTCAATTTGTGGGGAGGCAGTCTTCAGGAGCCGGCCTGAATTTAGGAAATTCAGACGAAGACCGAAATGGTTCAGGAGCCGCACAAGTTCCTTGTCATTGAATATAACAGCGACCGGCTTAAGTTCCAGGTTGCATTTGGGGCAGATAAGCGGGAACACCTCGAACACCCGCGCCAGGCAAGCGGCCCAGGAGCGGGCCTTGTTTTTGAGCTTTTTCTCCCGGCCCTGAAAAGCGCCCGCAAATAATAATTATTGTCAGGACCTGAGGCGTACCCGCCCCGCTTTATCTCTATTCCGTTCTCTCTTTCCCGCTTCGGACTGGGCGGCGCTTTTCTTCTATCCGGCCGACGGCAAGCAGGATCCCGAACAGGATCGCCTCGGGGCGCGGAGGGCAGCCCGGAACGTACACGTCTACCGGCAGGATGCCGCCCACCCCGCCCCCGCTGGCGTAGCTTGCGCCGGCAATGCCTCCGGAGCAAGCGCAGGCGCCTACGGCAATGACCACCCGCGGTTCGGCGATAGCTGCGAAAGTCCGCAGGACCGCCGGCTCAAGGTTGCGCGTAACGCAGCCGGTGGCGATGACTCCGTCGGCGTGGCGCGGGGAAGCCGCGAAATCCACGCACAGGCGGCGCAGGTCGTAATGAGGCGCAAGAAGCGCGGAAAGTTCCCAGTCGCAAGCGTTGCAGGAACCGGTGTCCAGGTGGCGCAGGTGCAGCGAATCCCCGAACGTTTTATGAATGCGCTCGGCAAAGCGGCCGGCCGCCGCCGCCGGGTCTTCCGGGGCGGCGGGAGAGGCGGCCACGCGGCCCTGCGCGTCGCGTTCACACCGTATAACCAGGTCCTTGCGCAGCCGGGCCGAAAGCTCGAACTCCCGGCCCATCAGGATGGCCCCTTCCCCGGACTTGTCCGCGCAAAGGCCGCAGAAAATGCACCGGGTAAGGTCTATGGAATAGCGTCCCGGGCCGGTATCGGCCGTGATCGCGCCCGCGGGGCAGACGGAGGCCGGCGGCAGGCCGGAGAAAGGGCGCCCGGCCACGGGCTCCGGCGCGCCGCGGAAGCGCCCGGGCGGAGCGGTCCGCACGGCGGGATATTTTGTAGTCGCCACGCCCTGGCGCAGGGCCTGTATTATATTTCGCAGCATCGGTTCGGCATCTCCCTTGCCCCGCGGCGCCCGCTTTGTCTAGCGGTCGGTGCAGGCGTAGCAAAGCTCGAAACTTTTATTGACCAGCGGAAAATCCGGGATAATGGCGTTCAGCGCGGCATACGGGACGGCCGGCCAGTTGGCGTAGCTGGCCGAACGGACATGATAGCGGTCCACGCGGCCGCTTCCGTCGGTGCGCAGCCAGTGGAGCGCCGCTCCGCGCGGGGACTCAACCGCGGACAAGCCTATTTGCCAGGGCGGCAGCCTGTCGGGGACCGGAACGGACAGGGGGCCCGGCGGCAGGGCCGAAGCAAGCAGTTTAAGGAGCCGGATAGATTCTAAAGCCTCCGCTTCCCGTATTTCTATGCGGGAATGCACGTCGCCTGCCGGCCTGGTCTCTACGCGCGGCATAAAGTCGCCGGCATAGGCCGCGTGCGGGTGGTCGCGGCGCGAGTCGCGGTCGATCCCGCTTGCGCGGGCCGCTACGCCGGTTACGCCCAGGTCCGCCGCGATACTGGCGGAAAGGGCCCCGGTGTGGTCCATGCGGTCCATAACGGAGGAGTTGGATAAGAAACTTGACATCAGATCGGCAAGCCGCAGCCTGGTCCTGCGCGCGAGCGCCGCGACTTCCGCGAGCTGCTCCGCCGTCAGGTCGTGAGCGACGCCGCCGGGGATTATCAGCCCGCGCAAAAAACGGTTGCCGGTCAGGCTTTCGTTTTCACGCTGAAGCTCTTCTTTAAGGCGCGCGCCGGCCGAAGTTCCCCAGTGATAGCCGACTCCGGCGCAAATCGCGCCGATATCCCCGACGTGATTATAAAGCCGTTCCAGCTCCAGCGCAAGCGAGCGCAGAAAGCGCGCGCGCGGCGGCGCCTTTACGCCGGCTATCTGTTCCACCGCTTCGGAAAAAGCCAGGGCGTTCGCGGCGGAACAAGCGCCGCACAGGCGCTCGGCGATAAAAAAAGCTTCGCGGTGAGCCAGGCCTTCGGCCCGCTTCTCAAGACCGCGGTGCGCATAGAACAGACGCGCGTCGAGGTGAAGCACGGTCTCGCCCACCGTGCTGAACCGGAAATGGCCCGGCTCTATTATCCCCGCGTGGATCGGGCCCACCGGGACTTCCATTACGCCTTCCCCCCGGATTACGAGGTGCGGAAAAACCGCGGCGGGCAATCTCGCGGGCCGGGTGCCCGGGTCGAAGTCCTTGCGCAGCGGATAAAGGCCTTTCGGCCAGCCGTCGTGCAGGACCAGCGGCCTCGGGTCGGGGTGGCCCTCCGGCTCGATGCCGAACAGGTCGCGCATTTCCCGCTCGTGCCAGTTGGCCGCCGGAACCAGCGGGGTAATGGAGGGCACGGCGGGAGCCCCGGCGTCAAGCGAGACCAGCAGCGTGACGAACAAGTCCGCCAGCGGGCCGGCACCGGCGGCGGGCTCGAAAATATAGCGCACCTTGAAATCCCCGCCGGCCTCGCGCCTTTCGTCGGTGGCCACTATAGTGGCCAGGCCCAGGCCCAGGCCGCGCGTTAGTTCGCCGGCCGCGGCCGGCAAGTCGTTTTTTTGTTCGAGAAGCGCGGTGAGGTCCTGCGCCCGGGGGCCTTTAGAAAAAACCGCGCGGCCGCCGAGCTTCCCGGCAAGGCGCTTCCGCACGGACTCTGCAGTAATATCAGTTCCCAAGGGTCACCTCCGCGGCGCGCGCGAGCACGTTGTGAAGCGAAGAGGGTATGGTGAGCCCCAATAGCAGGATCACCCCCGCCAGCACGGCCATGGTCAACACGCCGGAAACGGGTTCTTTCCCGCGGCTCACGTTCCCGGCCGGCTCGCCGAAAGCCATTTTGCCGGCGTGGTGGATAAGCCCGGCGAAGATTATTACGACCGTGACCAGGAAGACTGCGAGAGCGGCATAGTGCCCGGCGGCGATGGCCGCCTTGATAACCAGCAGTTCGCTCACGAAGATGGAGAACGGGGGCGTGCCGGCCAGGGAAAAAGCCCCGAGCATAAGAAAGGTCCCGGCATAGGGAGCGGCGCGGATAAAGCCCTGGATCTTGTCCATGCTGTGCGTTTTGTAGCGGCCTATAGCGTCGCCGGCGACGAAGAAAACAAGCGCCTTGGTCACGCCGTGGTTTATAACGTGGAGCAGGGCGGCGTACGTTCCGACCGGGCCGCCTATGCCCAGGCCGAAGGCTATGATGCCCACATGCTCCACGCTGTGGTAGCCGAGCAGGCGCTTGAGGTCGGTCTGCAGCAGGATGAACGGCGCGGCCACCACTACCGAGATAAGGCCGAAGATCAGAAGAAGGGACCCGGAAAAGCCGGGGCCGCAGGCGCCGATGGCGATGGTGTGGAAGCGGATGATGCCGAATAAAGCGCACTTTATCAGCGCGCCGGAGAGCAGGGCGGATACGGGCGAAGGCGCCTGGCTGTGCGCGTCCGGCAGCCACATATGCATCGGCGCCAGGCCGGCCTTGGTGCCATAACCTATGAGGATGAAGATAAAGCCGATGCGCACTATATTCGGGTCCAGCCTGGAGGCCATGGCCGCTATGGCCGTAAAGTTCATGGTCCCGCC
The DNA here is from genome assembly GCA_036170455.1 of Elusimicrobiales bacterium. GTDB lineage: Bacteria > Elusimicrobiota > Elusimicrobia > Elusimicrobiales > UBA9959 > UBA9959. Next base: position 7,117 of record JAVHPG010000111.1, read on the forward strand.
GGCCAGGGCGCCCTGCGCGTGCGCGGTGGCGGCGTAGATCAGCACCGTTCCGAAGAGGCCGAAAGAAATGCCTATAGTGGTCACGATAATATATTTCCACGCGGCTTCAAGCCCGCCGTTATCCAGGCGGAAACCGACGAGGAGCGCTGAAGCGATGGTCGTGGCCTCCATGGTGATCCACAGCAGTCCGAGGTTATCGGCCAGCACGGTAACCAGCATAGTGGCGATAAAGACCTGGGTGAGGGCGAAGTATTTAGGAAGGCTGCGCTTGCTGATATCGCCCGCCGCGACCTCGCGCCGCATCCAGCCGATTGTGTAAACGGAGGCGGCCAGGCTGAGCAGGGCGATAAGGCCGAGGAAGATCAGGGTTACCGCGTCGGCATAAAAAGTGTAGGCCGCCCGCAGCGGCCCGCCCTGCATGACCGCCTGGGCTACGGCGCCCGTCAGCACGGCCACCGTGGCGGTGCTTGCGACGTCCAGCGCGTTAAGCAGGCGGCGGTCCTTTACGCCGAGCATGGCCGCGCCCGTTAAGGTCGGGACCAGCGGCAGGAGCAGTAAGGGAGATAACATAGCTGTCAGCCTTTCAACTGGTTCAAGTCGGCTATATCGGAACCGATGCTTGACCTGACATGGAGCATGATAACGCCCATGACCAGGGCGCCCAGGATCACGTCCAGGGTCACGCCGATCTCGATGATGAGCGGCATCCCCTGGCTGACCGCCATGGCCGTAAAAAAGATACCGTTCTCGGAAGCGAACAGCCCGACCATCTGCATAAGCGCGGTACGCCGGGACATCATCACAAGTATGCCCAGCAGCGTCAGCGAGATGCCGATCGGCAGGGCGTTGCCGGTGATGACCTGCTTTACCGAGCCGAGGGACGAGGACAGGTAGAAAGCAAGCATGATGATCACGGCCCCGATCGCGAGCGTGACCGTTACCGGCACGACCACCTCGATCTTGCGGGGGACCCGCATGCGGCGTATGACCCTGAGCAGCAGCCAGGGCAGCGCCACCACCTTGACCGCCAGCGTCAGGACGGCAATGACCCACAGGTCGGTGTTATGGGTAGCCGCGCCGAGCACCGCGCCCGCGAGCGCGATGAAGAAAGACTGAAGGGCCATAGTGTAAATGGCGTGGTAGAGGTCGCCTCCCTCCAGGATAATGATCATGGTGATAAGGAGCACGCCCCCGATTATGTCTATTAAATACGCGGCCAGTTCTAAACTCATAAAAGCCTCAGCGCGACGGCCAGGAAAGCCAGCAGTAAACTGATGCTCAGGAACTGCGGCAGATTAAAAAACCGCAGCTTGGCGTAAACGGATTCGACCAGCGCCAGGAAGACGGAAAGAAGAATGACCACGAGGAGGAAGTACCAGAGCCCCGAGGCCAGGGCCAGCGGGCTTGTGTCTGCGGCCTGCAGGGAAAAGAACAGCGACTGCACGAAAGCCATCAGAAGGATCTGTTTAGTGTGCTGCGCGAGCGCCAGGCAGCCCAGCCCCGGCCCCGAGTGTTCAAGCAGCATCCCTTCGTGCAGCATGGTGAGCTCAAGATGGGTGTCGGGGTTATCAACGGGGATGCGGCCGGTTTCGGCTATTAACAGGATAAGCATTGCGGACAGGGCCAGGAGATCGGCGGCGCCGAAAGAACCGCGCATCGCCGCCGGGTGGCGGGCGATGGCCCCGAGGTCGGTAGTCCGCGCCACTACGGCTACCGAAAAGATCATCAGGTTCAGCGCCGGCTCCACCAGCGTGGCTATGGTCATTTCGCGCGAGGCTCCCATGCCGCCGAAAGCCCCCCCGGCGTCGAGGGCCGCTACGGCCGTCAGGAACCTCGCCAGGGCGAGCCAGCCCAAAAGCAAAAGGGCGTCCCCCAGCGGAAGCAGGGAAGAAACCCCGGGCGCGGGCGGAGCGTACACGACCGGGACCAGCATCGCCGCGGCGCAGGTAGCGCCCAGAACCATGGCCGGAACTACGCGGAAAAAGGGGCTGGCGGTGTCTGACTGGACCGTGCCTTTGCGCAGGAGCTTACGCAGGTCGCGGTAAGGCTGCAGGATCCCGGCGCCCTGCCGGCATTGCAGGCGCGCCTTGAGCTTTTGTATCACTCCGGTCACCAGCGGGCCAAGCGCCACCAGCAGGGCCGTCTGGCCGAGAGCGAGCAGCCAAGGAGTCGTTGTCGCCTGGTCCATTTCAGCCGCCTCCGAAAGCGAGCAGGGTTATAAGCAGGGTGACCAGGACATAGCCGATATAGCTGTGGACGGTTCCCGTGCTGTACCGGCGAATGCCGAGCGAGGCGCGTATAATGCCGCCCTGGAGGCGGTTGTAAAGATGTATCTGTGAAAGGTCCGTCACGTCGCTTTGCCAATGCAGCTGGCGCAGCACGTAGGGGGTCTCGCCTGTCTGCCGGCTGACGGTCCGTTTCGGCTGGTAGACGGAGGCGAAGATGAAACGCAGCGGTTTGGAGAAAGCCGTGGCCGTATAGTCGAACCTGCTTTCCGGCTCCAGGCCGCAGGTCCAGGTAGGTTCCCGGCGGCGCGCTATGCCGCGGGGCCAGGCGATAATGAGCCAGGCCGCGAGGGCCAGGGCGCCGAACAAGGCTGCCGCCGCCGTGATCGAAACTGAGGTCCCTGTCAGCGCGCCGGCGCTTGCCGAGAGCACAAGCGGGCCGCGGACGGTCATAAGTGCGCTCGGCCCCGCGCCGCCAAGCAGGCCCGTGACCGGGGCGTCCAGCAGGCGCAGCGCGTAGCCGGGCAGGACGCCGACAAGAACGCAGACCAGCGCCAGCAGGACCATGCCGGCCAGCATGCTCGCGGGCGCCTCCTTGGCGTTCGCCGCGTGGGCGGACCGCGGCCGCCCGAGGAAGGTGACCCCGAACGCTTTAACAAAGCAGGCGGCGGCCAGGCCGCCGGTGAGCGCCAGCGCCGTGGCGGACGCTATGACGGCCAGGCCGCTACCCCCGCCCAGCTGGGCGCTGGCGAGAAGCAGGGCCTGGAAGGTCAGCCACTCGCTTACGAACCCGTTGAGCGGCGGCAGGGCCGAGATGGCCACCGCGCCGGTCAGGAAGAGCCAGGCCGTCCACGGCATTCGCCGGGCGAGCCCGCCTAGCTCTTCCATGTTCAGTATATGCGTTGCGGCCTGGACGCTGCCGGCGCAGAGGAACAAAAGCCCCTTGAAGGCCGCGTGGTTGAGCGTGTGGAGCAGCGCCGCCGCCAGCGCCAGGGCGGCGAGCGCGTCGGCCGCCTGGCCGCGGTGCGCAAGAAGCATTGCCAGGCCGGCGCCCATGAGTATGATGCCCACGTTCTCCACGCTATGGAAAGCAAGCAGACGTTTGAGGTCGTGCTGCTGGAGCGCGTAAAGCACGCCGAGGATAGCCGAGGAGGAACCAAGCGCAAGCACGGTCCAGCCCCAGGACGGGGGCAGCGGCCCGCCGGGAGGGGCAAGCAGGTCAAGGCCCAGGCGCAGTATAGCGTAGATCGCCACTTTAAGCATTACTCCCGACATAAGCGCCGAAACGTGGCTTGGCGCGGCCGGGTGCGCTTCCGGCAGCCAGACATGCAGCGGAACCACTCCGGCTTTGGCGCCCAGACCCGCTAAAGCGAAAAAGAAGAGGACCGCGCGTTCGCGGCCGGGCAGCGCCGCGGCGGCCGAGCGGATCGCGGCGAAATCGAAACTCCCGGCGAGCACCGTCAGCGTCAAAAAAACGACCATAAGCAGGGCGGTGCCCGCGTGGGCCATCACGATGTAAACAAGGCCGGCGTGCGTACTTGTTTCTTTGCTTTCGGACACCACTAAAGCGTAGCTCGCAAGCGTCATCCCTTCCCAGGCCAGCAGGAAGGTCAGCGCGTCGCCGGCGCACAGGACCATTGTCATTGACCCGACGAAAAGATTGATACCCGTTACTTCGACCACGGGGGAGGAGACGGAGTGCGCCTTGAGGTAGGCCGGGCCGTAGATCGCCGCCGCTACGGCCACAACGGAGACTACAAGCAAAAAGAAAGCGCTTAACCCGTCAAGGGCGAGCGACAGGTCCGCGAAAGGGAAAAAACGCGGCAGCGCCGCGTGCAGCGCCGGCTGCGCTGCGCCGCCCAGCAGATAAGGGACCGCGACTATAACCCCGGCCAGGGCCCCGGCCAGCAGGCAGGCGTGGCCTATCACACGGACAGCCTGCGCCCGGCGTCCGCCCAGAAGCGATACGGCCGCCCCCGCGCAATACGCCCCCAGCATGATCAATAGCCCGTTAATTGACATTTGTTCGCCGGCAATCTTATAAAAAGCAACCTTATCTGATTATACTTGAATTGGATTGCAGAATGAATGTAATTTCTGGTTCCTGACAACCGGCGACCCCGAGTGCGTATGCAGTAAATATGAGGCCGGTTATAGTAAATTGCCCCCCGCCTCTGACGCCGCGTCAGCCAAACAATATTTAAAAAAACTATCATCCTGCGGCTGTTTTATCTACAACCCAAATCCTCCGCTAAACATACCGCCACATAGTGGAACAGATTTCACCTGATGGGTGAAGTCATGCTCTCCGGTATTGCCGCGCCGGTTTACCCAGAAAAACCATCCACAAACCGCTTGTAAAAGAATAGCGACGTGGCAGGCAATGTCTGCGAATGGGTCGCCGATTGGTATTCCGCCGGGTATTAGAATGTAAGCCCGGCCCAAAATCCGCGGGGACCGTCTTCGGGCAGCCAAAAAGTCCTTCGTGGCGGATGGTGGGATAATGATGCTGGCTCCGTGAGGGTCGCCGCGCGCGGCAGATTTCCCCCAAAACTTAGATTTGCCGGTTTCGGGTTTCGCTGTGCTAAGTAGGGGGCGATAACGGATTACAGGGCAACCATCGCTTAAAACCTGTTTTGCACCCCAAAAACGGCTATTTTTGTTAACGGATTTTTTTGGGATTCACGGCGCCTTATGCATATGACGGGCTGTATTTAGTGTGTTAATTATCTATGCAGAGGGGAATGGAAAATGTGAAAATAGGAAAATAGAGTCAAAAAATAGGGTCAGACACTATTTACACTTTTAAATCCATTGCTTTTAGACGATCACAAAAAATGGTGTCTGTCCCCATTTATCCGTCGAAATTATCATCAACAGAAGCGTCCGGGTAAAAGCCCGCCTGTCGAATTTAAGGACCATGTCCGCCGACATCACCGGCACGGTATGGTCTACGCCCTCGAGTTTGATATAGTCGGAGCCCGGGAGAATAGCGCTCTCCACCGGAACCAGCCCGTCATTGTCCAGCCCGCGCTTAAGCATGAAATCGCGCGGCAGCTCCAGGAGCGTATCCAGCTTGGTGTGCTCCTCCGCCTTCCAGGACGCGAATGAGATCATATTCAGCCCGGAAACAACTCCGCCTATGGCCCCGCGGTTGGAGTTCTGGTAACCCTCCCGTTTACCCTGGGTAAGGCTGTCGAGGGATTCTACGGTGCCGCCGAAATAACCCAGGATCCTCGACATAGCCGAGGAAAATATTTTATTCCCTTTCACGTAGTCCGCC
>JAVHPG010000112.1:0-2521 GCA_036170455.1 Elusimicrobiales bacterium
GGGCCCCCCCTTCCGCAAAGGGTTCGCGAACCAAAGCCCCTGCCACCCCTCCGGGGGAACTCGCGGCGGGAAACCTACTGGCTGGCGGCGGTTTCGCCGGCTTCTTCGAGCGCTTTCAGCTCCGCGGTGTTGGCGGTTATCTTGGCTTCTAGGGCGGTTATTTTGTCACCCAGCTCTTTTACCTGATTGTAATCCGAATGGATCTCGGGGGCGGACATTTTGGCGGCGAGGGTTTCCACCGTTTTTCGGGTGTAGGCGATGTCCTTCTTCAGGGTTTCGGCGCGGCGGGTCTTTTTGCGGGCCTCGGCTTCCTGGCGCTTTTTCTCTTCGTAGTCCGAATTGTCGGCTTTAGGCGCGGCGGCGGGCTCGGCTTTCTTGCGGGCGCCGGCGTTCTCGGCCTGTATCTGGTCCTGGCGGTGCCTGAAATAGTCGTAGTTGCCGGGGTAGACGGTGGTCTTGCCCTGCTCTATGTGCACGACGGAGTCGGCGAGGGCGTTGATGAAATAGATGTCGTGGCTGATGAAGCAGAGGGTGCCTTCGAATTCTTTAAGGGCGGCCACAAGCGCGTCGACGCTGGCTATATCCAGGTGGGTGGTGGGCTCGTCCATCAGGATGACGTTGGGCGGGTCCATCAGCAGCTTCACCAGCATCAGGCGGCTCTTCTCTCCGCCGGAAAGCACTTCGGTCTTCTTGTAGACATTGTCGCCGGGGAACAGGAAGGTTCCGAGCACGGTCCTCACGGTCAGCTCCGGGTTCATCCGGTCGTTATTCATGGCTTCCTGCAGGACGGTCTTGCGGGGGTCCAGGATGCCTTCGCGGTGCTGCGAGAAATAGCCGGTCTTGACGTTCAGGCCGAGCTTCCGCTCACCGGAGTCGGGCTCGATGACGCCGGCCAGCATTTTCAGCAGCGTGGATTTACCCGCGCCGTTATGGCCGACGAAGGCCATCTTCTGGCCGCGCTGGAGCTGGAAATCGAAATTCTCGTAAACCTTGATAGGCTCGTGGTCCGGGACATTATAGATCTTGCTTATGCCCTTTAATTCGAGCACATTGGTCCCGGTGCGGCTGGGCTGCGGGAAGCGCATTTTCACCGTCTTGACTTCCTGGATCAGCTCTATGCGCTCCAGCTTGTCCAGGCGCTTGATCATGCTCTGGACACGGGCGGCGGTGGAAACGCGGGCGCGGTTCCGGGCGATAAAATCTTCCATCTGCGCTATTTCTTCCTGCTGCAGGCGCCAGGCGGAGTAGATCTTCTCTTTCTCTGACTGGCGCTGGGCCAGGAAATTCTCGTAGTCGCCGTGGTAGACCCGGAGGGTCTTGTCCTGCAGCGAGACTATGGCGTTGCAGATCTTGTTTATAAAGTCGCGGTCATGGGAGATCACGAAGATGGCTCCCTGGTAGCGGCCCAGGTATTCCTCCAGCCAGAGGAGCGAGTCCAGGTCCAGGTGGTTGGTCGGCTCGTCCAGCAGCAGGAGGTCGGGTTTTTTCAGCAGCAGCTTGCCCATTGCCACGCGCATTGACCAGCCGCCGCTCAGCGTGTTCACCTTGCGCCCGAAATCGGCGACCTTGAAGCCGAGGCCCATCAGGATGGACTTGCCTTCGGCCTCGATGCGCCCGTCGTAATCCTCTACGCCGTCCAGGGTTTCCTCTATCACGGAGCGCTCGGAGACAGGCGGGTTCTCCTGCGGGAGGTAGCCCACCACTACGCCTTTTTTGAACTGTATTTCGCCGTCGTCCGTTTCCTCGGTGCGCAGCATCATCTTGAAAAGCGTGGATTTGCCGGCGCCGTTGGGGCCGACCAGGGCGAAGCGCTCCCCTTCGTTTATCTGCAGGGAAGCCTCCTCGAGGAGGACCTGGGAAGAAAATGATTTACAAATGTTCCTTAGGGTTATCATAGAATAAAGACGCGCCGTATAGCGCGATCAGCAGTTAAATTTTCCGGGAACTGAGTAAGGACTTCTGTTCAGGCCGACCGGACCGGCAACGTTATTATTCTAGCATTTTCGGGGCCACGAAAAAAGGCCCGCTCTTTTTATATAATTACCGGAAGGCTAAAATATGGCGCGCCGCTGAAAGCTATGGAGGTTCCTATGACAGATACCGTTATCAATATCGGCTGGGCGGTGGTCTTCGCCCTTATCGGCGGCGTGGCCGGGGCTTTCCTGCTGATCTGGTTCTCTTCGCGCATCCCCGCCGTGTTCAATAAAATGACCCCCGACATGGACGAGGGCAAAGAGATAATACGCGGCAACCGCGCGGTCGCCGATTATTTCGGCCGCATTGTTTCCGCCGCTATCCTCGGGGTCAGCATCATAATCGCCGCGGCCGTGCTGGGCGGCCTCATAGCGGCTCTCCACGGATGAAATACCTGTTATTTGCGGCGATACTCCTTTCGCCCTGCGCGCCCGCCTGGCCCAGGGCCGGCGGCGGAGGAGGCGGCGGGGGCGGCTGCTTTCCGGCCGGGACCAGCGTAGCCACGGACGCCGGCGGGATCCCTATAGAAAAGATAAAGCCCGGCGAC
>JAVHPG010000113.1:0-2519 GCA_036170455.1 Elusimicrobiales bacterium
AGTTCGCTTATGGACTCGCCCATGTGATTGCGTTTGATGGCCTCCGCAAGGAGCGCGGCCACGGATACCACCTTTATTTTAGCACTTTTTGAGGCGTTTACGGGAATAGTATCCGTCAAAATGAGCTCTTCTATAGGGGATTTGTCTATTTTATCGACGGCGTCGCGCGAGAGAACGCCGTGCGTGGCGGCGGCTATTATCCTGGCCGCGCCCTGTTCCTTTATAGACTGGGCCACCATGCAGAGCGTGCCGGCCGTGTCCACCAGGTCGTCGAAGATGAAGCAGGTCTTGCCCTTCACGTCGCCGATGATATTATAGACCACCGCCTCATTGGGGCGGGGGCGGCGCTTGTCGATGATGACCAGGCCCAGGTCCAGGCGCTTGGCAAAGGAGCGGGCCCGCTCCACGCTGCCCACGTCCGGGGAAACCACCACCATGTTATCGAATTTCCGGCCCTTGATATAGTCCAGCACCACCGGCCGGCCGTAGAGGTGGTCGAGCGGGATGTCGAAGAAACCCTGTATCTGGGCCGCGTGCAGGTCGATAGTGATGACGCGGTTCGCCCCGGCCTCGGTAATGAGGTTGGCCACCAGCTTGGCGGTGATGGCCACGCGGGGGGCCGGCTTGCGGTCGGCGCGGGCGTAGCCGTAATAAGGCATGACGGCCGTGATGCGGCCGGCGGAAGCGCGGCGCAGCGCGTCCATGAGGATGAGGAGCTCCATCAGATTGTCGTTGACCGGCGGGCAGGTGGGCTGCACCACGTAGCAGTCCTCGCCTCGCACGTTCTCCAGGATGTGGGCGTCTATTTCCCCGTCGGCGAACTTCTGGACCTTGGTCTCGGAAAGCGGAACTCCGAGGATGTCGCAGATCTTCTTGGCAAGTTCCGGGTTGGCATTGCCGCTGAACACTTTGAACGAACCCCTTTTCCTCAGTTCGGGAGTCATTTTGTCCTTTTTTTAAGCTGCTTCACTACCTGCCGTGCGCGCGCTATGGCCAGCGCGCCGCCCGGGACGTCCTCCGTTATGGTAGATCCGGCGGCCGTGTAAGCGCCGGCCCCGATAGTTACCGGGGCCACCAGATTGGTGTTGGAACCGATGAAAGCGCCGGCCCCGATGACGGTCCTGTTCTTATTTGCTCCGTCGTAATTGCAGGTGATGGTGCCCGCGCCGATATTTACTTTCTCGCCCATCTCGGTGTCGCCGATATAGCTGTGATGGTGCATCTTGGAACCGGCGCCCAGGACGGATTTTTTTACTTCCGCGAAATTCCCGACTTCGGCGCGGGGGCCGATGTCGGAAAGGGGTCGGAGGCGGGCGAAAGGGCCAACTATTGCGCCGGCGCGGACGCGGCTGGATTCGAGGGCGCAGGAATATTTTATGACGGCGCCGTCGTCGATGCGGCAGTTCTCGATGACGCCGCCGGGGCCTATTTTGCAGCCGCGGCCTATGGAGGAAACGCCTTTTATGAAGACGCCGGGGTAGATGACTGTGTCGCGGCCGATTACGGTGTTCTCTTCTATATAGGTATTTGCGGGGTCCACGACCGTTACGCCGGAAGCCATCAGCTCGGCGGCTTTGCGCTTATTGAGCATGGCGTAGGCGGCGGCGAGGTCGCCGCGGGTATTTATGCCTGTCATCTCGGTGGGGTCGGAGAGTTTGAAGGCGGCGGTCTTGCCGCCGGCGGCGATAATATTTTCGAGGGCGTCGGTGAGGTAGAACTCGCCTTTTGAGCCTTTTTTCTTGAGGCCGTGGACGGCTTTCTCGAGGGCTTTTACGCGGAAGAAATAGGTTCCGGAATTCACTTCGGTGATGTTCTTCTCCCAGGTGTCGGCGTCGGCGGCTTCGACGATGGCGGCTACGTCGCCGGCGTGGTTGCGCTTTACGCGGCCGTAGGAGCCGGGCTCGGGTAGGTCGGCGGTCATGACGAGGCAGTCGGGGGAATGCTTCTGGTAGTAGCCGAGCATTTTTTTGACGGTCTCGACGCGGAAGAGCGGGGCGTCGCCGCAGAGGACCATGACGTGGGCGTGGGCGCGGATCTGGGGCATGGCCTCCTGGACGGCGCGGCCGCTGCCTTTAAGGAGCTTCTGGCGGACGAAAACTATTTTCCCGAAGATGGCGGTTCCGAGTCTCTTGGAGAGCTCGGCTTCCACGAGTTCGGCGCCGTGGCCGGTGACGACTATTATTTTTGCGGGCCCGAGCACGGCTATCTTACGGATAGCCCGCTCGATAAGCGACATGTCTCCGAGGTAATGAAGGACTTTGGGCAGGTCGGACTGCATGCGGGTTCCAAGACCTGCCGCCAGTACCACCGCCGCGAAACTGTTGTTTTTGGGCATAGTATTTAGAAAGAAGACTAAGAAAATCTAAGAAACGGATAGGACTACGCCTAAATTCTACAAAAATAGGCGGGTAGTACGGAAGAATGATTATTTATCGAGGCTCAACCTCAATAGAAATGGGTTCGCGGGGCCTGGCAAGGGTATGGGCCCGGCGGGCGCGCTATCGGCCACACCGTGGCCG
>JAVHPG010000114.1:0-2511 GCA_036170455.1 Elusimicrobiales bacterium
CGCCCTGGTAGGAGGTGATAGCCACGGCCTGCACGTCTTCCTGGATGGCGCAGGCCACTATCTCCGCTACTGACCTGTTATGCCCGAGGTGGATGACTTCGGCGCCGCTGGCCTGGAAGATCCGGCGCATCACGTTTATAGAAGCGTCATGCCCGTCGAATAAAGAGGTGGCGGTGGCTATCCTGATGTGGTTTTTAGGTTTATAAATTTTATCGGTGGTCATAGTTTTATTTGCCGAAGCCGGGCGGCCGGGAAACTGCTCCGCCGGCTAGCTGCCCGGCTGCGCGGCCGCGGCGCTGATCTCTTTCCGCGCCTGTAGGAACTCGTTCCAGATCTGGTCCACTATTTCCCCGGCGGGCAGGATCCCTTTTAACAGGGCCGCGGCCTGGCCGATCTCGAGCTCCCCGTTTTCAATATCGCCTTCGAACATGCCCTTTCCCGCCCTGCCCCTGCCGAGAAGCTGCGTCAGTTCCTCGGCGTTAGCGCCGCGGCTTTCCAGCTCAAGGACTTCGGCGCAAAATTTATTCCTCAGCAGCCTTACGGGCGCGAGCTTCTTCAGCGCGAGGACTGTTCCGCCTTCTTCGCATTCCACCACTTTCTGCTTGAAGCCGGCATGGGCCGAGCATTCCCAGCTGGCCACGAAGCGGGTTCCCATCTGGACGCCCTCGGCGCCTAAAACCATGGCCGCGAGCATAGCCCTGCCGCCGGTTATGCCGCCGGCGGCTATCAAAGGGATCTTTATAGTTTCGCGCACTTTCGGGATAAGGCAAAGGGTAGTCGTCTCCTCTCGGCCATTGTGCCCGCCGGCTTCAAAGCCTTCGGCCACCACCGCGTCTACGCCCGCCGCTTCGCACTTCGCGGCGTATTTGGCGCCCGGAACCACGTGCGCGACCTTTATGCCCTTGTCTTTAAGAAAAGACGTCCACAGGTCCGGCTTTCCGCCCGAAGTAAAAACTACTTTTACGTCCTCAGCCACGATAACCTTCATGGTCTCTTCCAGGTGGGAGAAAAGGAGCGGCACATTGACCCCGAAAGGTTTGTCGGTGGCCTCTTTGCATTTGAGGATATGGGCGCGCAGCATCTCCGGCGACATGGACCCGGCCCCTATGAGGCCCAGCCCGCCGGCCTTGCTGACCGCCGAGGCCAGCTCCCAGCCGCTGCACCAGACCATTCCGCCCTGTATGATGGGATATTTAATGCCGAAAAGTTCTGTTACCCTGTTCATCTGGACGACTCCTTAAAAGAAGCTTGGGCAGAGGGATAAGGGAAGCTCGCGGTCGGCGAATATAAATAATTTCGCGCCTTTATATATATACCCGTGAGCCGTGGCAGGATCATAGATAAAGAGTATATAACCAAATGCGGCAGTTAGACAACCTTTTTCAGTCGTTTCAGCCGTTTTGCATGCAGAGCAGGCTATCCGTTAGATCTTTGTCACTTTCAGATAAGAACCCTTATAGACCGTGGAATTATTCGTGTTTGGGGCCGCGTGCTGTATCGTAAGGTTCCCCGAACTGCTCGTGGTTATTATGCCCTTGATCAGGATCCCGCCTGTCAGCACAATTTCCGTTAGATAGTTCTGAGTTGCCGTATTAATAGCCGTTATTCGAGAGTTCATCATCGCAGCGCTGGAGACAGGCCCATAGATGACGGCCTCGACAGTGGCGCCCGCGGCGGGGTAAGCCACGGCATATTGAAGGCCGACCGCGGTTGCACCGGCGCCGCAGGATAATTCCGCCTCGAACTGGTAGGTGGCGTTCGCGAGCAAAGCGATGCTAAGCATGGGAATGTCCGCCAAGGTCGGAGTAGCATTGGTGTTATTCACCTGGGTCACTGCATAGACCGGACCGGCAGGGGCCGCCCAGGCCGCCAGACCGACTGAATCGGAAGTCAGCACCTTACCGGCGCCCTGTGAACCATCAGTTAACTTAAAGGTTCCGATAACGGTAAGCGTGGAGGTCGGCACAATAGTGCCGATGCCCACATAGTTGCTGTTGTTAAGGAACAGGCCGCCGGCTGCTATACTAGTAGAAGCTGTAACCAGGAACCCGCCCCTGTTCTTGAACCAGGTCCTGTCAACAACATTGTTATCAACCCGCGTACCTTCCGAATCGGCCCAGGTAAACGCGCCAGTCACTGTGGAACTGGAAGCGCGCCCGGCCGCGAAGGAGTAAGTGCCGTTCGCGGTGTTCCCGTCCCCGCCGGCCACTGTCGCATAGTCGTTGCTTGCCGTATTGGCCCTCCCTCCGGAAACAGTGGCCGCAAAGGAGCTGGCCGTGTTGGAAGCGCCTCCTGCAACAACGGAATGAGCATTGCTGGCCGTGTTTTGAGCCCCGCCGCCCACGACCGCGTCTTGGCCACTGGCCCTATTCTCCATCCCGCCGGCTACGGTAGCGTAGGAAGCGCTCGCCGTGTTGGAAGTTCCTCCGCCCACAGTGGCTTCCAGGGCGGTTGCGTTATTACTTATCCCTCCGGAAACAGTGGCCGCAGTGGCGCCGGCCACGTTGGAAG
>JAVHPG010000115.1:0-12175 GCA_036170455.1 Elusimicrobiales bacterium
GAAAGGGAAGACGCCCCCGATGGCCGGATCGTAAAAGCCCTTGAAGGCCGGGTAGGTAATGGCATGCCCGCCGAACAATACCCCGGCCAGGCCGATGAAGAGCGAGGCGTACAGCAGGTAGCTCGACAGGTAATCCCGCGGCTGCAGCAGGAACCAGACCGGCAGGATGGAAGCCATGAAGCAATAGGCCAGCAGCAGCCAGACCCAGGTCCCCTTGTCGGCCGCCAGGAACTGGAATTTGAAGCTGAGCAGCATGGCGGCGGCCAGCGCCAGCAGGGCCACGGCGGTGCAGGCCTTCAGGTTGAACTTGGCGCGGTAAAGACCCCAGCCGAAAGCGATAGCCACCAGCACGTAGGCCAGGCTGGTCTGCGACACGGCCGCCTCCTTGGCGAAGGCGTCGGCGGTGATGTCGGCGAAAACGGCCACCACGTACATCAGGGCCAGCCAGGTGAACAGCAGGAACATCTTGTAGGTGCGGTTGTTTATGTATTTGCGCGCTATCTCGGAAATGGACCGTCCCTCGTGGCGCAGCGAGATGACGAGCGAAGAAAAATCGTGCAGGCCGCCTATAAAGACGGTGCCGACCACCACCCAGATGACGGCCGGCAGCCAGCCGAAGGCCGCGGCGGCTATCAGCGGCCCCACTATGGGGCCGGCCCCGGCGATGGAGGAAAAATGATGCCCCAGCAGCACGTACTTGTTGGTGGGGACATAATCCACCCCGTCCGACATGGTTTCCGACGGCAGCGGCTCGCCTTCGGAAACGGAGTAATGTCTTTCCAGGAAGCCGCCGTAATAGCGGTAGCCGGCCCAGAGCAGGGCCAGGGTGACAAGCGCGAATATGGTCATTTATATATTTTACTTTTTTCCGGCTCGGTTGTACCGTATCAGAGGGGGGCTGAGCATCAGCAGGCCGAAGCTACGGGTCCCTGTTGCTGCCGGTAATAGTATCATTGACTAGACCTTCGCACAAATTTCAACATAGTAACTAAAGACAACAGGCTAGGGGATATTTCCTTTGTGAACTCATAAAGGCGCGTGCATCTATTAACAGGACACACGTTTATATCGCTTCTTACCGCGTTTTTATTGCTCTGTCCTGCCTCGATCCTGGCGGAGGTGAACGCCAAACAGGACCTGTCAGCCGCTATCTACAGCGTCAGCGGCAATAAAGAAAGGTCCTTTTACCGCGAGAACCAGACCAGGTACCTGTACGAGGGAACCGTGGATTTCAGCGAGAAACCCGGCGGCTCTTCGGAAGTCTACGGCAAGCTCCTCCAAAGGCTGACCGATGACCGGTTCGCGGACGCGCAGCACGCCCAAGCGCTATGTCTGGGGCGCCCGGGCGGAAAGGGCGCTGCTTTCCGGAGACCGCCTCGTCATCAGGCTCAACTACGCCGCCGCCAGGGACGATAAGGATTTCTTCTCCTCTTCTGACACCTACAAACTGGGGAACGTGGTAAGTTCCGATGTCCGCTATGGGCTGTCGCAGGCGGGAAAGGTCGCCCCGGAGCAAAACGCGGCCCGCCAGACGAAGACTGCCAACTGGACCCGCGGGTAGAACAATACGACGCAATAGACCCGCCGGCCCCTGAAGACAGAATCCTTTACAACCTGAAATTGGACCGGCGCCTGCCGGGCAGTGAAACCGCAGGAAAAAATACGAAACTCAGCCCGTTTTTTGGCCGCCTGGGGAGCATAGCTCTTGATATAGCACAGCCATAGGCTAGTTATTCTAGCGTAATAGGCGGACTTTTTGAAAAAATCGTGCGCAAGGAAGGGGAGAAACTTCCAGGGGACTGGCAATAATCGCTCTTATGTTTCCTACAGATCAGATTTAAACCACTCATGCAGCCGCTTCATGCCCTGCTCGATGGTCACGGCGGGGGCGTAGCCCAGGTCGCGCCGGGCGGCGGAGATATCGAACCAATGGGCGGTAGTGAGCTGCTGCACTACGAAGCGGGTGAGCGGGGGCTCTGATTTTATCCCGGCCAGCCGCCAGAAGGCTTCCATCGCCGCAGCCGCGGCGTAAGCAGGGCCATAGGGGACCGTTCTTGTCTCCGGACCCGTTCCGGCCGCGGCCAGGATCATATTTATTATGTCCCAGTTGGGGCGGGGATCGCCCTGCGAAATAAAATAAGCTTTCCCGGCGCAGGCCGAGCCCGGCGCAAGCTTCTCCGCGGCCAGCCAGTGGGCCAGGGCGGCATCATCTATATACGTGGTGTCTATAAGTTTATTGAAACCGCCTATGCGGCGTATTTTCCCGGCCCGGCCTTTGGCTACTATGCCGGAGACAAGGTGGTCATGCCCGGGGCCCCAGACCAAATGCGGCCTCAAAGCTACTGTGGAAAACCGGGTGGAATTAGCGGCCAGGACCAGTTGCTCCGCCAGGGCTTTTGTTTCCGCGTAATAAGAGTCGAATTTTTCCGGATAGGGCGCGGTTTCGTTCCACCCTTCGACGTCCCCGCCGGCAAAAACAACGCTGGGCGAACTGGTAAAGATAAAGCGGGAAATCCCGGCAGCCTTGGCGGCCTCCAGCAAATTGGCCGTGCCAGTTACATTTGTTTCGTGAAAATCGTCGTAGCGGCCCCACATTCCCACTTTAGCCGCGACGTGGAAGACGGCGTTGCAGCCAAGGCAGGCCGCAGTTACCGCGTCCTTATTGGTTAAATCGCCCTTCAGGCACTCGACGCCGAGCTTGGCCAGCTCCGGGTAGCCGCCGCGCGAAAAACTGCGCACTGAAACACCTTTCGAAAGGAGCAGCTTTACTATCGCCCCGCCCAGGAAGCCCCCGCCGCCGGTTACCAGCGCTTTCATGAGCTTAACCCCGTGGTCTGTTCTTCCGCCCAGGCGGCGAGTTTCTCCCTCGAGATCTTGGCGTTATGGCGTATGTCGACTGGGAAGCCGGGATGGCAGAGGATGTTCTTTATGTTCCTGGTATGCTCGTGCGCGGCGCCTAAAGCCAGCAGCTCCCCGCGCAGGGCCGGGCGCTCCGGGATGCCCTTTTCGAGCTCCACGCATAGCACCGGCGTCTGCCTGCCCGCCGGGCCCCGGCCTACCAGCGCGGTGCGGCGCACTTCGCGGTGGGCGTTGAAAACGGCTTCGCAGGGGATGGTAAAAAGCGTTCCGGCCGCGGTCGTTACGCGGTGGCTTTTACGCCCGCAGAACCAGAGGCGCCCGTAGGCGTCTTTCCAGCCGGTGTCTCCCATGCGGTGGTAGAGCTCCCCGCCGGCTCCGCGGATCTTGGCCAGCGAGGTGCTTTCTTCCCTGGCGAAATATTCCGGCGAGACCACCGGGCCTTTAACCGCTATTTCGCCTATCTCCCCGCTCCCGGCCAGCAGGGCGTCGGACCAGGCGGGGATAGGTTCGTCGGAGATCTTTATTATGAAAGTCTCCATCCCTTCCCAGGTCCTGCCTACGCAGATGCCGGGCAGCCCGGGTTCCAGCGAAGCCAGTTCCGCGCCAGAGATGCAGGAGACTGGCAGGGCCTCAGTTGCGCCGTAAGGCGTGAAGACCTGCGTTTCGGGCGCCAGCATCTTTTTAATCCGCGCAATTACAGCCTGGGAAACCGGGGCGCCGCAGGAGATGACGCGCTTAAGGGACGGCAGGGCAGAGCCGGCCTTCTCGCCGTAGCGGCCGAGCGTGTCCAGCAGGGCCGGCGAGCCGAAAAGCTGTACGGCTTTGTGCTTAGCTATCAGGCCGGAGAGCATCTCGGGATCTACGGCGGCCGGGCGGGTGAAGTCCATCTTAGGGATAACGATGGTAAGCCCCAGCGCTACGTCGAAAAGGGCGAAGAGCGGGAAAGTAGGAACGGAATTAAAACCCGGCTCTATTCTGAAGTATTCTTTGAGCATCCTGGCCTGCGCCGAGAACATCGAATGGGTGTAGACCGCGCCTTTAGGCGCGCCCGTACTGCCCGAGGTGAAAAGTATAGCCGCCGTTTCAGGGTAAAGGGGACAGGCTGCTTTATTCTCCGAGTCGGGGTGGGGGTCAGAAAAGCAGCCTGTCCCCATTTCCCGGATATCTTCCAGGGTGAAGCCGCCCCAAAGCCATTTTTTACCCACGGTGATATTTATGCGCAGGGATTTCCTGGCCCAGCGCAGCGCCAGCCGCGCCGCGTGGGCCTTGGGCACGCCGATAAAAGCTTCCGGCCTGGATTCTTCGAGGCAGGCGCGCATATTGCCGGGCCCTATGCCCGGGTCTATCAGCACTATGACGGCGCCGGCGCGGAAGAGGGCAAAAGTGAGGGCTACGAATTCGATGGAGGGCGGGACCAGGAGGGCCGCGCGCAGTCCCGGCTTTATCCCGGCGGCGGAAAGGCCGGCGGCCAGGCGCGAGATCTCCAGGTCGAGGTCCCTGAAGGAAATGGTCCGGGCTCCGTCAATTACGGCGGGGCTGTCCGGTATAGCGGCGGCGAGTTCGGAGATCAAAGATGAAATATTTTTAAGCTCAGGCATTTTTTCCAGCCGGCCGCGGCGCGCGCTTAATACAGTTCTTTCCTGGCAAGGAAGTTCTTTATCAGCGGGATGACTTCTTTCTGCGCGTCCTCGAGGATATAGTGCCCGCAGTCGGGGAAACTGTGGATCTCGGCGCCGGGGAACATGCGCGTCCACTCTTCGAGGAAATGGCGGTCGAAAACGAAGTCTTTCAGTCCCCAGCAGATCAGCATGGGAAGAGCGGAGAGCGAGCCCAGCTTCTCCTGGGTTTCCAGGACTACGGGGTAGGCCTTGTCGCCCGGGGCGAGCGGTATGTCCTCGACGAAGCGCAGGGTGGCTATGCGGTTAGCCCAGCTGTTATAGGGAGCGGCGTAAGCGCGGCGCAGTTCCCTGCTCATGCGGCGGCGCTTGCAGCCTACCCAGGCCGCGCCGCTCGCGAAGGCGTTGAAGCCGCGTATCAGCGCGGCGCCGAGAGGCGTGCGGCAAAGGCGGAGGGCGGCGGGAAAAGATTTCCCCGGCGGCAGCAAAAAGGCGCCGGTATTCAGGATCACGAGCCTGCTTATACGCTCCGGGTGCCGGGTGGCGTAGGTCAGGCCTATCATCCCGCCCCAGTCATGCACTACCATGGCTATTTTTTCCTTTACGCCAAGGCTGTCGAGGAGGAACTCCAGGTCGTCCACACGGCTCTTTAAAGTGTAGTCGTAGCGGTCGTCACCCGGTTTTTCGGAGAGGCCGCAGCCTATATGGTCGGGCGCGATAACCCGGTTATTGTCCCGGAGGGCCAGCGCCAGGTTGCGGTAATAAAAGGACCAGGAAGGGTTGCCGTGCACCATGACTACGGGGGCGCCTTTGCCTTCGTCCAGGTAATGCAGCATCAACCCGCTTTTCAGCGCGAGGAATTTGCCGGTAAAGGGGAAGAGGGTCTCTGTAACCCCATCGGGAAGATAAGGATCCATGTTTACCACTTTACCCCGAGCATTATCGTGTTGAGACCGCTGCCTATGCCCAGGAAAGCCACGGTATCTCCGGCGGCCAGGAATTCCCGCTCGTCCGCTATCGCGGCCGCGGCGGGCAGGGCCACGGTACCCATATTGCCCAGGTATTCGTAGGTGGAAAAATCTTTTTCGTCGGGGATGCCGAGCGCGTTCAGGACGTTCTTTTTATGCGCGCCGCCGACCTGGTGGCAGATGACTTTGCCGATGTCAGCGGCGTTCAGGTTCAGTTCCGCCAGCAGGTCTTTCCAGGTCTGCTGCCCGAGGGCTACGCCGTATTTCAGGACGGCCGTGGCGTCGGTGGACATATGGTCGCGGTGCCAGATGCAGAGCTTGTGATGCTCGCAGGCGGAGCGGTAGACGCCGCCGAGCAGCTTGTGCTTTTTATGGGGGCCGCCGAAGGAGCCGTCGGTGAGGACTACGGCTACGGCGCCGGAGCCGCCGGTGAGGGTGGCGAGGGAGAGGCGGAAATTATCAAAGGACCTGTCTACCAGCATGGAGGCTATCATGCTGTCGTTTATTTCCCTGGAGGATTCGCAGGAGACGACCATGCCGGCTTTTATCTGGCCGAGCTCGATCCTGTTGGCTATATCGAGGATGCCGTTGAGCACGCCGAGGCAGGCGTTGGAGATGTCGAAGACGGCGGTGGACGGGTTGACGCCAAGTTTATCGGCTACGGCGGTGGCGGTGGCCGGTTCGCTGTGCTCGCGGCAGACGCCGGCGTAGATGAGGGCGCCGAGGTCGGCGGCGCTGAGGTCGGCCTGCTCGAGGGCTTTGCGGGCGGCTAGGGCGGCGCCTTCGGAGAGGGGGAAGGACTGGTTCCACCAGCGGCGCTCGCGTATGCCGGTGAGGGCTTCGAGCTGGCCGGGGGGGATGTGGAGGGAGTCGAGCATCGGGAGGATGCGTTTCTCCAGCTCCGAGGAAGTGACCACGTTGGGCCCGAGTTCATAACCGATAGCGTCTATAAAAACTTTTGTGTATTTCATTAAAAAGTCCTGATGAAACTGCGCTCTGGGCGGCCGCTTGCGTCACGGGGGCCGGAACGCAAAACCGGCGTCGCGCACACCGTGCGCGCGCCTGCCGGTCTCGAGCTCGGCGCTTACGCAAGCCTCGCTCTCCGACGGGCTTTTGCTTATCCGGTCCCCGCGCCGCAAGCGGGAGAAAGCCGGAAAAACTATTTTCTAAACTACCCTTATCGCAAAATCTTTCATTTGATAAATAACTAGCCCATCCACTATTAGGAAGCCGTCGGCGCGTAGTATTTTTTGTTCATCGTCGGCGGCGGTTATGGTCGCTTCTACGGTGACGAGTTTGTTTTTCTGGACGATCTGGCCGCGGTAGATCCACTGGTGTTTTTCGTTCAGGGCCATGGCTTCGAAGCGGGAGCCGGGGGGGAGGTCTTTCCACCTCTTTGCGGCGGCTACTTTCATTAAATTTATAAAAGATTCGAGGCCGAGGGAGCCGGGGCAGACGGGGTCCTGGTAGAAATGGGCTTTGAAGAACCACTCGTCGGGGTTGACTTTTTTGAGGCCGCGGAGGAAGCCCTGGTTCTTGGGGCCGCCGGCGGGGATATAGGTTTCTACGGAGTCGAGCATTATGAGCTTCTCGTCGGGGAGGCCGGGGGCCGCGGCGAGGGGAAGGGCTTCGGCGCGCGCGGTCTCGCCGGTAGTGGGCGTGTGCCGGGCGGCGGCGCGGACGCCGAGCTGCTCGGAAAGGGATTTTTTGGAGAAGAAGCCGAACTGGGTCACGCCTTTGTAGACGGTGGTGCGGCCGCAAAGAACTTCGAGGTCGTAATCCTGGATTATCATGCCGCCGGACTGGGAGACCTTGGTTATCCTTACCTTGGTGGTCAGGACGCCGGCGTCGGGGAAGATCTCGGCGTATTGGACTGCGGTTCCGCCCAGGTTCCTGAAGGAGAGGTCGGTGGGGCTGGCCAGGGCGCTGCCGAGGTAGGCGGCGAGCCAGCCGCAGGGCTGCAGCGCGACCTCGAGCAGGATGGCGAAAGGCATGGACTTCTGCGCTCCTGACTTGAAATACCATTCGCCGGGAGGAACGTCGTATTCGGCCTCTATGGTTCCGCCGGCGGCGAGCTCCCACTGGCGGCAGTTCTCTATTTTAACTATGCGGTCCAGGAATTTATAGGGAGTTCCGGGAAGTCTGGCTATCACTCTTTCAGAATCGAAAATTTTATATTTTTCGCCGAAGGCTTCGGAAGGTCTGCCGACGGCAAAAGCTGTGATGCTTGCATTGTCGAAGAGGGCCGGCTTAGGAGCGGCTGGTGCGGCTTCGGTTCCGCGGCCGGCCCAAAGGCGTTCTATTTCCTGGCTGTTGGTCCCGCCCATCCTGATGGACATGTCGTGGATGTGGATGATGCGCTTGCCGTCGGCGTACATGAAAGCGTCGGCTATGGCGTAGGGGCTGCCGTCTCCGGGCTGGTAGCCTATTTCTTTTACGATGATCTCGTACATCGCTTTTTTCGTGGAGGGGAGTACCTGGCCGCGGCACTCCAGGCGGCTGGTGACTCCGGGCACCGGCTCGTACCAGCATTTCCCGGCCTCAGCCACCCAGCCCAGGCGCAGGAGGAAAATTCGGAAGCTGTGCAGGCAGCATTCGTACATCAGGGTGCCGGGCATCACATGGTCGTCGATGAAATGGCAGGCCAGGTGCCAGTCATCCGGATGGATGTCCATCTCGCCCTGGATGCTGCCTAGTCCGTAGCGCCCGCCGCGCGGGGAAAGTTCGAGCACGCGGTCCACCAGCTTCATCCTGCCGCCGGGCAGCCCGAGCGGGCTGGCCAAGGGGAGGCCTTCGAAAGCGGCCCCGAAACATTCCGCGTACCTGCCCTCGCGCAGGGCGGCTACCTTGCCGTCGTCGAAAGATTCAGCGCCGCCCAGTGGCGCGGGGGCTTTCCAGCCGGCGGAGGTCCTGCCGGGCGCGGGGGCGGTTTCTTCTTCGGTCAGAACCACGCCTTTGCCTTTGGCCAGCTCCTCTTCGGTGAAAAAACCGGCGCAGCCTTTTTTCATGCTGAGGAGCGGCTTGCCGTCGACGGTGCTCTCGTAATTGAAGAAGAAAAGCCAGATGTCGCCGTGCTGCGCGAAGCGCTCGATATTGATATCGTAATGGATGACCTGGCCGGGGCGGGGCAGGCCCTGGTGGAAAGTCACCTCGGCGTCCAGCAGGCGGTACACGGCCCTGCCCTTGGTGCGGTCGTCTATCCCGAGGTAGCCGCAGAGGAACAGGTCCGCCTGGCCGGCTTCCACGGCGATGCAGGTCGGGATGCGGCCGCAGTCCAGGTACCAGGCCCCAGGTTTTACGTCGTGCTCGGTGACTACTTTGCCTGAAGTCATGGACCCGGCTTCCCCGCGCACGCTCAGGATCCTGTCCACCAGCATCAGCGGCTCGTCGGGCAGGCGGACCCGGGTCGGGTAAGCGTCGGCTGAGGCGAATTTGGCCCCCAGGACTTTGGCGACAGAGCCCACAGCGAATTCAAGGCATTGCTCGCGCGTCATGAAAACTTCCGCCGGGTTTTTTTCCGGCTGGCTGGTAAAGGACGGAGAGGGAGCTGAAGCGGGAGCGGGCAGGACGCCGCCCAGGGAGTTTAAAAGCGTATTCTGGAAAGCTATGTTCTTTGACTGGATCCCCGTAAAATTATTCGACAGCCTTAAAAAAACCTCGTGAGCCCTGGCTTTAGCGGCGGTGGCGGCAGAAAAATTCTGAAGGTAGGCCGGGGAGGAAGCCTGCCGGGCGGCCGGAGCGGGGGCCTGCCGGACTGCCGGGACGGGGTCATGGACGGGCTTGGGAGCGGCTTTAAGCGCGGGCGGCTGCGCCGGAGGAGGCAAGGCGGCAGCCGGGGCTTCGGCGACCTCTGCCCTGGCCTTGCCGGGCTGCCAGTTAAACTTTACGGGCGGCGGCACGGAGAGCGCGGCGCCCAGCATCGGCTTTTCAGTGGGCGCGTCCCGGTGGCCTGCCGCAAGCGTCGCGCGCCCGTAAAGCGCTGCCAGGTCCACGGGGGCCCTCTCGGCTATAAGCCTGGCGAGCAGGCGCAGGATCGTTCCCGTTTCGCCCTGGTTCTTAACGCAGGCGGATTTAGCCAGGTGGGGCTGGGCGCCGAGGATCTTGTCTATCATCCTGGTGCAGGAGGCCTGCGGGCCGAGCTCGATAAAGACCCTGGCGCCGTCTTCGTAGGCGCGGCGTACCAGCGAGGGGAAATCCAGGCTATGGACGGCCTGCGCCACTATCGAGTCGGCGGCGTTCTCGCGGGTGACCTCGTAGGCTTTTTTCCAGGCGCCGCTGTAAAAGCGGACTCCCGGCGGGGGTGTCGTCGGGAACAGGTGCAGGTCGCGGTATTTTTTCTCGACCAGCTTCGCCGCCGCGAAATGCACGGTGGAGACGCCCTGGAGCGGCAGGAACACGCAGCCGAGCCCCTCCACGAGAGAGTTGACAGCCTGCCGGTAGCCGCCCACGACGCATTCGAGCGGGGCGTTCACTATCAGCAGCGCGGCGCGCTCGGCGCCTTTCAGGGCCATGCGGACATTTTCGGCGGGGCGGTCTATCACGCCCAGGACCCAGTCCGCCTTTTCGTCCTTGGGCATGTTCCAGAAGCGGCGGGCCACGTCGCAGGGCCCGGCCAGGTCGCTTACAAAAAGGCTGGATTCGTTGATGCGCCTGAGCATCTCGTCGCGGGCCGTCCAGGTCCGCGTGGCGAAAAGACCCGCCGTCTCGCCCAGGCTGTAGCCCACGATGAAGGCCGGCTCCACGCCGAGGGAGCGCACCAGGTCGCTGACCGCCGCCCCGTGGGCCACCGAGCCGAAGATCATGGATTTATAATCGTCCACTATCTCCCGCTCGGTCTCTTCCTGCCAGCCCGCGTCCCAGAGCAGGCGCCACGGGACAAAATAGTTGGGGACCAGCTGGCTGCGCAAATAGCCGTTCTCCGCGTCGAGGCGGCGGGGGATCTCCGGCCACTGGGTCCACAGCTCGCGGCCCATGCCGATATACTGGTTGCCGGAGCCGGGGAAAACGAAAGCGATATTTTCTTTCTTCGCCTGGCCGGCGGGGGAGTAGAATATCCTGTCGCGGAATAAAGGTTTGTCCGGGGCGGCCCTGAGCCCGGCCCCGGCCGAATGGGCAAGTGAGTCCAGCTCTTCACGGCCGCTGGCGAGCAGGACGCAGGCGCATTTCTTGCCAGGCCGCGCGCCGGTATGTGTGAACCAGGCCCGGGCCAGCTTTTCGATATTAGCCCCTGGCGCCTGCCGGGAAAGCCAGGCGCGCAGGTCCCCCAGGCCGGACAGTATCCCGGAGCAGTCGTCGTCCTCGACGGCGAACAGCGCCTCCGCGCGCGCGCCCAGCGGCTGGCGCCGCTCCAGGAGGGTCTGCTCGTTATCGGCGGCTATCTCCAGCCCTTCCATCACGACATGGCCGCAGTTGCCGTCGCGGCCCAGCGCGCTCACGCCGGCCCGGCGCGGGCCTTCCGCGCGGTTGCGCAGCCAGTATTGCGGCTGCAGCGGGATATGGAATCTTTTTTTAGCCCGGGCCAGCCCGGCCAGGGGGGAAATTTTCATCAGCGGCGGCAGGATCTCCTGGTAGAGAGCGAGCGCGGTCTTGACCACCGCCGCCAGCCCGCAGACGGCGCCGGTATGGCCTATCGCAGGTTTCGCCGAGCCCAGGGCGCAGGGCAGCTGCGCGGAAGAAATGCCGTAAAAATCTGTAAGCGCTTCGGCTTCCACCAAGTCTTCGTCCGGAGTTCCGCTGCCGTGGGTTTCGAGGTAGCCGATGGTGGACGGGTCCACCTGCGCTTCGCCGTAAGCCTCCCTGAGCGCGGAGGTGTAGGCCTGCGTGCTTGGAGCGTACTTGTCGACTCCGCCCCCGGAGGCGAAGCCCAGCCCCTTTATGACGGCGTAGACGCGGTTCCCGTCGCGGACGGCGTCGTCGAGGCGCTTCAAAACAAGGGCGGCGGCGCCTTCGCCCGTGCAGGTTCCGGCGGCCGCGCCGTCGAAAGGACGCGGGTCCGCGCGGGGGGAGGCTGGATCCGCGGCGCGCGGGTCGCCGTCGATGGAGACCGCGCCCACGATGGCGGTATCGAGCTCCCCGGCGCGGAGAGCCCTTACTCCGGCTTCGAGGGCCCTCAGGCCGGAAGTCTCCCCGCTTGAAATCGTGAAGCTGGGACCTCCGACGTGGAATTCCCTGGCGATGCGGCTGGCGACTATGCCGCCAAGGGCGCCCATGGTGCGGTTCGCCGTCAGTTCGGGGCC
Organism: Elusimicrobiales bacterium; assembly: GCA_036170455.1. Lineage (GTDB taxonomy): Bacteria > Elusimicrobiota > Elusimicrobia > Elusimicrobiales > UBA9959 > UBA9959. Next base: position 11,680 of record JAVHPG010000115.1, read on the forward strand.
GGACAGGTCGCGCAGGCCGGCCACGAGATCTTTTTCTTCTTTTTCGGAAAGGGTCCAACCCTGCTCCGCGGCGTGTTTGCGCGCGGTCTCCAGCAGGGACCAGCGGAAATGGAAATTGGTCGTGTTCAGGTCGAGGCCGAGGCCGATAAAGACGCCGGCGTTCTCCAGGCCTTTAGCCCCGGGCGAACTGTCGGCTACCGCCTTCGCGGCTACGTCCAGCATAAGCCGCTGCTGCGGCAGCATCTCTTCCAGCTCCCTGGGAGGGATCCTGTAGGCGTCCGCGGCTACTCCGACTTCGCGCAGGAAAAAGCCTTTATCCGCTTCGGGCAGGCCGCGGCGCCGCCCCGCGGGCAGCTCCGCCGGGAATTGCGCGGCGCCTCCCAGGACGGCCTCCTGGAATTCCCTCAGGCCCGCGAGAGAACCGAAGCGGGCCTCCATGCCCACTATCGCCACCGGGGCGGGCGCGGCTGGAGCGGCTTTTACGGCGGGCTGCCGG
>JAVHPG010000116.1:0-12113 GCA_036170455.1 Elusimicrobiales bacterium
GGCTTTTGCGCCCGCGTGGGAGAAAAGCGAAAGGAATACCGCCGCTACGCCGATCCTGGATATGTTTTTTCTGTTTGTCATACCAATAGTATACGGCCCGGACCGGTTTTTATTAAGTGACCTGGTGCCCACGCAGATATTGTTTTTATGCCTAAGCGGGCCTGGGCCTATATAGGTCCTGGTAGTAGGTCCAATGACATCCTGAAATTGGGCCTTTCGCCACTTAATTTTATTTACGGTGCAGGGTAGACTATAAATGACGCAGCTGGTGCGGCTGCGTTATGAGCGGACCCCGGATAGTTTGCCGGGCGACCAGTACGGGAAGATGGAGATTTAAGAATGAATGAAAAAACTGTTAACCTTCTTATGGCGCTGCTGTTGGCCGGCGGGAACTGCGCTTTCGCCCAGGAGGCCGGCCCGGTTGCCAGCGACCGCTGGCGTTCCGTTTTCGGCTCTACCCACAGAGCGATAGCTAAAGCGGCGCTCAAGCTCATAGACAAAAACGTTTACCCCGACCTCGACAGGGTCTCCTCCATCTTAAAAAGCGCCTCGTCCTCCGAAAGCGGCCATGCCGACATCCACGACAATGGCGGCAAACCCAGGGAGGTCTGGGAAACCGGCAATAAGAAAAATCCCGGCGGCGTGATGGGAAATTACAAAGCCCTGAAGCCCGGCGACGCCTACGAGAACCTGGGCGTGGTCTGCCACCTTACTCAGGACATGGCGGTACCTACCCACGCGGCTAACGTCGACCATTTTATGTCGGACGGGTTCGAGGCCTACGCGGCTTTCTTCGGCGACGTAATCGGCGAGGTCCCGGTAATAGATCCTTCCAGGGCACCGTACGAATATTACCAGATGATGCAGGACGATACGCGCTCCCACCTCCCCGGGTGGGTGAACCCGGAGACCAAGCTTCCGTTCTGGGTGGCTTCGCCCCAGGCGGTGAGGTTCGGCGAGGACGTCACTTTCGGGCCGCACGGTTCCTACGGCGGCGGCAAGGATATGTACACTTACTGGGCAGACAAGCCGGGCAGCTATAGCGGCCATGCCGGAACCAATAACCGGACCATGTATTCCAGGCTGCCGGAAGTATCCGCTGAGCGTCTCGGCGCCGCGGTCGGCTACTCGAAGGTGGTGATGGAATCGGCCTCCAGGCGGCTTCCGCCGCTGGTGAAAGACCTGAGCGTCTATCCCAATGTTGTAACCCCCGGCACGAAAGTGAAGCTTTACTTTATCGCCCTGGATAACAGGACGAGGAATTTGAAGTATTCGGTGCTCCTGACGAACTCCAGGGGCGAGACCGCCGTGCTTACGGAAGGGACTGCGGCCATGGACAAACCGTCAGGCGGGCTGTATCCCTCGCAGAACTCCGATGGAAACACCGAGGACGTTCCCGCCGAGAACTTCCTCTTCAGCCGCGGGCTTAAGACCAACTGGGATACCCGCAGCCTCGCCGAAGGGACTTATACCGTAGAGGTCCAGCTTACCGACGAAGACGGCAATACCGTCCCGTCCGACGTAAACTCTGACGGGATACGCGAGAACGACACCCGCGCTTTCCTGTCCGTGGTGAACACGATAGTGGAGCCCCCGGCTTCGTCTTATTCTTTCGACGGCGGCGGCTGAAGAAGTAAAAATTCCTGTCAGCGTAAGAAGGGCCTACGGGAGCGTAGGCCCTTTTTATTGCCTTTAATGGGTATTAAGGCGCTTACGTTCCGGCGGTCCGCAGGCTAGACTATAAGTAGAAATGAAGACCTGTAAAAATATTTTGCTCGCCGGGGCGCTCGCTCTTAACTGGGCTGCGCCTCTTTTTGCGGGCCCGGCGCTCTACAGGGAGGCCGCGGCGCCCTGGTCCGCCGAGCAGGCGGCGAAACTTCCGCCGGCCATCACGGCGGAGTTCCTGAAAGACGTGAATAAAGATTTCGGCCCCGCCGCCGCCGCCGGGCTGGCTGAGAAGAAAGAAAAGGTTTCCGCCCTGGTAAAGAAAATTAAAGAGTGTTCCCTGAACGCAGGCGAACTGGCCGCCGCGGAAAAGTATTTTACTCCCGAGTTCAAAGCCGAGCTGAGCTATTTCGCCGGCAGGGGCTGCGCGGAATTCCGCAAGTCCGCCGGCGGAAAAACACAAGCCCCGCGGTCCTCTTCCCTGGGCGCTATCGAGGCCGGAGCGGCCTCCGGCGCCCTGGCCACCCGCGAGGGTTCGTCCGGGTTCTTTGACGGCGCGGTTCAGGGCGGGGGAGCGGCCCCTGTCACAAGCGGCGGTCCGGTCTACGGCGCTGACAATACGGCCCCCCGCCCCCCAGTTCCGGCCCAGCCCTCAAAGCGGCTCTCCTCTAATGTCCCCGGCTTGCGCGCGGAAACCCAGGTTCCTGAGAAAATAAAGATCATGGCTCCGGCCAATATCGGCGAGGACGGCCGGGTCCACCAGGCCGTCAATCACTGGAACGAGATGCGCGAAACTAACTGGGAGATAGCCAAGAACCCCGGGAAAAACTCCGAGAGGGGCAAGGCCCTGCTGAAAGCCGGCGCGGCTTCCGCTTTCGAAGGGCTGCTTATCTACAGCAATCTCTCGGCCGTGGAAAAAGGCGGGGCCAGGATGCGCTGGGACGCGAAGCACGGCGCCGCCGCGGCGACCATCGCCGTAGATTCGGCCAAGCTGACTTTTAATTCCGCGGTTTTCTTCCTGGCCCTCGCGCCTATACCGTTCCTCAAAGTGGCCAAAGCCGCCCTGGCCGGCGAGGCCTGGGCCATCGCGATGATGGGCGCGATGAGCGCCGGCAGCGTCAACCGCTACATAGTCCACGTCCCCGATTAAAAAATACTATCTTTTGCTGAGTATACAGCTATTGCGTGCTGGCTGCCGTATGGGCCGGAACGCAAAAACGTTGTCTCGCACACCGTGCTCGCAACTCCCGCTCTCGGCCTCCGCGCTTACGCAAGCGTCGGCCTCCGAGAGGGTTTTGCTAACCCGGCCCATACGTCAACCAGCGCGGTTTTCCACAATCGGCCGCGGCTATTTTATAGAATTAACCTACCAATGTACGACCGCGACAGGGTTTTGAATATACTCGGCTGGGGGGCTTTCGCCTTCTCGGCCTCCGTTTTTTTAATGCCGGTCATAAACCCGGACATTTACTGGCATCTTGCTGCGGGAAAATACACGGCGGCGCACTTCGGGCCGCCCAGGACGGACTTCCTTTCCTGGCCGCTGGCCGGCGCCGAATGGGTGGATTTCGAATGGCTGCCGCAGGTTTTCTATTACCTCCTGCATAAAGCGGGCGGCTTCAGGGCGCTGTTCCTTTTTAAAGTGCTCCTGCTGACGCTGACCATGCTTGTTTTCCGCGCTACGGCTTTGCTTTACGGCAGGCGCGGGGCGCTGCCTTTACTTCTGCCGTTCTTCGCCGCGGCTATAATGCCGAACTGCGACCTGCGGCCGGAGAATTTTACCCTGCTTTTCTTCTCCTTTACGCTTTACGCTATCGAGAAAAGCCGCCTTTCCTCCCTGCCCCCGGGCTGGCGGTTCAGGGCCGCGGTTTTCGCTTTCTTCGCGCTCTGGGCCAATCTGCACGCCGGTTATCTTTACGGCCTGGCGCTGATAGGCCTTTATGCCGCCGGCGAATTCTTCGCCGAAGAGCTGCCCTTCATTTACGGCAAAGGGCCTTTCGCGCGCCCGGGCAGAAGCCTGGAATACCTTAAGCTGTTTTTCCTGGGGCTGGCTTCGAGCCTGGCGAACCCCTACGGCTGGAAGATCTATGCCGTCATCCTCAACCACCAGAAGTACATAGACACCCTGCAGGAGCATATCCAGGAGTGGGCCACCTTCGACCTGACCAACGCCTACCAGTGGCCTTATGTACTGACGCTCGTGATCGTGATGGGCAGTTTTATCTTTTTCCTGCTGCGCCGCCGGCATTTGGTTTACCCGCATTTGGCCGCCGTACTTTTTTTCCTGTGGGCCTCGGCCAGCCACTCGCGCCATATCCCTTTCTTCATAATTACAGGCTTGGCCTGTACGCTGGCTTTGCCCTGGGAAAAGCCGGCGACCGCTTTCCGCCGGCGCGCCCTGGCCTGGGGCGGCGGGGCGCTCTGGCTGGCCGCCGCCTGGTGGTTCTACAGCGGGCTGGTCTGGACTCAGTACACCGGCAAAGCGCAGCTGGCCAAATACGGCTCCGAGGGCATGGCGATTTTTTTGCGGGCGAACAAGGCCGAGCTTTCCGGGCTCAGGCTCTACAACTACTGGAGCTGGGGCGGCTGGGTAAGCTGGGAGCTGGGGCCCGACTATAAAGCTTTCATAGACGGCCGCTACCTTTTCCACGACCGAATCACCGAAGTTACAGGGCTCAGCGGGAACGCGCCGAACTGGAAGAAGCTCATAGCGAAATATAAAATCGACCTGGCCCTGATAAAACTCGACGAGCCTAATGTGCCGGTAAAGCAGCGGCTGGCCGGCGGCGGCGAAGCGGTCTATTGGCGGCCCACCTACCTTTTTTATCTGCCGCGCAAAGACTGGGCTGTAATCTACTGGGATTATTCCACGGCGGCGCTGGTGCGGCGCGGCGCCGTGCCGGCGGCCTGGCTGGCCGCGCATGAATTCCGCTACCTCCGCCCGGGCGATACGCAGAACCTGCCGGGCCCGCTCCTTGCGGGGGAGCTCTCCCTGCGCGAGCTGCGCCGGGAACTCGACACCTACCTGCGCTGGCACTCCGCCGGCCATGAGAGATCGGTGAACGGGGAACTGATAGGTTTTATGAAAGGGCTCGAGGCGCTTTGCGCCCGGAAGGGGGCGAAATGCGCGAAATAATAGCCGAGGTAAGATCCCACCCGCTTGCGCTCTTCGCGGATTTCCGCAGGCTGTTCGCCGGCCGGGTGATCTCCGCGGTCGGGGATAAATTCTTCTCGATAGCCATAGCCTGGTGGGTGATCTCGAAGGCCGGGGAGAATTCAAAGTTCCACCTAGGGCTGATCATGGCCGTGAACGTGCTGCCGATAGTGGTCTTCGGGCCGCTGCTGGGCACGCTCTCGGACAGGTCGGACAAGCGCAAAGTGATGCTCGCCGCGGACGCGGCCCGGGCTTTTCTTACGCTCTCGCTGGCGGCGCTGCTCTGGAGCGGCGGGCTCAACCTTTACTGGCTTTACGCGATCTGCTTCCTTATCTCCGGCTTCGGCCCGCTGTTCGAGTCGGCCGTGGCGGCCTCCATTCTGAAGCTTACCTCGGAAGAAAAAATGCCGCAGGCCGTGGCCGCGGATTCCTCCGTGATGCAATTCTCCAACGTGATAGGGTCGGCGCTGGGCAGCGTGGTGATGGCCGCCGCGGGCGTGGCCGGGGCCTTCCTGTTCAACGCTTTAAGCTTCGCCGCCTCCTTCGCGGCGGTCTGGGGCATAAAAACCGAAATGAAGCCCGAAGCGAGGACGGAAAGCTCCTTTATGGCGGAGTTCCGGGAAGGCCTGGCCTATATCTACGACAATAAGCCCCTGCTCTGGCTTATCCTCTCTTTCGCGGCTTTCAATTTCTTCGTCGGGCCCATCCTGATCCTCATCCCGATGATCGTGAAGTTCACGCTGAACGAATCCGTGACCTGGCTGGCCGTGTTCGAGACTTTCTTCGCGCTGGGCTCCTCCGCCCTGGCGATAGGGCTCAGTTTTAAAAAATCCTACGGGAACATCTACTGGTGGTTCTTCGGCTCGCTGCTGGCGGTGGGGCTTTCTTTCGGCGGGCTTTATTTTACCGGGGATAAATATGCCATCTGCGCCCTGCTTTTCGGCGCCGGGGCGGCGCTTGGCGCGGGGAACGCCGTGATCCTGACCCTTTTCCAGACCACCGTGCCGGACGCGATGAAGGGGCGCTTTTTCTCGGTGCTGACCACGCTGGCCTACGCCGTGCTGCCGGCCACTTTTATGCTGAACGGGATGCTGGCCGAGAGCCTGTCGGTGAATTTCTGCATAGCCGTGAACGCCTCGGCCGTGCTGGCCCTTTCCTTTTTCGCGCTGCTGATCCCCAGGGTGGAGTGGAAACCGTAAAAACGCGGCGCTTCATGAATTTTGCCGATACTTTCGGGCAGGAGGAATCATGCGGAATTACAGGATGTTGGCGGCGGTATGCCTGGCGCTGGCTTTGGGCGCCTGCGGTAAAAAAACTGAAGGGCAGGCCGGGGCCGCGCCCGCGGGGCAGGCTGACGCCGCTACGCAGGTGGGTGTGTCCACCGGCGGCTTTGTGGGGGAGACTATCAACGCCCCTGGCAACTATATGCGCGGAATGCAGAACAAGGCGGGAGCGGCGGAAAAAGCGGCGGCCGTCTACGAAAAAGCCGCCGAAACGCATGACGGGAACAAGACTGGATACGGCGACTGAGGAAGAAGTAATCCCTCAAATAGAAACCGCCGCGGGCTTTCCTGCGGCGGTTTCTATTTGAGGAATAAATAAACCTAGGCTTTAATTATCCTGGTTCCTGCGATAATGTCATGCCACGTGCGCCCGTCTTTTTCCCATAGCGCCCAGATATATCCAAGCAGACAGAAAATGGAGACCAGGGAAAAGAAAGCCCGCAGGAAGGCCTTGTCTGCGGGCAGCGGGCCGCCGGTGGCAAAGTCCACAATTTTCAGCCTGAATATCTTCATGGCGGGGGTGGCGGCGAAACGCCACAGGAACACTCCGCAGTAGAGCGCCCAAAGCAGCATTTTTACAGGCGCGCGTTTTGATACGAAATCATCAAGCCCGGTGTTCAGGCCGGCCGATCTTGTTTCGGTGCGCGTATATTTAGGCTTGGCGCCGTCGTCGTCTTTTTGTTCCGCTTCTTCTTTGGTCAGGGATAACATCCTGCCGTTATTTCCCTTAATGGTAATGCCGTCCGGGGTTATGTCCAGTTTTTTAATCGTGGTTTCCCTGGTGCCGTATTTATCCTTTGTTTCCCAGTTGCCGTGAGGGCCGCAGGATTGCAGGCCAAGGGTGTTCAGGATTATCAGAATGATGATCAGGTCAGTGAGCAGGGCGCCGAACCTGCGCCAGAAGCCGGCCGGGGCGGGCAGCGCCTGTCCTTGCGCTGCAGAGGCCCCGTCAAAGCGCGGGTTTTCGGCACCGGCGGCTTCGCCGGGGTGCTGGGCGCCGACCGGGGTTTCCCTGAGCACGCGAAAAACTTTTATTTTTTCGGGGATACCCTTGAACTGCCTGTAGCCTATTTCGCTCGAGGGAACTTCCCTTTTGTTCATCGAGAGGTAGACGGATTCGGTGAAGAAAACTTCCCCGGCTTCGGCTATGCTCTCAAGGCGCGAAGTGATGTTCACGGCGTCGCCGTAGATATCCCCGTCGTCGTGGATGACCACTTCGCCGGAGTTTATGGCTATGCGGATCTCTATCTTTTCGGACGAGGTTTTGCCTTCATTGTGCGCCCGCAATACCGCCTGAACCTCGACGCCGCAGATCACGGCGTCGGTGGAGCTGTTGAAAGCCACCAGGAAAGCGTCCCCGATGGTCTTGACCAGGCGGCCGCCGAATTTTTCTATGACGGGCAGGACGAGCTCGCGGTGTTTCGCCAGCATTTCCTGGGTCTGGGCGCGGGAAAAAGAGGCGGTCTTGGAGGTGAACCCCTTTATGTCCGTAAGCATTATGGCGATATTTCTGGTTTCCATGCTTTATCTCTGAGCCGTCGGGCGCCCGCGCCGCGGTCCCGGTTATTTGCCTATATTCTTTACCAGGTCTTCAGCGAGGTCTTTGGTCAGGTCCATGATAGCCAGCTGGATTATGGCTTCCGGCTTGGCCAGTTCGCCTATCTTCCCGCCGAAAGCGTGCTTCTCGGAGCTCTTGGCTTTCCCGACCACCCTGCCCGCGCCGAGCAGCTCGCCGGTCTCCAGGTTAACCAGCCGGGCTTCCGCGGCGACTTCCACCTTGCGGTCCGTCTTCTCGGCTATTTTAACGCTCCGCCATTCGTCATTTACGGAGAGGGCCGTTATGGAGCCCAGCACCGCGTAGCGCGCGCCTATCAGCTTGCCCACCTGGGCGGCGGTGGCGGAGTCTACCGCGCCGGCGGACGCCAACTGCAGCTCCTTCATGGCCGCGTCGACGCGGGCGCGCTCCACCAGGCGTATCCTGGAGGTCTGCATCAGGGAAGCCGTAAGCGCGTCCTGCAGCCCCGTCACGCTGGAGGCGTATTGCGGGTCGGAGGCCGAGTAAGTGAACGGCATCACGCAGGCCAGCGGGCGCTGCTCAAAAGGCACGCCGGAGCTTGCGCAGGCGCCGGCCAGCAGCAGCGTCGGGATAATAAGTCTGAGGTTCTTCATATGGTCCCCCTAAGTAAACGGAATATGCGTTTATTTTACAAAAAACTTCCGGTCAGGTCTCAGGCGGGATTAGGGATGTCGATGAATTCCGTCTTGACCTTGAATTTCTTTTCCAGCACTTCGGCCAGCGCTGTCACGCCGGGCTTCTCTGTATTGTAATGCCCGGCGGAGACGAAATTAGCGCGGCTTTCGCGCGCGAATTCCTGTACGAATTCTCCCGCCTCGCCGGTAATGTAGAGGTCCAGCCCGGCGGCCACGGCCTGCTCGAACATCCGGGCCGCGCCGCCGCTTACCACGCCGGCGGTCTTTATCTTTTCGGTCCCGAACCTGAAGCAGAGCGGCTCCGCGTCCAGCTTTATGGCCAGCGCGGCGGCTATGTCGGCCATCAAAAGGGGTTTGGGGAAGGTCCCGCTGAAGCCTATGGTCTCCCCGTCGTAACCGCCGAAAGGCTTCAGTCCGCCGGCGCCGAGCATTTTCAGCAGGCGCGCGTTATTCCCGACGACAGGGTGCTTGTCCAGCGGCAGATGCCAGGCGCAGAGGGAGAGGCCGCTCCTGAAAAGCGCGTCCAGTTTGCGCTTGAAAGGCCCGGTGAAAGGCTGCGAGGCGCCCCAAAGCAGGCCGTGGTGGACGATAAGCATGTCCGCGCCGCAGGCGGCCGCGCGCTTTATGCATTCGAGCGAGGCGGAAACCCCGAAAGCGATCTTTTTCACCTCCGGCCTGCCTTCGGCCTGGAGGCCGTTCTGCGAGGCGTCTTTTATTCTCTTCGAGTCCAGGTAGGAATCCGTGAAAGAAACTATTTTATCCCTGTCGGCCATATCCCCTCCGTCTTTCTATATTTTCCCCGGGCGGATCGCGTAGATATAGCCGTTGGCTATTTCTTCGGCTATATAATCCGTGATGGTAAAGCCGCCGCCTTCCTTCGGGGCGAGCAGCAGGGCGGCGTAGCCCCAGAGACCGGGATTCCCCTTGAGCCGCGCCGAAGGCACGCGCACGGTTATTACCCCGCCCTCGGTCCTTACCGGCAGGGTTCCGGCGGGAACGGGGCCCCTTGGCGTTACTGTGTAAAGAGTCGCCCCGGCCGGCGTGACCTCGAGAGCGTATTCCCAGGCGTTTTCCGGGAAGAACCTCAGGGGGCGGCCTTCGAGAGGCCGGGCCATTCCGGCCCTCGGGCGGTGGTTCACGTCGATATACAGGTCCAGCCTTATATGGCTGAAGCCGGAAGTCTTTTTCAGGGAGTTGTTCAGCTCGAGCGGGGCGAACTGCACGAGGATCCCTTCCGTGTCGGAATGAACGCTGAAGCTTTCAAGTTTCCAGATGCGGTTGGGGTCGGAGGTCTCCGGCAGCCCCTGGGTTTTTGCGGGGGGCGCGGGGGGCCTGGAAATGTTCTTTAAATAGAAGCCTCCCGGCAGCGCGGTGACCTGGAGCTTCTCGGCCTGCGCCGGGCCGGAGGCGGCGTCCGTCAGGCTGGAAAAGACCCATGGAGGTGGGGCTTTCTGCATAAGGCGGTAGGCATTGCCCAGGGCGTTCCTGATCTCTATCTCCGTCTCGCTCGCGGTCTCCGGATCCGCCGAGGCGAGGGCGCGCAGCTTCCAGCCTTCTTCGGCGGAGAAGTACTCTTCGAAGGCCGCGGAAGCCTTGAGGTAATTTCCCTGGGCCGCGTTGAGGTGGAGCATGAGGTCGGACCTCGTCTGCGCCAGGGCGGCGAGCGCTCCGGCCTGGAGCGGGGTTGAAGCCCAGGGGGTGTAATCTCCGGCCCAGGGAGAGGCGGCGGCCTCTATTTCGGCCGGGGCGGCCGCGGTCGAGAGGGCGAGCTTCAGCGCCTCGGAGACGGTCAGCTTTTTCTGCGGCGAAATGGCTTTAAGCTCGGCCAGCAGAAGCGCGCGGACAGCGGCTGGGTCGGCCGCGGAGGTCTCGTCGAAAACAGTGAAAGACGGCCCGGCGGCCGGCGGGCGGGCCGCCGAAAAAGCCGTGAAGGGCACGGCGTAAACCCCGCCAGCTTCCATTACCGCGGCGGCGGTGGACGCGAGGGGCCCCGCGGCGAGCCATTTTACCCCGATAGCCCTGGCAAGCGGGAAATAGTCCGCCGTTAGGCCGCCGGGAGGACTGACCAACCCTGCGGGAGTTTTTTTGAAGGTTTTAAGCGCGGCGTCCCTGGCCAGGCTGAGGCGGAGGGCCAGGAAATACTGGTCGGTCCGGAGCGAGGCCGTGGACGGCTTGCCGGACCATTTTACCTGGGCGGAGGAGGGATAATAAAGCAGGGGCAGCGGGGGATCCCCGGCGGGGCGCAGGGCGAGTTCGAGCTGGCCTGAGCTCTCCAGCTTTTTGACGCGCTCCTCGAGATTCCTGGAGAGCGGGGTGAGCGCGGCCGTCAGGCGCAGGCCAGCGTCCTGTTCCAGCGCGGCGATAACTTCTTCGGCGCCGGCGGCGTCGGCGGGGACCCAGAGCGCGGCCTGCTGCGCCCGGAGCATGGGGGGGGGGAGAAAGGAGAGAAGGGCCAGTGCCAGGATCTTTTTCATACGCGTTCTATTTTACGGTCAGGACCGAGACTTTGCGGCCGGCTTCCATATCGGTGTCGGGGTTGAGGGGGTCCAGGACGTCCTGCCCGTCGATGCGGCAAAGATATTTGTATTTGCCGGGAGGCAGCGGAACCAGGGCTTCCCAGGTCTTGCCGTCCTTTTGTACCAGGGACAGGGCTTCCGGGTTCCACTTGTTGAAATCCCCGGCTATCCTGACTTCTTTCGCGCCGGAGATCTTTATCGAGAATTTGGCGAACCGGAGCTCCGGCTGCGGCGGCTCCACCGGCCTTTCGGCGCGGGACCGGGAGGGCGGTATCACGCCGGTGCGGGAGGGTTTTATATTGGCCACGCTCCAGTGGCCGACGAAGCTGAAATATTTTTTTATCGCGTTGTTGAAAAGCACGCTGGGCACGCTGACCAGCGCGAAAGCGGCCGCGGCGAGCAGGAGCAACAGGGCTTTTCTTTCCATTAAGGAGCTTTCTCCGCATCCAGCCGCGGCCTTAACCGCGGCTCGGCGCCGAGCTGCACGGCCAGGGCCTTGAACTTCTCTACGTCTATTCCTTCGCTCTCGACGGCGGTGGCGAAGGCCTCGGGGAGCAGCATCGAGGATTCCCTGATAAATTCTTTCACTTTCTCAAAACCGGTGGCGGCCCAGGGCTCCATTGGCCGCATCAGCTCCAGCCATTGCGCGGGGTCCGAAGTGTTGAGGCTGACGTGCACGGAATCTATGAGGCCTTTCATTTCGGGGACGACATTTCGGCCCCAGACGGCGTTCGCGAGGCCGTTCGTGTTCAGGCGGACTTTGAGCGTGCGCGGCAGCGGCTCCGCGCGGCCGTTCTTTATAAGGCGCGCGCAGGTCAGCATGGCCTCCAGGCGCATCGTCGGCTCGCCGTAGCCGCAGAAAACCAGTTCCTCGAAAGGCAGCGCCGCCCACTGTTCCTTCGCCAGGGCTATAACCTCGGCGGGGGAGGGCTCCGCGCCCTCGAGGTTTAAATTGCTGCCGCGGTAGTCCATCTTCCAGGTTTTCTTGACGCAGAAAGAGCAGGCCGTGGGGCAACTGTTGGTGAGGTTCACGTAAAGGCCGTTCTTGTAACGGTAAACAACGGTGGGTTTCTGTATTTCCATTTGTTTCGCGGCGCGGTATTTAGCAAATCGCTTTCTATTATTCTATCATTTAGGAATGAGGATTTTGATAGCCCCCAACGCCTTTAAGGGAACGCTGACCGCCGCCGCGGCCGGCGAGGCCGCCGCCAGGGGGGTCCGGCGGGCGCTGCCGCGGGCGGCCGTCGAGGTTCTGCCGATAGCCGACGGCGGCGACGGCCTGCT
>JAVHPG010000117.1:0-12069 GCA_036170455.1 Elusimicrobiales bacterium
ACCCCGGTCCGCGCCGCGAGCGAGGAGTTCCGTCCTCATGGCGAGGGCGCTCGCCCTGAGGGCCGGAGGGAGATCACGGGAACCGAGGAAGATAGACAGATCTTTCAAAGCCCCGGCCGCGTCCCCGGCCAGATATTCGATAGTAGCGGCGTTATAGCAAAGGTCCGGAGAATTCCCGTGCAGGGACATTCCCCTCCTCAGCTCCTGCAGGGCCTCATTCCCGCGCCCCATCTTAAACAGCGCGGCGGCCCGGCCGTCGCCGGCCGCCTTGCTCCCGGCTCCAGGCCCCAGCGCCCCGTCGAAATACTTTAAGGCGCCAGGATACATGGAGCGTTCGAGCGACAACCACCCGAGGCGGAGAAGAGCCTCTTTATCCGGCGGTTCGGCCGCCGCGGCACTAAGCAGCGTCGCCGCACCCGGAGCGGACGAAAGGGAGCGGGCCCTGCACGCCGTTGAAAGTTCCGCCATGAACCAGGACCAGGAGCAGAAAAAGCCGGCCAGGAGCATTAAGGGCAAGGGGCCCGAAAGCCAGGCCGGCGCCGGCTTCGCGGCCGGTTGCGCCGCCGCTGAACCCCGCACTCCCGCCAAGCGGCGCCAGGCTATGCCGAGAGCTCCGGCGGCCAACAGCCCCATTAGCGGCTCTACGACAATGCGGTAACGCGGGCTCACGGGGCTGAGAAAAGCATACGTGCCCAGCAGGTAAGCCGCGGAGGCTCCCAGCAGGAGCCCGTCTTTAGACCTCATCAGAAGCGCGGCCAGGCAGCCGGCCAGGAAAAGAGGCGACAACAACACCCCTTCAATTCCTCCGTCCAGGCGGCCCAGCAGGATGAGAATACGCCTGGTCCTGCCGCCGCGGCCCGGCGCGAACAGGTCCGGCATCGTCTCAGTAATATCACGCGGCGGCCAGGTAGAGCCGGTGAACAGCGCTTCACGGAGCTGCCGCAGGGAAAGCCTGAAGTAAGCCCGCGGGTTTTCCTCCGCCGCGGCCAGCGCAAGCGCGCCTATCCTTTTAGCCGACCACTGGTAAGGGATACCGAACCTCTCCAGCACGTATACGGCCCTGTTGACCCGCCCGGAATCGTACTGGTGAGCCATAGCCTGGAAGCCTACGATATCGGCCTTGTCTTTCCCCGCGTGCGCGCACATCCCCGCGGGCCCGTCGAAAAATGCGATCTGCGAATTCGGGGTTACTCCCCAATAGTCGAACAGCAGCCCGTTCCTGAGCACCCAGGCGCCGAGGATCAGGACCACGGGCAGGAGGTAAGCGGAGATACGCCCGAGCTTCCGCGCTGCGGGAACGCCGCGCCCGGACCAGAAATAGACCGAGCAAAGAGGGGCCAGGCCGGCGAGCTCCGGGCGGCATAATGCCCCGCAGGCCAAAACCAGGCCGCCCAGCGCGAAGGCGGCCGGACCCGCCTTGCTGTCGGAGTTAAGCTCCAGGGCGAGGTAAAGCCCAACCGACATGAAAAAGACGGCGAGGGCTTCGCTCAAGGGGTAGGATTCGGCGTAAAGAAAGTGAAAGTGGAGGCCGGTGAATAAAACACCGAGCAGCGCCGCCGGCCGCCCCCAGACGCGCCTCCCGATGAGATACACCGCCAGGGCGCTGAGGATCCCTATAAGGTGCTGTGCCAGCACAGCGGCCTTAAGCAAGTGCCCGGACAGGCCGGACAAAAGGGCGAGGAAAACGGGATAGCCCGGAGTCCTGTAGAGAAGCCCGAAGGTCTCCCCGCCGCCGGAAAAGAAATAGCCGCCTTCTAGCAGCCTGGAGGCGGAAGCCAGGTAAAGACCGCCGTCCCCGGAAGGAAGCGGCAGGGAAAAATAGGCCGCCCTTAACACGGCCATGCAGACTAAAGACAAGCACACGCCGGCAAACTCAGGGGAACCTGTCTTTATGCGGGTAAATTTCATTAAGGTCCATGCCCCTCTTCGCTGCCCTCGCCTACTTAAGCAGCGAAAGATACTTTTTCAGGGCCGCGACAAAACAGGCGGTGTCTTCGTGGGTGTTGTAGGCGAAGAATGAAATCCTGATGGTTTCGCGGTAGCCGGAGGAGAGGCAGGCGAGGTCGGCGCAGTGGCGGCCGGTGCGCACGGCTATGAAGCGGCCTTTGAGCTGCTGGTTCAGGAAAATATTGAAGTCCGGGACGGAGAAGCCTTTTTTTACAGGAACGATGGAGATGAGGGAACCTTGCAGCAGGTCTTCGCGCTCGCCGAGGACGCGCACGCCTTTTATCCCCGACAGGCTTTTAAAAGCGTCATCAACAAGACCCGAGACATGGGCCCTTATGTTTTCGAAACCGCACTTTTCAAGACGGGCAAGAGCAGCGGCGAGGCCGGCGGCCCCGGAGCAGTTCTGCACGCCGGCTTCGAAGGCCTGGTAATTGCCCAGATATTTAACTTTATACCGGCCGCCAGACAGAGTCACGTCCGCCACCGTGCCGCCGCCCACGCGCCAGGGGCGGAGCCTGGCGAGCAGCTCCCGCTTAACGTACAGCGCCCCGGTGGCGTAGGGGGCTCCCAGCTTGTGGCCGGAGAAAGCGCAGGCGTCCGCGCCGTAAAGAGCCCCGCTGCCCCCGTGCGTGGGCGCGTACTGCGCGTCGTCCGCGAAAAGACAGGCGCCGGCCGCGTGCGCCAGGTCCGCCGCGGCGGCGATATCAGTGCGCCCGCCGAAAATATTCGAGGCGTGCGTAAAACAGGCCAGCGCCGTCCTGGACCCTAACATTTTGCGGTAGGCTTCCATGTCCGGCTTGAAGTTCTTAAGCGGGATTATCCGCAGCTTTATCTTCCCGGCGGAAGCGAGCCTTTCGAAAGGCAGGAACACGGCATTATGCTCCACAGGCGAGAGGATCACCTCGTTCCTTTTGGGCGTGAAAGGGAAGGAATTAGCCAGCAGGTTTACCGCGTCAGTCACCCCGGCCGTGAAAATTATTTCCTCGGGCGAGCCCGCGCCCATGAAAGAAGCGACCCGGGAGCGCGCCGCGTAAAAATTTTCCTCCATGGCCGCCGCCAGGGCGTGCGAGGAACGCTTCCCGCCGCAGCCGCCCAGCTCAAGCATATGCCGGCGCTGCTCGTCGGCGGCGCAGCGCAGCTTTAGCACCGTGCAGGCGCTGTCCAGGTAGACCAGGCGGCGGCCTTCGAAGCGCCCGCCCAGCGCGGGGAATTCTTTTTTCAGGGAGGAGATCTTTTCGTTCATAGGTTTTTATGGACAGCGATATAATCTTTTCTCGGGCCGGGACAAAGCTTCACGAACCGGCAGCCGCGACAGGCCGCAACCCGCTTTTTCTCTTCCAAATGCGGGCCCTTAAGGCCGTCCCTCATTTTTACCATATCCACGTTCAGAGCGTAAAACTCTCCGAGGAAGCAGGGCGGGATATGGTCCACTTCGCAGCGTATTTTATTTTCACGGCAGATCGAAAGCGCTTTTTCCAGATAGGGCTGCACCGCCGCATACTTGGGCAGGTATTTTGCCCCCCCGGCGCGGCCGAGGCCCTTTATATAGCTGAACTGCAGCCAGGCTATGCCCTTCAGGTTTTTCGCGGCATAGGCCGCGAACTCCTGCAGGCGCCTGTAATTGAGTTCCGTGATAACGTGCGTCAGCCTTACCGCGCCTCCGGCCTTTATAAGCCGTTTCACTCCCGCCAGCCTTTTCTTAAAGCCGCCGCGCGCCCTGGTTATCCTGAAATCGAGGCCGGGGCTCGCGGCCGGGAAGTTCACGTTAAAGTAGCCGTCCGCCGACTTGAGGGCCCGCACGATATTCTTTATGTCCGCGGCAGGAAGCCCGGCCGCGGCCAGCGCGTTAGTCTGCAGCTCCGCCCGCCTGCCCAGTTTTTTTACCGCCGCCAGCAGCAGGCAGAGGTCTCCCGCGCCGGCCATCAGCGGCTCGCCGCCGGAGATCTGGACCAGTCCCGGGGGCATGGCGGCTATTTCTTTCAGCCAGCCTTTAAGAGAAACGCCGGCGTCCCCCCCCTCCTCCGCCGGGTAGGAGCAGAAAACGCAGCGCTGGTTGCATTTGCGGAAGAGGTGGACTAAAGCCATTTTTTTATCTCGTCGCAGGGTTTAGCCAGGGACCAGCGGTAGATACCGCGCTCGAAGCTGCTTTTGACCATGCCTTTGGAGATCAGGCTGGCGGCCGAGGTCATGACCGCGTTGCCGTCCGAGCAGTCCCGGCAAAGCACGATATTCTTTGAAAGGGCCAGGACTTCTTTGGTGGAAGCCCCGGCTTTCAGCCGCAGGATCTCCACCAGGCACTTTTCATTATCTGAAAGGTAGATGCGCCCGGAGGCCGGCGCTTTTTTAACGGCGCCGATTTTTTTAACGGGCTTGAAACCGGCCCAGCCGAAATTAGCTATATAGTGCTCGTCGGCGCCGCGGCATTTTTTGTTCAGGGCGCAGGCACGGCAGGGCTTGCCCTTTACCTTGGCCGCGTCGGCATTGGCGTCCAGGTCAGTCCGGCCACCGAGCGGGTCCGTCACCAGCGTATTAAAATGGTCGAGGCCGATGGACAGTTTTTCACGGCCCTTAAGAAAACAGGGCGGGGCGTTCAGAAAAAGTATCTCCCTGGGCAGGCCGGCGGCTTCCATGGTCTGAACGGCTTCTTCAAAATAGGGTTCGCAGTCGGAAAGGCTTATGCCCAGCTTTTTGGCGTTAACCGCCATCGCCCCGTTATAGACCGGGTAAATTATCACGAAGTTGGTGATGCCGCGCCCGAGGTAGAATTTTATTATCTCCGGCAGGCGCTTATAGTTAAGCCGGTTCACCAGGATATTGGTCCCGAGCCGTATCTTCAGTTTCCGCAGATTTTCAAGCCCCGCAAGAGCCTTCTTCAAAGCGCCCGGAACCCCGACCAGAGCGTCATGGTCCGCCGCTTTATCGGTGGTGAAAGAGAATTTGCAGAAAGTCAGCCCCGCTTTCACCAGAGCGCGGCAGAAAGCCGGATCCGCCAGCTTTATCCCATTTGTCTGCACACGGATAAAACGGAAGCCGACAGATTTTCCAAGCGCTATCGCTTTGAGAATATCCGGGCGGACCAGCGGTTCGCCGCCGGTAAAACCGAGGCGGCGGTAGCCGTTCTTGTAGGCGGAATAGATATTGCGCGCGATAGCGTCGAACGGCGCGTTCAACGATTTATCGAAATCGCCCTGGGAGCAGAAGCTGCACCTGGCGTTGCAGTTATAGTTGAGGATCAGCTCGTAACATTTGCCGCCGGCTTCCTGTTTCATTACTTGTGTAGGTGTCATATCAGGAGCTATGCTCATCAGATGACCATTTCCTAACCGCCTTCAGCTCGGCGTCGCCGTATTTCCTGAGGTATTCTACCCAGATCCCCTCGCAGGAGGAGTAAAGGCCGCAGCCCCGGCAGCGCGCCGTCTTTTTACGGGCGACTTTGGAGCGGGAACCGATAGCGTCCTTGTTGAAGAAATCCGGGGCCCAGTGCTCGGTCAGGAAGATCTCGCGTTCGTTAATTTCGCTTATCTGGCCCAGGCAGCTCTTGAAATGGCAGAGCGGCACATAGCGGGCCTTCCATTGGTCCAGCCCGGCGGCGCGCCCGAGGGCCAGAGCCCGGCGCATATGCGGCGCGGCTTTGGAGATGCGCGGCACAAGCCCTTCGAAATCGTTCCTGGCCCCGCCGTAATTAGGGTCCACGAAAATATACTCGACGTTGCGTATGCGGTTCTTTATATAGAACTTCGCCAGCGCGGGCAGGCCGGCCATATTCCGCTTAACTACGGTAGTATTGCCGCTTATCCGCTCAAAGCCCAGCGCGCGCAAATTCTTCAGGCCTTTTTTCAGCTGGGCGAAGCTGCCCGGCGCCCGTGTGAGCGCGTCGTGGGTGCGGGCGTCGTGCCCGTGCACTGAAAATATCAGGGAATCTATGCCGGAGCGGATTATCCGGCGCGCGGCCGCGGGGTCGGCGAAGACCCGGCCATTGGTGGCGCAGGTCACCTGGGGGATGCCGAGCTTTTTCGCGGCCGCCACTACGCGGTTGAAGTCGGGGCGTATCGTCGCCTCGCCGCCTATGATCTCAAGTATATGGGCGCCCCTGGTTTTCGCCCGCAGAACCTCGCGCAGCAGCTCCGCCGTAGTCTTCTGCGGATAAGCCCGCTTATCGGCGTCGATACAGAAAGCGCAGTTATTATTGCAGGCGTACCCCGTAAAGAGGACGATCTTGAGTTTCTTTTCTTCTTTCATGCGGTACTACCTGAAAAAGCCGACGATATTTCTGTCCAGAACCAGCAGCATCGCGGCGCCGGCGAAGATCCAGAGCGCGAAGGGTCGGCCTTTAATGACTTCAACTTTAGGGTCCTGCACCGTCAGCTTCTTCATCCATTCTTTAACCGCCGCTATCTGTTCTTCGGTCAGGCCGTCCTTGAAGCAGTCCTCGAACAGCTCCGTATAATCCGGGTTGGCCTTGATAGAGCGGCAGGCTTTGGTAGAAAGAAGGAGGCCGGGCTGCAGCTCGGCGGCGCTTAGGTACTGGGTGTCCTTTCTTTCCATCAGGAATTCAAGCATGAACCGGCCGAAGAAAAGAAGCAGGCCGAGCTTCAGCAGATTGGTCCCGGCCGTGATGAAGATCAGCCAGAGCCGGTCCGGGAACATGAAATACCCGGCGAAGAAATACGCCAGGTAGCAGGCCGAGCTGATATAGGTCCAGACGCGGCTGCGGAACATCTCCCCTACCTTGTCCCAGAGAATGAACAGGAAGAAGAAAAGCAGGTCGGCCCGGGAGAAGAAGCGGCTGATAAAGCCGCGGGCCTCGAGCGAAAGCAGCTGCTGAAGGAGGAACAGGAAACCGAGATTCAGCGCGGCGGCCGCGATGGCGAAAGCGTTCTTGCCGCCGGCCATGTCCGCCAGGCGCTTTTTCACGTCCTGCCACATCTCGGAGAAAAAGTCGGACGGGGAGGCTGAGGCGAAGCCCGAGGCGATATGGCTGCCCACCGCCCAGAGGGCGGCCGAGACGAAAATATTTATCAGCAGGCTCAGGAAAAGGAAGGCCGGGAAATTTTTCAGGTAGGGATTGGCCAGCGGCAGGGCCCCCGAGACCAGGATGAAGAACTTGGCGTCCCCGGCGGGCCAGACCTCGGCGTACCAGAGAATTATCCCGGCCAGCGCCGACCAGAAGAAATGCTGGCAGAACAGCCAGTAAAAATTCGCGACCAGGAAACTCTGCGCATGGCCGGCGTAGCCCATCCAGGTATAAAGTCCGAAGACGGCCAATCCCGCCGCAAGCAGCCTGAAACCGTCCATTATGCTTGCATTGGTGATCTTTCGCGTGGCCATATCCCTGCTTACCACCGAGACGGACCAGGCCGTGAACCCGGCGAGGAAGAGCATAGAGATATACTTCATTTATTCACCGGCTTCAGCTCGGAATCGCCGAACATCCTCTGGTATTCCAGCATCAGCCCCAGGCATTTTTTCTTAAGGCCGCAGCGCCCGCACTTACCGGCCGGGTAGACCCTGTCTTCCGGCGGCAGCGTGATCCAGCAGAGCGGCCGCAGTTCCTTCCTGACCAGGCAGAGCGGGAAATGGTAGAGCCGGAAATCGCCGAAGCGGCGTATAAGCGGCAGGCAGCCGCCCAGTATCGCGGCGGACTCCGATAATTTAAGGGCCAGTTTCCGGTGGTTCGCCAGCGACATTCCCTCTATCTCGTAATGTATCGCCGTCACGCTGTAGGCCGAAGTATCCGGGAAAGTCTTAAGCAGGAATTCGAGCGTTTTCGGGAGGGCCGCCGCGCTTTTTTTGTGGATGACCAGCCGTATCTCCACCCGGGGGCCTCCGGGCGCGGAAAGCAGGTTTTTCAGCCCCCTGACCGTCTGGGAGAAACTATTCTTAACCCCCGCTACCGCGTCGTGGACCCGGGCCGAGGGCCCGTGCAGCGCTATCGCCACGGAAAAAGGCGGCTTGGCCACGGCGCGGAATTTTTCCGCGAATTCTTTATCGGCGAAACGCCGGCCGTTGGAAAGCAGCGTTACCGGAACCCCCGGCAGGCGCGCCCTGAAATAAGAAAGCAGCTTGAAAAAATCCGGGTGCAGGGTCGGCTCGCCGCCGGTCAGGCTGACGAAGTCGGCGCTGCCGTCGTTCTTCAGGTAAACCGGCCCCAGGCCCTTAAGGTAGCGCTCAAGCTTAGCGATCTGGCCTTTAAGCGCGTAATGAACTCCTGGCTGCCGCGCGAAAGCGGGCAGATTGGTGCACATCACGCATTTATTATTGCACTTGTTCCAGAAAGGGATATCGGGCATCAGCGTTTAGCGGCGGGCGCCTTTCCTTTTACCGGCTTGAATTCGTCCCAGCCGTAGAGCCCCGGGTATTCCCGCCAGGGGCCCTCGCAAAGCTTGAACCAGCGGCAGGGCCGGCATTCTTTGCGCTTGGCCTTCCCCTCGTCGCGGCGGTAATCGCCGTAGCTCTCGATGTAAAAATCGGCGTCGGAGACCGGGCCTTCCGGAATAACGCGCTCCGCCACGCAGTCCTCGTAGCCCTTCATCAGGCAGAAGGGGATCGCTTCCGTATAACCGGCCACGCCGCTTTCGCGGCCCGCGTCCAGCGCCTTTTTTAAATAAGGCATCACCGCGGTTTTTTTGGGCGCCAGCGTCTTCCGGTTTTCCCAGGCCGAGCCGACCAGGTGGACGTAAGCGAACTGGAACTGGTTGACCTTGAGCCGCACCAGCAGCTTCGCCAGCCCGGGGAGGTCTTTATAGTTAACCGAAGTGATGACGGAATTGGTCAGCACGTACATCCCGAGCCTCTTGCAGTTAAGAATGCCGCTGACCACTTCTTTAAAGCTGCCCTTGGCCCGCGTAAGTTTTTCGTGGATCTCCGGCGTGGAGCCGTGCAGGGAGGGCCCCATCTCGGTCACGCCGGCGTTTTTAAGCTCGAGGCAGTAATCGTAATAGGCGAAGCGGCGGCCGTTGGTCTGCACCTGCACGCTTTCATAGCCCATAGCCCTGGCGGCCCGCACCGCGGCCGGGAGGTCAGGGTGCAGCGTGGGCTCGCCGCCGGTGAAGACGGCGGCGGTCACGCCCTGCTTTTTAGCCCGGGCGAGGTCGGCTTTGATCTGCCTCAGGCTTTTCCCGCCCACGCGGCTGCGCTTGCCGCCCTGTGCGCAAAAATCGCACATATTGTTGCAGTTGAAGCCTATTTTTATGTCGATGCGTTTCACTTGGAGTTTATTTGGGCGCGTCCGTCTTCCCCATCATCTTGCGGACCCTTATGTTTATCTCTTCGGTGATCTTTTCGTTCTCTTTCCGCCGCCTCTCCTCCTCGGCTTTTTCCTCTTCTGACTTTTTAAGGACCGCCTTGACCTCTTCGGGAGAGTAGCCGGCATAGCCGCCCGCCCTTTTCTGGGCCTTGGCCAGGTAGCCGCAGTACGAGGAGCCCAGCTTCGCGAGCAGGGCGGAGCAGGAAGCCTCCGACTTGGAGAGATAGGCGGAGCAAAGGGCCTCCTGTCCGGTTGGGCAGCCGCCGGCGGCGCCGGCCGCGCTGGACACGTTCAGATAGTATTGCCCGCATTTATAATTAGGACTTTTCAGCAGCGGCACGTCGGTCCTGCCGCCCCGGCTTTCGCCGGGCAGGTAGTTGCAGAAGGAGGGGTAGCGGCGCGCCAGCCCGACGCAGGAAAGATACTTTTCCAACAGTTCGTAAGTATCTTCATTGCCGGTATTGGAGAAAGAGCCGTAAGGCGCCAGGTAGCCCCAGATCCGCCCGTGAGCGGAAAAAATTTCATTCAGCGAGCCGCCCTTGCAGGGGCCGCTTTCATAGAGCTTGTTCTTTATGGTCGGAAGCGCGCCGTAAGTGGAAGGAGCGCCGGACTTTGAAATCTCGGCCGAGAAATTCTCGGGTATGGAATAAAGCGTGGTTCCCGCCGGAAGGGGGGCGACACCGGGCGCCGGCTGCGCGGCATGGAAACCGTCGCTCTCGAAGGAAGCTTTACGCTGTTGGTATTTGATTCCGGCGGCGAAAGCGAGCAGCAGGGCGGCGGCTAGGATCGACCATTTTTTCATTGCTTTGCACGTGCCGGCCGGGAACTGGGCCCGCCTGGCGGCTTTTTTATCCGCGCTTGACCGCTTTCTTTTTAGCCTTGGCCGCGCCGGCTTGTTCCACCCCGGCGGCTGAAAGCAGGGCTTTGGTGGCCAGGATGGAAGCGATCTTGAAATTCCGGCGGCTGAGTTCTATCCGGCACTGCTGATTCAGCGCTTCATTGCAGAATTCTCCGGCGGCGTCTCCGCCCGCGGAAGCTTCGACGGTGAACCCGCCGGGAACTTTCGCAACGCGCACACCGCGTCCCTCGAAAACCGCGGCCGCGAGGTCCACGGCTTCGGCGCAGTAGATCTCGCCGCTTAAAAAAATATCACCGGCTTTTTTTGCAGGCTTCATTTTTGCACCCATCCTTTCAGGATCTTTGCGCTGGCCGGCTTCTTCAGCAGGGCGAAAAGCGCGTCGAACATGCCCATGGAAAGGGCGCAGCGCCCGCTGGACGGCATATCGCCCCACAGCGAGCCCTGCGTCTCGTAGTTGTAGACGGGGCAGACGCCGCAGTAAGGTTTGTAAACACAGCGGGAGCATTGCGGCTGGGACTCCAGGTTGGAGGCCGCGGCGCAGGCCCTCGCGGCCGGCGCCAGCATCACTTTGCGGTAGGAATCTTTCAGCACGTTCCCTATCTTGAAGAGGTCGTCCCCCTCCCAGCCCACCATGCGGCCCTCGTCGCAGGAATAGAGGTCGCCGTTATAGTTGTAAGCCACCTGCCCAATGGCCGCGCCGCAGGGGCAGCGCATGTCCAGGTAGCCCGGGTCGGTGCCGTTGATTATCTTCTCCAGCATTATCACGGCGTGCCGCTCGCGTATTTTCTTCCCGGCGGCGTTGAGCTTCAAGATATAATTCAGGGTATTGCGGTAAAAACCGGCGAACTCCGCCGCGGAATAGCCTATCTTCGGCCAGAGGTTCCTGGCATAGCCGATAGGGGCCAGCGGCCGGGCAAAAATATCGGTAAGGCCGTTGCGCAGGTATTCGTCCACGATCTCTTTTTCCCGGCCGAGCGAATACTTCGACACGGTAAGCAGCGCGCTCGGGTTGAAAGTTTTATACTCCGGGACCTGCTTCGCGGCGCGGCCGATGAAATACTTAAGCCACTTCACGGCATCCGAATGGGAATTCCCGCCGGTGAAGATCCTGTTCTTATTGTGCAGGTCCGCCGGCCCGTCCAGCGAGGTGCAGACGGAAACCTCGTTCTCCACCAGGAAGCGGGCTTTCTCTTCCGTCATCAGGCTGAAATTAGAGACGAGGGCCAGCCTGACTTCCCGGCCGAGCTCTTTGGCGCGGCGGCGGGCGTAAAGCACCGAATCTTTGAGCGTGTCCCAGTTAAGCAGCGGCTCGCCGCCCTGGAATTCTATGGTGATGCCGGGATTGGTGCTCTTGAGCGCGAAGTCCACGCTTTTGCGGGCCACGGCGCGGCTCATGTCGGTGCGCCCGCCCGCGGCGCCCAGCGCCCCGGACTGGCAATAAAGGCATTTGTGGTTGCAGCGCAGCGTCATGACCAGGATGTGCAGCCCGGGGCCGGAGCCGAGGAAAGCGTTCTTTCTGGAGCAGGCGGCGGCGAAGCCCTCGAAATCAGTCATCTCGCGCACGAAGCCCTTGGCCGCCAGCTCTCCGTAAAGTTTCTCGCCGGAGCCGAGGCGCCCGGCGGAGAAGCGGGTGAAATCGGCTTTAGAGACGGCGGCGGTGAAGCCTGCGTCGTTGGAAAGCAGGACGGAGCCGTCCGCCATGCGCCGGAAGGTGAAATAAGGGAGCCCCGCTATGCGCGGCTTACCGTTTTTTTTTGCGGCCGTTTTTGGAGTCATACTTTTCTTCCCATGTGCTGGTGATCCCCAGGGGGTCGGCCGAAGCGCCCTTGGCGGTCTCCGCCTTTATCTCTCCCTCTATCTGGTTTATCAGGTCGTTAAGCTCTTTTTCCTGCTGGGGCGTAAGGCCGGAATCGTCCTTTTCAGGGGGCCTGGGCTGGTAGTTCATGGCTTTAAGCAGCAGGAATTCACGCAGTTCCCTGTTCTCGGAGGAAACACGCTCGCGCAGCTTCTCGTCCTC
>JAVHPG010000118.1:0-12033 GCA_036170455.1 Elusimicrobiales bacterium
GAGGGATTTTAAAAGATCGCTCACGGACTGGATAAAGAACCGCCTTCAAAAAATTTACAAAGCCGTTCTGGAAGCCGGCGACCGGGAGACGCAAGATTCTCCTCTCTCCAGGAGCCCCGATCAGGCCGGGGCCGGCATCCGCTGAAGCGGGTAAGTCCGCGCGTGCGGCCGCGCGAAAGGGAACCATGGTAAAACTCTCCGACGTAAATTCAAAACTTATTAAGGCGCATTACGCCGTGCGCGGCAAGATCGTGATCCGCGCCCAGGAGCTGGAAGAGCAGGGCAAG
Organism: Elusimicrobiales bacterium; assembly: GCA_036170455.1. Classification (GTDB taxonomy): domain Bacteria; phylum Elusimicrobiota; class Elusimicrobia; order Elusimicrobiales; family UBA9959; genus UBA9959. The sequence goes on from JAVHPG010000118.1 coordinate 288, forward strand.
AAGATCATTTACTGCAATATCGGCAACCCGCAGGCGCTGAAACAGAAGCCGATAACTTTCATCCGGCAGGTGCTGAGCCTGGTTGAATACCCGGCGCTGATGGATAAGCCGGGCGCGGAAAAGCTTTTCCCGGCCGACGTCATCCGGCGGGCGCGCATGATCCTGGAGAAGAACCCTTCCGGCACCGGGGCCTACACGCAGAGCGCCGGCATCCCCTTCATCCGCAAGGCCATCGCCGAATTTATAGAGAAGCGCGACGGCATCCCCGCCGACCCCAACCGCATCATGCTCACCGAGGGGGCGAGCAAGGGCGTGCATACCGTTTTCACTCTGCTGACCAATAAAGAGAACGACGGGTATATGATCCCGATACCGCAGTACCCGCTTTACAGCGCCGCCATCGAGCTCTACGGCGCACGGCAGGTGAACTACTTCCTGGACGAGAAAAACCGCTGGAGCCTGGACGAGGCGGAGCTGGAGCGCAGCATAGAGGGCGCGAAGAAGTCGGGGATAAACCCGGTGGCCATAACCGTGATCAACCCGGGCAACCCCACCGGCGCGGTGCTCTCCCGGAAGAATATCGGCATGGTCATCCGCTTCGCGAAGAAGCACGGCCTGGCCATCATCGCCGACGAGGTTTACCAGGACAATATTTACGGGGAAGGGCTGGAGTTCGTTTCTTTCGCCAAGGTGATGCACGACCTCGGCGAGAAGGACGTGACGCTGTTCAGCCTTCACTCCGTCTCCAAAGGCTTCCTGGGCGAGTGCGGCCACCGCGGCGGCTACCTGGAAATACGCAATATGCCGGACGACGTCTACGCCGAGGTGATAAAGCTTCTGTCCATAGGCCTCTGCGCCAACGTAGACGGGCAGCTGGTGACCTATCTTATGACGGCCCCGCCGCGGCCCGGCGAGGAGAGCTACGAGCTTTACGCCGCCGAGAAGGCCGCTATACTCGGCGACCTCAAGGAAAAAGCCGGCATCCTGGGCAAAGGACTTAACGAGATAGAGGGGATGTCCGTCGACGTCCCCGAGGGCGCGATGTACGCTTTCGTGAAATTCTACCTCCCGCACCCCAAGGGGATAAACCCCGAAACCATGACTCCCGACGAACGCCACAAATACGAGGCCGCGCGGGACGCCAAGTACTGCCTGCGGCTCCTGGAGGGCACCGGCATCTGCGTGGTGCCCGGCTCCGGCTTCGGCCAGCACCCGGGGACGCTGCATTTCCGCACCACCTTCCTGCCGCCCAAAGAGGACATCCTGGCGCTGGTGGAGAAGATGAAGAAGTTCCACGCTTCATACGTGGCCAAACTGCAGTAAGCCTGAGCCGCGCCGAAAGCGCGAAAGAAGAAGCCCGGCCGCCCGGGCTTCTTTTTCGAGAGCCGGAAAATAGTAAAATTACTCCTGATGTTAAAGTTCCTCGCGGACCTCAAGAACAGCCGGCATAAGCGCGTTTTCGGCGGGCTGGAGATACTTAAATATATCGGCCCGGGGCTGATAGTCACCGTCGGGTTCATAGACCCGGGGAACTGGGCCTCCAACCTGGCCGCGGGGTCCTCCTACGGCTATACGCTGCTCTGGATGGTCACGCTCTCCACGCTGATGCTGATCGTCCTCCAGCATAACGTGGCCCACCTCGGCATAGCCACCGGGCTGTGCCTGAGCGAAGCGGCGCAGAAATACCTGCCGCGGGCGCTTTCCAGGCCCCTGCTCTGGTCCGCCATGGCCGCTTCCGTCTCCACTTCCCTCGCCGAGATCCTCGGCGGCGCGCTGGCGCTGCAGATGCTTTTTAAAATACCCGTCAAGCTGGGCGCCGTGCTGGTCGCGGCCCTGGTGCTTTACCTGCTTTTCTCCAATACTTACCGCAGGCTGGAGAAATGGATCATCGGTTTCGTTTCCCTGATCGGGCTCTCCTTCATCTACGAGCTCAAACTCGCCGGCGTGGACTGGGGCCTGGCCGCCTCCGGCTGGGTCACGCCCGCCCTGCCGGACGGCTCGATGCTGATAGTCATGAGCGTGCTGGGCGCCGTGGTCATGCCGCATAACCTCTTCCTGCATTCGGAGATAATCCAGAGCCGCCAGTGGAACCTCGAGGACGATAAGGTCATCAGGAAGCAGCTGAAGTACGAGTTCCTGGATACGCTGCTTTCGATGCTGATAGGCTGGGGCATAAACAGCGCGATGATAATCATGGCGGCCGCCACTTTCTTCGCCGCGGGCGCGCAGGTGAGCGAGCTGAGCCAGGCCAAAGAGATGCTGGTCCCGCTCCTCGGCAGGTCCTCCGGGCTGGTGTTCGCCGTGGCCCTGCTTTTTTCCGGCATCGCCTCCAGCGTCACCTCCGGCATGGCCGGCGGGTCGATCTTCGCCGGCATTTACTCGGAGCCGCTGAACCTGAAGGACACCCACAGCCGGTTCGGCGTCTGCATTTCGATACTTGCCGCCCTGCTGCTGATATTTTTTATTTCCGACCCGTTCAGGGGCCTGATAATTTCCCAGATGGTGCTCAGCGTGCAGCTCCCATTCACTATCTTCCTGCAGTTCTACCTGACTTCCTCTAAAAAAGTGATGGGCCGCTACGCCAACGGCAGTTGGGACATGCTGCTGCTGGGCGCAATAGCCCTGGCGGTCAGCTTCCTTAACATCAAATTGCTGCTGAGCCTTTTCTGATGAGGAAAGAAGAGCTTTTTAAACTGCTGGGCGGCTCCGTATTGCCGCCCGCGCTTAAAGAATATCTGGGCGGGGTCCTCAAAAACAGGCTGCCTTTCTCCCTGAGAGCGGCGCTCAAAAAAGATCCAGCGTGGTTCATAGCCGGGACGGCCGGCCTGCTGCGCGAGGCCGGGCTGGCGCTCGGCTGTTCCGGCGAGGCGGCGCTGGCCCGGAGCGGCTTTGACGCGAATAATTTGGCCGCGGACAGGCTTGAGGCGGCCCTGGCCGAGCTTCTGGCTGTGGTCTTCCTCCGCTCCGAGGGGTTTTCCGCGCTGGGCTTCATCGGCCGCGGCGTAGGCAAAACGGCTGATATTTCTGCAGAGCGGGGCGGGCTGCATTACGCTTTCGAGGTTTGTTCGGCGCGGACGCCGGCCGGCGCCCTCTCGGTGGATTTCCTGGAGCTTAAGTACGATAAGAAGATAAGGCAGGCCAAAGCCTCGAGCAAGAAGCGCGGGTCCGGGCGCGCCTGCCTGGTGCTGGCCGCCGGGCCTTTGTCTTTCCCGGGTTTCGCCCCGGACGAAAACCTGGCCGGGCTGGCCCGCGGCCTCTACGAGCGGAAGAACCGGCCCCCGCTCACGCATATCTGCCTGCTCGCCGGCGGGCGCGCGGAGGTTTTTCCTCCCTGGGAAGCCTGAAGGGCGGCCCTGGCTACCCCGGCCCCTTTGACGGCGTTCCCTCAAGGATAGTATTATAGTTATGCTTCGGGGCTTAAGGGACACAAAAAATGAAGAAGACCTGCCTTTCTGTTTTTTTCCTCGGCGCTTATCTTTGCGGCCCGGCTCCGCTCCGCGCCCAGGAAAGCCTGCTTACAAAAAGCATTGCGGGCAATTCCAGGATCGTTTATTCCGTAGCTTTTTCGCCCGACGGCAAGTCTATCGCTTCCGGCGGCGTGGACAATACCATTAAGGTCTGGAGCTTCGAGGACGGCACCCTGGTCAGGGAGTTCAGGGGTCATAAAAATTTCGTGAACTCGGTGGCCTTCTCTCCGGACGGGAAAAGCCTCGTCTCCGCCAGCGAGGACGGGACCGTGAAGCTCTGGAGTATGGAAAGCGGCGCCTGCCTGGGCACCCTGAAAGGGCACAAGGATTCGGTCTGGTCGGCGGCTTTCTTCCCCGACGGCCGGCGCGTCGTCTCGGGAGGGACCGACGGGGTGATCAGGATCTGGGGCGGAGACCCGAAAACCCGCAACAGGACCATCAAGGGCCACTCGGGCTATATCTATTCCGTTTCTATAACTAACGACGGCAACCTCCTCGCCTCCGCGGGCGCGGGCCGCACCATCAAGATCTGGGACGCCGAGAGCGGCGCCCATAAAATGACCCTCGAAGGGCACGGTTCCGCGGTCAATTCCACGGCTTTTTCAAAGAACGGGGAATACCTGGCCTCCGGGAGCGACGACGGTTCCGTCAAGGTCTGGCGGGTAAGCGACGGCGTCTGCGTGAAGACCTTTACCGCCGGCCGGCAGCCCGTCCTCGCCGTGGCTTATTCCCCGGACGGCGCCTACGTCTTTTCAGGCGGCGGCGACCGGGTAATAAACGCGTGGGACATCGCCAAAGGCGTTCAGGCGAGGACCTTCGAGGGGCACGGCGGCTCGGTAAAGTCCCTGTCTTTTTCGCCCGACGGGAAATATCTGGCTTCCGGCAGTTTCGATAAAACCATAAAGATCTGGCTGACCCCGTGGGAAGCGGAGGCGCGGAACAAGGAAATACAGAGGATAGCTGCGCTGGAGGCGGAAAATAACAAGAACTATTCGCTCCATTACGAGGAAGGGCTCAGGCTGTTTGCTTCCGGGAACCCGTTGAACGCAAGGAAGGCCCCGGAGGAATTCAGGCAGGCGCTTTCTTTCAAGCAAACGGAGGAGGGCGGTCAGAAGCTGGCCGAGGCGGTTAAAAAGGTACAGGAGCTGAAAAGGCTCGGCGGGCTGGGCCTGGCGGACCTGCTGGTCCTCTCGGCGCTGTTCGCGGCCTGGAAGACGGTCTCCGGGATAAAAAACAGGGCCGGCTTAAGAAAAAACCTGCCGGCGGAAATAAAAAGAGAGACGATGTCCGGCGCCTACGAAAACGCTTTCAGCTCGTATTTGAAGTACAAGGCTATAGGCGGGAAAAAAGAGAACCTGCCGCAGGCGGAGCTGCTCGATCTTTATAAAGGGCTGCAGGCCCTGGAAGAACTGCCTAAGGAAGAGCTTCCCTATACTTTCTTCCTGTCTTACGCCGATAAATTCGTGAAAGAGGGGAATTTCAAGATGGCGCAAAGCATGCTGCGCTCCGGCAAGCTGCTCGACCTGTTCACGAAGCCGGGCGATTACGACGAATTCGTAGCGCTGTACGAGGAGGCGCGCAGGCCCGAGAGTCTGCTCGCTATAAAGCTCGAGCCCGGAACCTATACCGCCCTCGCTGAAGCGTTCTTTAAAGTCAAAAGATACGACTGCTGCGAAAAAGTCTGCGGTCTTAAAATGCAGTTCCACGCGAAGCAGGTCTCGGCCAGGGACAAGGAGCTTCTAGCCGCCTCTCAGAAAGAAAAGGCGGCGTAGCCCCGCGCGGCGCCGGATTTATTATTCGCGGATTCTAAAACATCAAGGAGAAACCATGCCTACACGCAAGATAATCTGGACGAAAACCGACGAGGCCCCCGCCCTGGCGACCTATTCCCTGCTCCCTATCGTCAGCGCTTTTCTTAAAGGAACCGGCGCTGAGGTGGAAACAAGCGACATTTCCCTCGCCGGCAGGATCCTGGCCAACTTCCCGGATAACCTGAGCGAAACCCAGAAGTTCCCCGATAACCTCGCCCGGCTGGGCGAGCTCGCGCTGAACCCGGAAGCTAATATCATCAAGCTGCCCAATATAAGCGCCTCGGTGCCGCAGCTTAAGGAGGCGATAAAAGAGCTGAGGGCCCAGGGCTATAAGCTCCCCGATTACCCCGAAGACCCGAAGACCCCGGCGGAGAAGGAGATAAAAGAGCGCTACGCCAAAGTGCTCGGCAGCGCCGTGAACCCCGTGCTGCGCGAGGGCAACTCCGACCGGCGCGCTCCGGCCTCCGTCAAGAATTTCGCCAAAAAGAACCCGCATAAGCTGGCCGCGTGGAACCCGGGTTCAAAAGCGCACGTCGCCCACATGACCGGCGGGGATTTTTACGGCAACGAGAAATCCGTCTGCATGGAGAACGGCGGCGGGTTCAGCATCGAGTTCACCGGGGCCGACGGCAAAGCGGCCGCGCTGAAAAGCGGTCTTAAAGCCGCGAAAGGCGAGATCCTGGACGGGACTTTCATGAGCGTAAAGGCCCTCCGCAAATTCTACGCCGAACAGATAGAGGATGCCAAAAGAACGGGCCTCCTGCTCTCCCTGCACCTTAAAGCCACGATGATGAAGGTCTCCGACCCCGTCATGTTCGGCCATGCCGTCTCGGTTTTCTTCAAGGATGTGTTCGAGAAACACGCAGGGATCTTTAAGACCCTCGGCATCAGTCCCAATATGGGCCTGGGCGACCTTTACAAGAAGATCCAGGGCCTCCCGGCCGAAAAGAAAGCGGAGATAGAAGCCGATATAAAAGCCGTCTACGGCAGGCGCCCGGCGCTGGCTATGGTGGACTCCGCAAAGGGCGTCACCAACCTGCACGTCTCCAGCGATATCATCGTCGACGCTTCCATGCCGGTGGTGGTCCGAGACGGCGGCAAAATGTGGAACGCGGAGGGGAAACTGCAGGACACCGTCGCCCTGATCCCCGACCGCTGCTACGCCACGATCTACCGCGAGATCATGGAAGACTGCCGGAAGAACGGCGCTTTCGACCCCGCCACGATGGGTTCGGTGCCCAATGTCGGCCTGATGGCCCAGAAAGCCGAGGAGTACGGTTCGCACCCCACCACTTTCGAGATCCCGGCCGACGGGACCGTGCGCGTAGTCGACGCCGGCGGCAAGGTGCTGATCGAGCATAAAGTCGAGGCGGGCGACATCTGGCGCATGTCCAGGGCGAAAGATATTCCGGTACAGGATTGGGTAAAGCTGGCCGTGAAGCGCGCCCGCGCCACCGGCGCCCCCGCCGTGTTCTGGCTGGACAAGAACCGCGCCCACGACGCGCAGGTGATAGCCAAGGTGGAAAAATACCTGAAGGACAACGACACCAAAGGCCTCGAGATAAAGATCATGGCCCCGGACGAGGCGCTGAAATATTCCGTGGGGCGGATACGCAAGGGCCTGGACACGATCTCGGTCACCGGCAATGCGCTGCGCGACTACCTCACCGACCTCTTCCCGATCCTGGAACTCGGAACCAGCGCAAAGATGCTCTCCGTGGTCCCGCTTCTGGCCGGCGGCGGTCTTTTCGAGACCGGCGCGGGCGGTTCCGCTCCTAAGCATGTGCAGCAGTTCCAGAAAGAAGGCTATTTGCGCTGGGATTCGCTCGGCGAGTTCTCCGCCCTCGGGGCTTCGCTCGAGCACCTCGGCAATACTTTTAAGAACGGGAAAGCGCTGGTCCTGGCCGAAGCCCTCGACCAGGCCATCGCCAAGTTCCTGGACAATAATAAGTCGCCGGCCCGCAAGGTCGGGGAGATAGACAACCGCGGGAGCCATTACTACCTGGCGCTGTACTGGGCCCGGGCCCTGGCCGCGCAGTCGAAGGACGCCGGCCTCCAGGCGAGGTTCGCCAAGATAGCGAAGCGGCTTGAGGAGAACGAAGAGAAGATAAACAAGGAACTTATCGCGGCTCAGGGCAGGCCGGTGGATATGGGCGGCTATTACCATCCCGACTTCGAGAAGGTTTCGAAGGCGATGCGGCCCAGCCCGACGCTGAACGCGATCATAGACGCGATGTAAGAGGCCCGCTTCGGCGCCAGGCGCTGATATTAACCGGGAAGTTTCAATGGAGCTTCCCGGTTATTTTTTAGTGCGGAGTTTTTTAAGCAGGGCCCGGGTTTCGGCATTAGCCGGGTCCAGCCTGGCGGCTTCGGCCAGGCACAGTTGCGCCGGTTCGTCCATCCCGAGCGCGAGGTAGATCCCGGCTAGCCGGAGCAGCGCGGGCGGCCTGTCCGGCTTAAGCCCGAGGGAGGCCAGGCAGGCGCCCGAGGCTTCTTTCAGCCTGCCGGAGGCGGCGTAGGCGCCGCACAGCAGGTCCAGGGTATCAAAGCTCTTTTCCCGCTTCAGGGCCCGCTCAAAAGCCGCCGCGGCCTTCGCGGGCTCGCCGAGTTCAAGATAAAGCCTGCCCAAATTCACCAGCGGCGTGTCGCCGGTCATCTCCGCTTCCGCGGCTTTTTCAAAAGCCGCCGCCGCTTCTTTCCTCTTCCCGAGCCCGGCCAGCGCCGCGCCGTAGATATTCCAGGCGTCGTAATTGAATTCCCAGGCCCCGAGGGCTTTAAGCGCCGCCTGCTCAGCCTCTTTCGTCTCGCCCTTCAGCAGGCGCGCGGCCGCCAGCGCCCCGAGCGCGTTGGACAGCACTCCGCGCGGCGGGTTCAGCGAAAGCGCCAGGGTCAGGCGCGGCAGGGCCTCGTCGGGCCGGCCCTCCTGCAGGTAGTAAGAGCCAAGCATATAATTGGCCCAGGGGCTGGCGGGGTTGAACTTTACGGCGCGGAGCCAGACTTGCTCGTCGCTGCGCCAGATAAGCTGCTGCTGCGCCGAAAGCGCCAGGCAGAGAACGAGAAGCGCCGCCCCGCACGTTTTTAGAAAAACAGGCCCGCCGCTCAGTTCGCTGAGCAATTCTTCGGCTTTGGCGGCGAAGGCCGCGAAGACCAGGGCGGCCCCCGCCAGCGGAAGATAAAGATACCGGGTGGAGACGAAGACGGAGTTCAGGTATTCCGCGAGATCGCTTACCGGCAGCAGGTTAAGGTAGGGAAAGAGGAGCACGAAGAAAGCCGCCGCGCCCGCCGCGGCCGGGTTATAGCCGCGCTCTCCGCGCCCAGAGTGCCTGAAGGCGAAAAATATAATTCCTCCCGTCAGAAGCAGCGCCGCCAGCCCGGCGGAACCGGGGAGCGCGGAGGTCTTCTGGTAAACCGGCGAGAGCCGGAAAGGCAGCAGCAGCATCTGCGCGTAAGCCGCCAGTTTAGCTAAAAGAAAGGCGGGGTCCAGGTCCCTGAGCCCCAGGGCGGAGCCCCTGCCGGCGCTCAGGCGGGAGAACAGGGCCGCCGTCCAGAAAAAAGACAGCGCGAGCAGTTCGGGCAGCCTCCTGCGCAGTTCTTTGAACCCGCCGCTAGGGCGCAGAAAAGGCAGCAGGCAGAAAAGCGCCAGGCCCGAAAAAGCGCGCTCTTTGAAGAGGAGCGAAACGCCGAAAAGCAGGCCGGTAAGTATTTTAGCGCCGGCGCCGTCGCGCCCATCGCCATGGATAAAGCGGTAAAGGGACGCCAGGAAGAAAAGCGCGGAGAAGATAGTGCCGGAAAAAAGCGCGGCGACCAGCGTTTCCGCCTGCGCCGGGTGGAGCGCGAACAGCAGGCCGGCCAGAAGCGCCGGTTTTTCTTTTTCCAGCAGGAGCAGCGCAAGTTTGTAGACCAGCCAGGCGCAGGAGGCGTGGGCCAGGAGAGAGAGAGCATGGAAGCCCCAGGCCTGCCAGGCGACCAGTTTGCCCGCTAGCATTAAGTACAGGAAAGTGAAGGGCTCGAAGCCTTCGTTCCTGAAGATATGGGTATAGGCCGGGTGGAAGAGATAGGCCGTGTTCGACAGGTCCCTGAGCAGGTGATTATTCTGCACCGACATCACGTCGTCAAAAACGAAAGGCAGGGAAAGAAGCGGGAAATAGGCCGCGGCTGAAAAGATAAAGAGGAAGGTCCCGGGCTTGATCCTGCTGAAAAGAGGTGCGCGTTTTTCCACGCCTTTATTTTATCATTATGAAGCGGGGCCTACGTGCGGGTAGGCCTGATGACCAGCGGCGGCTGGGTCCTGCGCCCCTTACGCTTGAGTGTAACTTAAGATACACTATTTACGGGTGAGGGACCTGTCAGGCGGGTTTCAGGGGGGCATATTCCCGGTTAAAAAAGGCGGAACATGCCCGTAAACATCCTGGTAGCCGACGACGATAAATCCATACTGCGCCTTTACTCCCGTATTTTTTCGGGGGAAGAATACGCAGTGACCAGCGCGGAAACTTTTGCCGAGGCCTCCGGCCTCCTGCTCAAGAACGATTACGATCTTTTGATAACGGACCTGATGTTCCCGGATGGGGTGGGTACGGAACTCATAAAGATCTTTAATAAATCGAAAGACGACGCCAAAAGCCTCCTGGTGACGGGGACGCCCCGGGCGAAAGAAATGCTGGACCACGAAGGAACGGATTATCTGGAAAAGCCGTTCAAGGTGGAGAACTTCCTGGAGAGGGTGAACAAAATCCTCGGCTAGGCAAAGCTAAGCCGGAGAAGACCGGCCGCGGGAAGCGGCCGGTCTTTTTGCGCCTAAGCCCGCTTCGCCAGCGACAGGCGCAGTGTCTCTTTTTAGAAATCGGCCAAAGAATCGTAGTTGAGGAGAGTAAGAGGTTTTCCTTCCAGTATGGCCCGCAGTCCGGCGTTCTTTAAAGCGGCCGCCGCCAAGATGTATAATTACCAGAGGAAAAGATTTTTTCGGGGGAGCCCGCAATTTATGAAAACAAAGACCATATTAGCGCTTATCCTGTTCTGCTGCGGAAGCGTTTTTGCCGCCAAACCTGGCAAACCGGCCGCGCCGGGCCCGGCATACGAGGTAAAAGCGGTGCTGGTGGCGCCCTATTCGGGCGTGATAACGCCGGCCGCCGCCGAATTCATTTCGCAGGCCGTGGATAAGGTCAACGAACCCGGCGGGGCGGACCTGCTGGTGATAGCGCTGGATACGCCCGGCGGCCTGGATTCGTCGATGCGGATCATCATCCAGAAGATGCTGGCCTCGAAAAAACCCGTGGCCGTCTACGTCTCGCCGCAGGGCGCGCGCGCGGCCTCGGCGGGAGTTTTTATTTCCATGGCTTCCCCGCTGGTGGGGATGGCGCCCGGAACCAATATCGGCGCGGCGCACCCGGTGATGATGGGCAGCCTCCCGCAGTTGGGGGACAAGGCGGACAAGAAAAAAGAGCCGATGGAGGAAAAGGTCCTGAACGACGCCTCGGCCTATATTAAATCCATAACCCAGAAAACGGGGCGTAACGTGGAGTGGGCGATGAAGGCTGTCGCCAAAAGCGATTCTATTTCAGCGGAAGAAGCTGTTAAGGCCGGGGTGGCCGACCTTGTGGCGGCGGACCTGAACGATTTTCTGGCCGGGGCCGACGGGCGCAAGGCGGGGGATTTCGGCACGCTGAAATGCGCGAAGCCGGCGGTGGAATATTTCAGGCAGACGCGCAGGCAGAAGTTCCTGGCGACGATCACGGACCCGAACATAGCGATGATCCTGATGAGCCTGGGCGCGGCCGGGCTTTTCATCGAGCTTTACAGCCCGGGGCTGATCCTGCCCGGCGTGGTGGGGGCGGTTTCGCTGGTGCTTGCCTTCTATTCTTTCCAGACTCTGTCGGCCAATTTCGCCGGGCTGGCGCTGATCATGCTGGGCTTCGTGTTCTTCATCGCGGAGATCAAGGTCGTCAGCTACGGCCTGCTAACGCTGGCCGGCGCGCTTTCTATCCTGCTGGGCGGGCTGATGCTGTTCAACCAGCCTTCCATCGGAGGTCTTTCTATTTCCATGAGCATGCTTCTTTCTACGGTAATAGGGTTGATCGCGGTGGTGGCCGTGGTGGCGCTGATAGCGCTGCGCGCGCAGCTCCGCAAGGTCGTGACGGGCATCGAGAGCCTGACCGACAAGCGCGGCCTGGCCAAGACGGCCCTGACCCCTAAAGGCAAAGTCCTCGTCGAGGGCGAGCTGTGGGACGCCGAAAGCGTCTCCGGCGACATCCCCGAAGGCGCCCCCGTAGACGTCACCGCCGTCCACGGCTTCCAGATCCGCGTCCGGCAGTCGAAATAAAAGAACAGAAAGACCGCGAGGTGCGAAGTCGGGGGCCTGGCAAGGGTATGGGCCCGTCGCTCACGGCGTCGCGCACACCGTGCGCGCGCCTCCCCTCTCGGCCCTCGCGCTTATGCAAGCTCGGGCCTCCGAGAGGTCGCTCCGAACCC
>JAVHPG010000119.1:0-2421 GCA_036170455.1 Elusimicrobiales bacterium
GTGTATTATAATAAGATCCAGCTTCGCGGTTTGGGCGTCGCCTTCCATAGGGCGGTAGGTTCGATGGCTGTCAGACGACGGCCCGCCATTAAATACAGCTACAGCGGGATATCCCTCCCCCGGCCGCAGCCGGCCGTAGTAAAATACGTTTATCTTCCTCCCTTGCGGGTTACCCCAATCCTCCGGGACGGAGACATAGCCCTTTAAAAAATCAGAGGGCAGACCGGAAATAAAATCGGCGCAGTTATTTTGCGCGAAGGCGCCATGGAAGGTGAAGAAGATTTCAATAACAAAAGCAAACAGTATTGACGGCAGTTTCAACGCAGAATTCATCAGTCAAAGTCTACCATTGACTGCGTGGATGTAACAGAGCCATTGGGCCCTCTATTCCCCGGCAGAAGTCCTATAGTGATCCGGCGCTATGAGCGGACCGCCGTCTGGTTTACCGCGCAGTGTCGGTCCCGCGCGGTTCCCGGGACAGAATAAAGCCTACTTCTGTATTTCCAGGGTATCCACTTCTTCTCCGGCTTTATTATAAACAGACATTTTCAGGTTCCTGTCATTTATATTGAAGATTGAAAAATGGTAGACGGGCAGGAACTTAGCGGACCAGTCCTCGTTGCGGCGCTGGATGTAGAGCTGGTTCCCCCCGCCGCCCAGGGTTACATAGATTATCCCGGCCAGCTCGTCGGTCAGGCCTTCTTTTACAGGCAGGGTGCGCTCGTAATCGTGGTCATGTCCCTGCAGTACGAGGTCGACTTTGTATTTCAGGAAAAGAGGTTCCAGCGCTTTTACGACTTCCTCCTCGGGAGGATGCGCCCCGGTGGAATAAAGCGGCTGGTGGATCATCACTAACTTCCAGGTCTTACCATTCGACTTGGAAAGGTAATGCTCCAGCCACTTATACTGCTTTGAGCCGGGCGCGAGGTCCGGGGCGAATTTCGCGCCCGTGAAGCCGTTGGCGTCCAGCACGAAGAAACGGGCGTTGGCGTCGTCGAAGAAATAATAATGCGGCGGCAGGCCGGTAAGCGGCACGCTGTGGAAAGGCGTGAAGTTGGCCCTGAGGAACCTTTTGCCGGCGGCGGTCTTAAGCTCGCGCCCGTAGTCATGGTTGCCGAGCGCCAGGAAGAAAGGGGCTCTCGAAAGCAGGTTCGCGTAGGGCTTGAAATACTGGTCGTCGGCGTCGGCGTCAAGGCCGTCCGACAGGACGTCCCCGGTGTTCAGAACGAAGTCGGGGCTGAACTTCTCCATCTGCGCGGCCAGCTCCAGCTGCTCCTCGGAGCCGGAGCCGGAATCGCCGAAGGCCAGGAAAGAGAAGAACGGCTTGGTCTCGTCCCGGAAGGTGGTAAAATTCCCTTCGAAAGCTTTGTAGACGCCGGTGCTCTGGTCGGCGGGCAGATAGATGCGGTAGCAGTGGGTGGTGTCCGTCGCCAGGCCGAAGAGCTGGACCTTGTGCTCTTTTACGGCCGCCACCGGAGTAAGGAAGCGCTCGCAGTCCGGCGCCTGGCCGTAGGAAAGCCAGGCCGGCGAGTCCGTGTCCGCCCTGAACCTTACCGTGACCATCTCCCTGGTCATGTTCTCCAGGTAGGGCCCGCGCTCGAGCCTGGCCGCGCGCGCGGGCGCTGAAGCCAGGACCAGGAAAGCGGCGGCGAGAAAGACCCTCATTTTCCGCCGGGCCCGCAGAAGAGCGGGGTTACTTTGAACTTTACGGCGTCGATAAGGCCGCGGTCGGTGATCCTTATCTCCGGGATGGGAGGCAGCGTCAGGAAGGACATAGCCATGAAGGGGTCGGAAAGCTTAGAGCCGAGCATCCTGGCGATCTCGTTCAGGCGCTTCTGCTTCTCCCTTACGAAGTCGGCGCTGCGGTCGGACATGAGGCCGGCCACCGGCAGCGGCAGGGCCTCCAGCACCTGGCCGTTGAGCGCGGCCACTATGCCGCCCTGCATCTTCACCACCTGCACGGCGGCGGTGTACATATCCCCGTCGTGGGTGCCTACTACGACTATATTATGGGAATCGTGGGAGACGGAGGAGGCGATAGCGCCTTTCTTAAGGCCGAAGCCCTTTACCAGGGCGAGCGCAACGCGGCCGCTGGCCATGTGCCGCTCGATCACGGCTATCTTAAGGATATCCTTCCCGGTATCCGAAGAAACGTAGCCGCCGTCCTCTTTCACTTTCTCGATGCTGCACTTTGTAACTATCTGGTCGGGGATGACATTCATGACGCGGGCGTACTTGCCCAGCGCCTTTAGGGCGAAATCCTCGTGCTCTATCCACCGCACGTTTATGGTGCCGCGGGTCTTGCCTTTGTATTCTTTAATTACGCCGGGCTCTATCTCTCCCGCTTTTGAGACCAGGCGTCCGCCCTTGAACACCTTGGAGATCTTCACCTTCTTCAGGTCGTCGAAGACGACCAGGTCC
>JAVHPG010000120.1:0-11922 GCA_036170455.1 Elusimicrobiales bacterium
GGGCGGCTCGCGTGGCACTGCTTTCCGTGCGTGATCACCTTCATCCACATTATCGATTTCTCGGCCACCTCAATCAGGGAGCCGTCCTCCGTGCCGGAGTCGGGCACGAAGAACATATCGTCTTTCCCGAAGATCTCGGGCTTGTTATCCGAGATGTAATCCGCGCCGAAGCCAGAGCCGGTTTCTTCGTCGGCGCAGAACAGGAGCGCTATGTCGTATTCGGGCCTGTAATCCAGCTCCATCATGGCTTTAACTACCATAATGCTGGAGGCGATGGCCTGCTGGTTGTCTTCCACACCGCGGCCCACAAGTTTGCGGCCCTGCACTTCCATTTTATAAGGGTCCGATTTCCACAGCTTCGCTTCGCCGGGGGGGACAACGTCGAGGTGGGCCATGAACCAGATTGTCCTGGCCGAGCTTTTACCCTTGTAGCGGGCTATCACATTGGGGCGTATCCCGTTCTTGGCTTCGGGCTGCGCGGCGTTTATCCATTCAATGGAGTCGAATTTAAGCTTCTTCAGTTCGCCCTCCAGCCATTTGGCCTTGTCGTATTCGCCGGTTCCGCCGCTCGAAGGGGCGAGCGCAGGGATTGCGGTTAGCCCGCGCTGCAGTTCGATAGCGTAGCTCTCGTAGGATTCGATTTTTTTAAGTATCTGGTCTTTCATGGCGGCTCCTTAAATAAAGCGGAATATAAAAAGTATACCTAAATTAGGGCCTTCCGGTAACCGAAAGCTAAACAAGGTATAATTTCTTATATGGAAAAGCCCTCCGGCCGCCCCAAACTCTGGACCGACCTAGGCCTGTTTTACTGCGCCGCTATCTGGGGCTCCACCTTTATTGTCGTAAAAGACGCCCTGGCCGGGGTGCACCCGGTGGCCCTGGTGGCTATCCGCTTCGGCATCGCGGCCCTTATCCTCCTGCCCTGGGCGCTGCGGCGCCCGAAGTTCACCGCCCAGCTTAAGGAGGGGATGATACTTTCGGTTTTCCTGACCGGGCTTTACGTTACTCAGACTTACGGGCTGCTTTTTACCACCGCCGCCAATTCCGGCTTCATTACCGGGCTCTTTATAATTTTTATCCCTGTCTTTATGTTCCTTATGCGGCGCCAGCGCCCGAAATGGCTCGAGGGCATTTCGGCGGTCCTGGCCGTTTACGGGCTCTGGCTGCTTACCGGCGGCGCGGGCGGTTTCAACAAGGGCGACGCGCTGACTTTGATAGCCGCGGTCACTTATGCCGCTCACGTAGCTTTCACCGACAAGTACATGAAGGCGAACGCCGATATGCTTCTGCTCGCTTTCCACCAGTTCTGGTGCGTCTCCCTTACCTCTTTCCTGCTCGCGGCGGTAATGGGCTATCCGCTTGGCGTGGCCGGTCCTAAATTGTGGGGGATAATAATTTTCCTGACGGTGTTCCCCACGCTTACAGCTTATTTCATCCAGATGGCAGCGCAGAAAGAGAGCGAACCTTTTAAAGTAGGACTCATTTTTACTCTTGAACCGGTGTTCGCCGCTCTTTTCGCCTGGACTCTCGGCGGGGAGAATTTCGTTCCTGTAAAAGCCGCCGGCGGGTTCCTTATCGTTTCAGGGATGATGCTCGGCGAACTGGCCGTTTTTAAATCCAAAGGCGCCCCTAAAGCCGTTTTCGAAGGGTAGATTGCCCGCCTTAACTCTTTTCAGGTAGAATAAAGTAACCGGCTTTATATTGCGGGTAAATTCATATCCAGACTAACGGAGGCATCATGAAAATAGGCGTATTCGGTTCCGGACTTGTGGGCTCTACGATGGCGAAAGACCTGGCGGACGAAAAGGGCTGGAAAGTAACCGTCCTCGACGCCTCCGAGAAATCACTGGACAAGCTGCGCTCCGACAAGCGCCTTACGCTGGTGAAGGCCGATCTCTCCAAAAGCTCCGAAGTCAAGAAGGCCGCCGGGAATTTCGACCTCGTCATCGGCGCGCTGCCCGGCTTCATGGGCTTCGAGACAGTAAAGGCCGTTATCGAGGCCAAGCGCAATATCGTGGATATCTCCTTCTTCCCGGAAGACCCGTTCAAGCTGGACGCGCTTGCGAAGAAAAATAACGTGACCGCCATAGTGGACTGCGGCGTGGCGCCCGGCTGCAGCAATATGCTCAGCGCGCGCGGCGCGGCCCTCCTGGACAAGCCGGACACGGCCCTCTGTTACGTCGGCGGCCTCCCGAAGGTGCGGACCTGGCCTTACGAGTATAAAATAGTTTTCTCCGCCGTGGACGTTATTGAGGAATACACCCGGCCCGCGCGTTATATCGAGAACAACGTGGCCGTCACCCGGCCCGCCCTGTCCGACCCGGAATTTCTTGATTTCGAGGGAGTAGGAACGCTTGAAGCTTTCAACACCGACGGTCTGCGCACGCTTGCGGACACGCTTAAGCTCCCTAATATGAAAGAAAAGACCATGCGCTACCCCGGGCATATCGAGAAAATGCGCGTGCTCAGGGAAACCGGCTTCTTCTCCAAAGAGCCCGTGCAGGTAGGCGACGCTATGGTCAGGCCGCTCGATCTCACCGCCAAGCTGATGTTCCCGATGTGGAAGCTCCAGCCCGGCGAGCACGACGTGACCATAATGCGCGTGATCGTAGAAGGCCTGAAGAAGGGTAAAAAAACCAGGATCACCTACGACCTGAACGACCAGTACGACGCTAAGACCGGGACCACCTCGATGGCGCGCACCACCGGCTACACCGCCACGGTAGCCGCCCGGATGTTCCTGTCCGGGGCTTTCACGCGGAAAGGGATCTGCCCGCCCGAATTCTTCGGCATGGAAGAGAAGGCTTTTAAGTTCATGATAGCCGGGCTGAAAGCCCGGAACATCGACTACGTGGAGAAAACAGAGACAATATGAAAAAAATACTCCTCGCCCTCGTTCTTGCCGCCAATGCCCTTTCTCTCAGCGCCGCCGAGCTGCAGTTAGTGGAAAGCGCTCCCGACGAGACTGTTTACGGCTCCGCCCTGTCGGCGCGGCCGCAGGCCGTCTGGCTCGAGATGATAGGCGCGGCGTCAAAAACGCTGGACATCGAGGAGTTCTACATAGCCGACCAGGCCGGCGAAGTTCTGGAGCCGGTCCTGGCGGCCGTGAAGGAAGCGGCTAAAAGAGGGGTTAAAGTCCGGGTTATAGTGGATAAAGCGATGCTTAAGGAAAGTGAGAAATCCCTGCCCGCCCTGAAAGAGGCCGGGATAGAAACCCGGGTGATAGACTTCAAGAAAGCCGGCGGCGGAGTGCAGCACGCCAAATTTTTTATCGTAGACGGCAAAGAGGCCTATATGGGCAGCCAGAACCTGGACTGGCGCTCGCTGAAGCACATCCACGAGCTGGGCCTGCGGATAAAGAGCGCGAAAGCCGCCGCGGACCTGGCCCTGGTGTTCGAGGCCGACTGGGCCCTGGCCGGCGGCGCGGAGGCTAAGCGGATGTTCTCCAAAAAAGGCAAAACAGGGATCACCGCTTCGAAGCCTGAAAAAGCCTCCGTCAATGGCGGGGAAGTCTCCTACAGCCTGGCTTACAGCCCCGTCGGTTTCGTCCCCAAAGGGGCGGACACAGAAATAACGGAGCTGCTCAAAACCGTGGCCGCCGCAAAAAAAACCATACGCGGCCAGGTGATGACCTATTCGCTCATGGAGCACGGCTCCAAGCGCTGGGCCGACCTGGACACTGCCTTCCGCAAGGCCGCCGCCAAAGGCGTCAAGGTGGAGCTGGTCTTCGCCGACTGGGCGATGGGCGGCAAGGCCGACCGGGACATAAAAGCCCTGGCGAAAACCGAGAATATAGAAGTTAGAATTTCCATCCTGCCGCAGCACAGCACCGGCATGATCCCGTTCTCCCGAGTGGAGCACCTGAAATACCTGGTGATCGACAGCGAGACCGGCTATGTCACCACTTCCAACTGGGGCCCCGGCTATTTTCTGACTTCCCGCGGCATAGCCGTTTTCACGAAGGGCGCCGCGGCCGCCTCCGTGCTTGAAGACATCTTCGCTAAAACCTGGGCCGGCCCTTATGTCCAGCCCGTAGACCCGCTTAAAGAATACCAGCCCGTAAAGCGGAACTGATCTGACAAGGAGCGTTCCATGCTTTCACTTGCGGGACTGATGACCGAAAAAGAGGGGTTCAGCGCGCTGGTGATGGGGAACCATGCTCTTGCCCGCGCCATGGCCGAGGCCGGAACCGCCGTAGTGACCAGCTATCCCGGTTCGCCGACACCTGAAATAGCCGAAGCCCTGCTGGCTCCGGCCGAGAAAGACCGCCCCTGCCATTTTGAATTCTCCGTGAATGAAAAGGTGGCGCTGGAAATAGCGGCCGGCGCCTCGCTCAACGGCCATCCCTCCGCGGTCTTCTTCAAATCCGTAGGCCTCAACGTCGCGGCCGACTCGCTGGTGCAGCTCGCGCTGATGGAGCTCCCGGGCGGGATGGTGGTGATACTCGGCGACGATCCCGGCGCGAACTCCTCGCAGAACGAGCAGGACAACCGCTGGTTCGCCCGCATGGCCTATATGCCCGTGTTCGAACCCGCTTCCCCGGGCGAAGTTTATGTGATGTACAAGGAAGCGGCCGCGCTCGCCAGGGAGCGCCGCGCCCCCGTCTTCCTGCGGCTTACCACGCATGTCTGCCACGCCAGGCAAAAAGTCAGCTTCGGGACCCTGTCCGCCAGGACCGACTGGACCCCGCGCTTCGACCCGGCGAACGGGCCTTATGTTCCTATAACCGCCACGGTTTTTCCGCTTAAAAAAAGAGCGCTTGAAAAATTGGACGCCTGGGCCGCCTATGGAGAGAAAAGCGTTCTTAACGCCGTCTATAAAACGCCTGTTTCCGGCGCGAAACGCCTGGGGGTTATAGCCTCCGGACTGCCGGCCCTCTGCCTGCTCGAGGCCGTGAACGCGGCCGGCGCCCCGGTGGACCTGCTGAAACTTGGCCTGACCTACCCGCTGCCGGAAAAGCTGACGGCCGAATTCCTGCACTCTCACGACGAGGTTTATATACTGGAAGAGCTGGACCGCGTTATGGAGACGGAGATCAAAGCGCTCGCCTATGACCGGGGCATAGATTGCGTCATCCACTCGCGCAAAGGCAATGCCGCGCTGATGGGGGAAATGACGACCGAGCGGGCCCGCGCCGCCGCAGCCGCAGCCTGGCCGGAGCTTTTTCCCGCGCCTGAAAAACGCTCTTTCACCCCGCCCGCCCCGCGGCTGCCGCAGATGTGCCCGGGCTGCGGCCACCGCTCCGCTTTCCACGCCGTAAAGAAAGCCCTGCCGCCCGGCGCGATAACCGTCGGCGATATCGGCTGCCATTCAATGGCTTTCCTGCCGCCTTACAAGATGGGGGAGGTCCTGTTCTCCATGGGCCACTCGGTCTCTACGGCTTCCGGCCTGGCCCTGAATAATTCAAGCCGCAAGGTCGTGGCCTTCGTCGGGGACTCGACTTTCTTCCACGCCGGGATGCCAGGCCTGGTGAACGCGGCTTCGCGCGACAGCGATATCACCCTTGTGCTTCTTGATAACGGTACCACCGCCATGACCGGACACCAGTCCCGCCCCGGCAACGGTGAGATAGGCGAGCGCCTCTCGCTGTTCGGGATACTGGAGAAGCTCGGCGTTAAATTCCTGCGCGAATGCGACGCCTACGACCAGCCCAAGCTTATCGACCATATGAAAGCCGCGATGGAGCACAAGGGCTTCGCGGTAGTGATAGCGCGCCATCCTTGCATGCTCAAGTTCATGAGAGAGAGGCGGCGCGCCAGTCCCGGCCTGAAGATCCAGCACGTGAGCGTGGCGCAGGGGAGCTGCGCGCGGCACTATGTCTGCGCCGCCGAATTCGCCTGCCCTTCTTTTATCAGGCACGAGGACGGTTCGGTGACGGTTAATACCGAACTCTGCATCGGGGACGGCTCCTGCATGCAGACCTGCCCGTCCCAGGCCATAGGGAGAAAAAAATAATGGCTTTTAATATTTATCTCTGCGGGGTAGGCGGGCAGGGGATAGGCCTGCTGGCCGCGGCGCTCGCCCAGGCCGCCGAAAGATCCGGCCTGGAGGTGCGCGCCTGCGATACCCACGGCCTGGCCCAGCGCGGCGGCGTAGTGTCCTCGCATATCCGCCTGGGCGCGGACGCCCTCACCCCGCTGGTCCCGGAAGGCGGGGCCGACCTGGTGCTGGCCCTAGAGCGCCTGGAGGCCCTGCGCGGCGCGGCCCGGTACCTTAAGAAAGGCGGAAAAGTTATTTATTACGATACGGCCTACCAGCCGGTCAGCGTGCGGATGGGCCAGGCGCGGTATCCCTCGGCTGAAGAAGTGGCTAAAGAAGTCTCAGCCATGGCTGGAGAAGTTTCCGCAGTGTTCATCAAGGACCTGAATGACCCGCGCATGCAGAATTCCGCCCTGCTCGGCCGGCTCTCCTCCGTGAAGGCAGTCCCGGGGCTGGACGCCGGTTTGCTGGAAGAAGTTTTAAAGGAAATAGTTCCGGCGGAGTCGCTATCCGAGAACCTTGAAATCTTCCGCGCCGCTGGCCGCTGAGCGCAGGGCGGCGCGCGGGTATATAATGATAATTTATTTGCGGCCGTACGTCGGTTTGGAGGCCGGGCGCGGCGCGGTTTTTTTCCTGACTTCCCAGTGCCTGGGGCGGCTGGAATCAAGGTGTATAAAGGCGGCGTCCGGGTAATAACCAACGCCGCCTTCGTTCATTTTAGCGGCGAAGTCGGCTACTTCGGCGGTACTATGGCCGGGGACCCTGATGTCGGCCGCCCAGCCCAGCATATGGGTGCTCCAGCGAGCGGCCCCGGGGAGCTTCTTGTTGAATTTCGGCGAGCGGTAGCCGCTTAAAACAGTAAGCCCGCCCTTCCCGAACCTGTCCTCGACGAGATCAAGTATTTCCAGAAGCTTTATCGAGATCGCGGTTTCCCTGCCTGTCTGCCGGCAGCGCATGAGCCGCCGTATCTTGTCCAGTTCGGGCTGGTTGTAAGTTCCGTCGCCGTTGCGGTAAGCCGCGACCGTCCGTTCTCCGGTGTCCGGCCGGCTTAAAGCCAGGCGCCCGTCGCCGCCCAGGTTCACCGGCGGGGGCGGGTGGGCCGCCGCCCCGCGCACGAAGATATAGGTCTGGACATCCCCTTCTTCCAGCTCTATAACTTCCGCCTCCGTCACCATCGGCGGCTCGGGGGCCAGGTCGAGCAGGGAGGAGAAATTCTCCATGAGCTCCGAGGCGCTGATTTCTTTATCCGCGGCGGAGCAGCGGGCCGGCCCGGAAAAGAGGAGCGGGAGGATAGCGGCTGCAAAAGCGGCGGAGCGGCGCATATTGGGATTATTCTACCAAAGCTTGAAGGCCCGGCCCCACGGGCCGCGGCGCCAGGCGGCGGCTATGGTTTTGCGGCGGCGGGAGCCGCCAGAAGGGCCTTAATCCTTTCTATATCCTTCAGGTAGCCGGGGGATTTGAGAAGCTCGGCGTGGAAGTTGTCGCCGAAGACCTTCCCGGCGGCGATATCCGTCGGGAAATGCACGCCGCCTATCACCCTGTCCAGGGCTATTTCGTCGGCTTTGTCGAGGAATTCGGAGCGCCTCTCCGGCACGATGTCGGATAGAACTTCGGCGAAAACCCTTGAGAATGAGGAATGGCCCCTCGGATAGGAGTAGCCCCGGCTTTTACTAATGCAGGGCCCGGCCTGGCCCGGGTAGGCCTTGAAGGGCCTTGGCCGGCGGTAGCGGTCCTTCATATTATCT
This sequence comes from Elusimicrobiales bacterium, assembly GCA_036170455.1. Lineage (GTDB taxonomy): Bacteria > Elusimicrobiota > Elusimicrobia > Elusimicrobiales > UBA9959 > UBA9959. The sequence goes on from JAVHPG010000120.1 coordinate 7,725, forward strand.
ACGGAGCCCGCGTTTCGGCGCTGCGGAGATATGCGGACGGTTATGCTGCTCCGAGTTCCACGGTTACGGCAGGGTCTTTGTCGTCGGAGCCTGTCTCTGCTATGGAGACGCCGGCCTTGTCCACGCAGCCGGCCAGAAGCAGGTCTTCAAGCGCCAGTTTCAGCGCTGCGGCCTGTTTGGGGCCGCATTCCACGCCCAGCTTGGCCACGGGCCACTTGACGCTGCGCTTCTCGGCGGCTTTGCGCGTGCGCACCGCCTCCAGGACTTTGCGGGTTATCTCCAGGACCAGTTTGTCTCCGGGGGCGGAGGCCATTTCGGCGGCCGCGGGCCACTGGGCTTTATGCACGGAGGGCTGCTTAAGGCTTTCCGCGAAAGACCAGCCCCATACTTCTTCCGTGATGAAAGGCAGGAAAGGCGCGAAGAGCCGGAGGAACACGCCGAGCGTCCATTCCAGCGCGGCGCAGGCCGAGCGCGCCGCCGCCGGGCTGCCGTTATAGGCGCGGTTCTTCACCAGCTCGAGGTAATTGTCGCAGAAATCCCAGAAGGCGGATTCCGTGTAAAGCAGCATGGCCGCGGACTCGTAATTCGCGAAGTCCTCGCGGGAGGCTTCCACCAGCGCCTTCAGGTGCTCCACCCAGGCTTTGTCCAGCGGCTCGGTGATATCGGCCGCGCCCAGCTTCGCCCCGGCGGCGGCCGGGCTCTGGAGCTGCATCATCGCGAACTTGGAAGCGTTGAACAACTTGGTGGCCAGGCGCATGCCCACCTTGAACACGCTCTCGTCGTAAACCGTGTCCTGGCCGAGCTTGGCCTTGCCGGCCCAGTAGCGCAGCGAATCGGCCGAATAGGTGACCAGCAGGTCGTCGGGCGTTATTGTCTTGCCCTTGGACTTGCTCATCTTGCCCTTATCCGGGCTTACCACCCAGCCGCTGATGGCGGCATTGTGCCAGGGCACGGAATTCTCGTGCATCCAGGACTTGGTGATGGTGTAGAAAGCCCAGGTGCGGATGATCTCGTGCGCCTGCGGGCGCATATCGGCGGGGAAGAGGCTGGCGTGGCGCGCTTTGTCGTCCGCCCAGCGGCTGGAGATCATGGGCGTAAGCGAGGAAGTGGCCCAGGTGTCCATCACGTCGTGGTCGCCCATGAAGCCGCCGGGCTTGCCGCGCTGTTCCGCGGCGTAGCCGGGCGGAACTTCGGTCTGCGGGTCCACCGGGAGGCGCTCGGCGCCGGCCACGATGGGATTGTCGTATTCGATATTCCCGTCGGCGTCTATAGGGTACCACACCGGGAACGGCACGCCGAAATAGCGCTGGCGGCTGATGCACCAGTCCTGGTTGAGGCCTTCCACCCACTGCTCGTAGCGCTTGAACATGTAATCTGGGTGCCAGGCCACCTTCCTGCCCTGCTCCAGCAGGGCGGCCTTGTTCTCGAGGATCTTGATATACCACTGGCGGGTAGGCACGAATTCGAGGGGTTGGTCGCCTTTCTCGTAGTATTTAACGGCCTGCTTGGTGGGCCTGGGCTCGCCGACCAGCGAACCTTCGGCGCGGAGCAGCTCTACGGTCTTCGTGCGGGCCTGCTTTGCGTAGAGCCCGGCGAGCTGCGCGTAAGCGGTCCTGGCGGCATCCAGGCCCACGCTGTCGAGGAACTTCTCGACGTAGGCGAGCGGGTGCAGCTGGCCGGTGCGGCTGATCACCTGGCGCATAGGCAGTTTGTGGTCGCGCCAGAACTGCACGTCGGCTATGTCGCCGAAGGTGCAGACCATCATGATGCCGGTGCCCTTCTCGGGATCGGCGTGGTGCGAGGGCATGATCGGCACGCGCACCTTAAAAAGCGGCGACAGCGCGGTCTTGCCGAAAAGCGGCTTGTACCGCTCGTCGTCAGGGTGGGCCACCACGGCGATGCAGGCCGCGAGCAGCTCGGGGCGGGTGGTGGCGATGGTGAACTCGCCGCCGCCCTCCACCTGGAACTTTATGTCGTGGAAGAAACCGTTTGCTTCGCGGTCCTCGCATTCGGCCTGCGCCACGGCGGTGCGGAAGGTGGTGTCCCACAGCGTGGGGGTCTCGGCGCTGTAGACGTGGCCCTTATTGAAAAGGTCCAGGAACGAGAACTGCGAGGTCTTGCGGCAATGCTCGCCGACGGTGGAATAGGTCTGCCGCCAGTCTATGGACAGGCCCAGGCGGCGCCAAAGCGCCTCGTAGCGCTTCTCGTCCTCGGCGGTCTGCAGCTCGCAGAGCTCCAGGAAGTTGCGGCGGGAGATATGCTCGTAATCTTTAAGGTCCTTCCTGGGGCCGGAGGACTTGAAGCCTTCTTTGTACGGCACGGAAGGTTCGCACCTGACGCCGAAGAGGTTCTGTACGCGGCGCTCGGTAGGCAGGCCATTGTCGTCCCAGCCCATCGGGTAGAAAATATTCTTGTTCTGCATCCGCTGGAAGCGCACCATGATGTCGGTCTGCACGTAGCTGAACACGTGGCCTACGTGCAGCTCGCCTGAAACGGTGGGCGGCGGCGTGTCCACCACGAAAGTTTCCTTGCGGGGCCGGGCGGGGTCGTAATAATAAAGCTTTTCCTGCTCCCATTTTTCGCACCAGGCCGGTTCTACGGCTGCGGGCAGGTAATTGGCCGGGAAGGCGGATCTTTCGGCGGGTTTTTCAAGGGAGGCGTCTTTTTCCATAGGGTGATTTTACCTTATTAGCGTCAGGGCGTGGAACGGCGGATCGGTGCCGGTTTTAGCGGAAAACCGCCCGCGGGCGTCAGGGACGCTGCGGGAGCTCGTAGAGCGCTATCTTCTTATTGGTGTCGCTGAAATATTTGAGCGCCCACGGGGTGGGGAAAAAGATGACGGAGTTCCCGGCGGGATCCGAGCCCAGCCGTACATTATCGCCCAGGTGAACGCTGCCGCCGGCCAGTATCGAGACCCCTTCATTGTCCAGCCAGCGCACGAACTTCCACGGAGCCGGCTCGAGCCTGGACTGCACTCCATATTCGGCTTCGAGCCGGTACTGCGTCACCTCGAACTGGAGCGGCCCGACCGCGGCCAGCAGCGGGCTGGAACTTGGCGCGTCCTTCACGCTGAACTGCTGCACGACGCCCTCCAGGATAAGCTGCTCCAGGCCGAGCTTGAACGGCTTGGACTTCGAAGGCACCGGGTTATAAAGGAAGGTGAAACATTCCGGCGGGAAGCGCGGGATCTCGTCGAAAATTATGGCCGGGTTCTCGGTCAGCGTGTCGCCTATCGCGAATTCCTGGTTCCCGACGAGCCCGACTATATCTCCGGGCCAGGCTTCGTCCACGGTTTCTCTCTCCTGGCCGAAAAGCTTGTTCGAATTAGAAAGCCGGATCATTTTGTTGGTTCCTGAATGGTGGACCGTCATATCGCGGGTGAACTTGCCGCAGCAGACCCGCACAAAGGCCACTTTATCGCGGTGGCGAGGGTTCATATTGCCCTGGATTTTGAAGATGAACCCGGCGAAAGCGGGAAAATCCGGGGCGATGGAGCCCATGGTGGCGTCGCGCGGGCCGGGCGGGGCCGAATGTTTCACGAAGCCGTCCAGCATCAGCTGGATGCCGAAATTATTGACCGCGCTGCCGAAGAAGACCGGCGTGGTTTCCCCGGCCAGGACCTCTTCGCTCGAATATTCCGTGCCGGCCAGGTCGAGCATGCCCACTTCCTCGATAAAATTCCTGTAGCTGACCGCCTCCATCGTATCTTTGATTTGCCGGTCGTTGATATCGGCCACCTCGACCGGGGCCATGAAAGCGCCGCCCGGGGTGCGCTCGAACATATGGGCCTGCTTTGTCAGGCGGTCGTAGACGCCCCTGAAATCTTTGCCGCTGCCCATCGGCCAGTTAACCGGGAAAGGCTTCAGGCCCAGCGTTTTTTCGAGCTCGTCGATAAGCTCCAACGGCTCGCGGGACGGGCGGTCCATCTTGTTTATGAACGTGAAAATAGGGATATGCCGGCGCCGGCAGACCTCGAATAATTTCAGGGTCTGGGCCTCGATGCCCTTGCCGGCGTCTATCACCATGATGGCCGCGTCCACGGCGGTCAGAACGCGGTAGGTATCCTCGGAAAAGTCGCGGTGGCCGGGGGTGTCCAGCAGGTTTATGCGAAAGCCGTTGTAGTCGAACTGCAGCACCGTGGAGCTGATGGAAATGCCGCGCTTCTTTTCCAGCTCCATCCAGTCGGAGGCGGTGGCGC
>JAVHPG010000121.1:0-11918 GCA_036170455.1 Elusimicrobiales bacterium
CCTGCTGGTATTCGAGCGGGAGTAGGCACGCTAAACGTTAATAAAGAGCATGCCAGGAGTACGCGGAAAGTGCGTCTTTAGCGCATACTTCTACAACATCCGCCAGTGCTGTGTCGGCATTCCGCGTAAGCCAGAAGAGCCCTCTTGTGCCGGAATTACAGGGCGGCCTCGTGGTTGAGGTATTCACCTGCACGCCGCGAGCAGCTTCCACCAGACCACCGAAGTAATTTCTAGAACCGCCGATTGAATCGGCAGAATATATATTATAGTTTGTGCCGCCAATCCCGGAATGGTCCTCTATGTAAAGACCATAAAGGCTGGTTACGGTAGCGGATATAATAGGTCTCGCTATATTTACCCCGTAGCTGTTAGTCAGCGTCCCTCCATCGTGCTCGTTCTGCACATAAATACCGTAACCGTTAGTCACGGTTTTCAACGCATCCGTATTGGAGAAGGTCCCTGCCCTCAGGCCAATCAGGGTGGGGAAGCTGACCGCGTGAGGAAACCCCGGCCCTCCCAAGGCGGCTCTAAAAGTACCGCCTATTAAAGTCACAACTCCGGCTATATCTCCCGAAGGGTCTACGGCGACCACGGAGCTTAGACCCGTATTATTATTGCCGCTCGCTGCTCCGGAAAAAGCCGCCAAGACATTGAGGACCACTTTATTATCAAATGTGGCTATATTGCCTACCGCCAGGGTCGAGCTGATCTTCACGGCAGCCGCTAAGACTTCATCGACTATTAACTGCCCTGGCCCGTTCTCGAGCGTCATTTTTGCGAAGGGCACGTCGTCTAAACCGCGCCAAAGCTGCACATGATTCTGCAGCGCCAGCGCATGCACGTCCAGCGCCGCATCCGCGGTAACCCGCCCGATTGCCATGCTGCTGATATTGATTATAGAGCCGTTCTCGGCATTCGGGTTGGACGCAAGTATCGTCGACAAGCTGCCGCCGCCGCCGCCGCCGCCGACCACGTTCCTGAGCTGGGAACCGTCGGCATAAAGGATACCGCCGGCGGTCATAGAAGCCATGATCACATTGCCGGAATCGCGCCAGATCTGCGAATAGCCGTTCGCGCCGACATCCAAAGCGCCGCGTACGGTCACGCTGGAATATGAAGTTATAGCGCCGCCCGCGGTTATAGAGGCTACATTGACCAAATTAAAGGTATTAAGGTTAATGTCGCTGTTGGGGCCGAACTTGGCATTGAACGTGTTCCAGTCGGCGGCAGTTAGGAAGCCCTTTTGACCGGTCGTCGCGGCCTGCCCATTAGCGTAATCCAAATACACGACGTTGCCCACCGTATTAAAGTCATTAATGGTAAGGTCGGCTTCTTTTACTATGGTCGCGTCGTTCAGGCCGGCGTCCACATAATACTTTATGGCCTTCTGCGAAGGGACCTTAAAGTCTGAATCCATAGTGAGAGCGGTGTCGGTATCGAGATAAGAGAGCGGCAGTTGCGCCACATTAGTCACATTATTCAGGCCGACCTGGGTTCCGGTAAGTCCGGTCAACGAAGAGCCGTCGCCTACGAACCGGGCCGCCATCAGGGTGCCCGCGGCGGACATGGAAGAAACAAGAGTTCCTCCGGAATTCCGCCAGAACTGCGCATAAATGTCCCCGGCGGCGGCCTGCACGTCCAGCCTGGTAGCCGGGGCCTGAGGTCCTACGCTCACATTACCATCGTTCCGGACCGTTAAAAGCGGCGAGGAGGAAAGGTTTTCCGCGAGGAAAGCGTTGGCCGCGCTAGTGTTGCCTGAGCCTGTCACACGCAGTTTATTTACACCGGCATCCAAAGTTCCGATAGCCACATTAGAGGACGAACCTACGGTATATACGGTATTGGTACCCACGCCCCACAAGGCGGTCGAGTTTTCAACTGAATAGGAGCCGTTCAAAGTCTGCCAGCCGCCATTATACCCTTCGAAACCGGAACCGGAATATCTTATAGTCCCGGGAACCGGGTTAGAAGTGTCTCCAATGCGGATCCCGCCGTTAACATCAAGTTTCGCCTGTGGGTTCAGGGTTCCGATCCCCACATCGCCATTCTCAACAATCAGGCCTGATGAAATGTACACTCCCGGCAAAGAACTGGGGGGGACCGTAAATCTTACGTTAGAGGAAAATATATTAGCGGCGGTGAAAGTCTGCGCGGCGTTGAGCAGCGGCACATTGGCGGAAAGGTGCGTGTCCGACAAAGTCCCGGCGCTTATATTGGAGGCGCTCAGGCCGGTCAGGGGCGAGCCGTCGCCGTAATATTTGGCGGCTGAAGATAGCCCTACGATGTACACGTTCGAGGAGACGCGTATACCGGCGCCAAGGGAGGCGGATGTTTCGGAGGAGATCTCCACATTGGCGCTAAGACTCAATTTAGCTGCGCCAAGACTAGCGGCGTCTATGGCCCCCGCGTTGACGATATTATTGCCGCCGGCGTTATTACCGGCCACAAGAGTAGCCGTAAGAGTATCCTCAATATTCCCGCCGCCCCCCCCGGAAACCTCTACGCCGTTGACGTAATACTTTGCGCCGGACACGAGGTTCACATTGGTGGAAATATATATTCCGCCGTAAAGGCCGGTGGCGGAGGAGATATTAACATTGCCGTCAAAACGCAGGGCGGCTCCCAGGCCAAGCTCACCGGCGATGGTTACGCTGGAATACGAGGTTATGGCGCCCCTGGCGGTCATGGAGGCGACGTTGATCAGGTTGAAAGTATTGAGATTCAGGTCCTGGCTCGCCGTATGGTTCCCCAGGTTATCGGAACCGTTTACGCCGGTCAAACCGGAGCCGTCGCCGTAATATTTCGTGGCCGAGGAGAAACCGACGATATAGACGTTGGAAGAAATACGTACGCCGCCTCCCAGCAAGGCAGCTGTTTCAGAGGAGATCTCCACGTTAGCTTTAAGGCGCAGCCTGGCCGCGCCGACGCCAAAGGCCGATGTCACGGTCGCGCTGGAATAAACGGTAACCTGGCCGTTGACCGTAGCGCTGCTTGCGGCCAGGCCCCCGCCGCTGTCCATCGACGCCCGCACCACGCCGGCATTGTCCCGCCAGGCCTGTATGGGAGCGAGCCCGGTGCCGCGCACGTCGAGACGCGCGCCCGGCACATCCGCTACCGCGGCGCCTATGGAGACATCGCTCGCCGCATCCAGCCGGATACCCGTCTGGAGACCGCTGTAGCTTATCCAATAGGAACCTGTTTGCATATTAGTCGTCATGACCTCGTTGCCCATGTTATCGGTGCCGGCGCCGCTTCCGCACGGAATCCCGGTAGTATAAAGTTTGCCTGCGTTATCGGCAGTCACGCAACCGTCGCCAAAGCCGGACAGGCCCGAGCTCTTTATATCGCCGTTGACATCCAGGGCTTGCTGGGGGTAAGCAGTATTAACTCCGAGCCACCCTTTCATAACAAGCACGTTCGTACTGAATACGACTCCGATGCCGGAACTGGTTACAGAGCTGAGCGTGACCGTGGAAACGCCGACAATATCATAGCCGGCCATATTCACGGTCTTGGTAGCGGTATGGCTGCCGAAGCTGTCCCCGCCCGAAGGCAAATTGCGCATCTGGGAGGCGTCAGCGTAAATAAAGCCTGTAGCCGACATCGAGGCCTGCTCTACGCCGGCGGAGTTGCGCCAGATCTGTACGTAGGGATCTCCGGAGCGCGCCTGCACGTCGAGCCGCGTAGCGGCCGGATAAATACCGACACCGACATTACTGCTGGCATTAACCGATAAACCGCCATTGCTTCCGTCGAAAGAAATCCAATGGCCGTTCGTTACCAGGTTAATAGCCATGGTGTGATCGCCCATATTATCGCTGCCGGTGGAGTTTCCGCAAGGACCCGCAATCGTGTAAAGTTTACCTGTAGCGTCGGCGGACACGCATCTTACTCCTGCGCCGGACAGGCTGGAACTCATTATATTGCCATTCACGTCCAGGCTTTCCTGCGGCTGGAGCGTATTAACTCCCAAGCGCCCGTTCATAAGCAGCACATTAGTGCTGAAGACAACACCTATGCCTGTGCTGGTCACGGAGCTGAGCGAGATCGTGGAGACGCTGACTATGTCCTTCCCGGCCATATTCAGGTTCAGTGTGGCGGTATGGTTGCCCAAATTATCAGGTGAACTGATAACCCCGGTCAGGGACGAGCCGTCGCCGTAATACTTGGTGGCGGAAGCGACGCCGACTATATAGATATTGGTGGAAACGTATATGCCGCGGTTCAGACCGGTGGAGGAAGAGATCTCCACATTTGCGCTAAAATTTGCCAAAGAGACGTTCAGCAGCTGGTTGCCTGCCATGTTTACAGGCTGAGTGGCGGTATGGTTGCCGAAACTATCCCCGCCAGTAGGCAGGTTGCGCATCTTGGAGGCGTCCGCAAAAATGAGTCCGGTGGCCGACATCGAGGCCTGCTCTACGCCGGCGGAGTTGCGCCAGATCTGTACGTAGGGATCTCCGGAGCGCGCCTGCACGTCGAGCCGCGTAGCGGCCGGATAAATACCGACACCGACATTACTGCTGGCATTAACCGATAAACCGCCATTGCTTCCGTCGAAAGAAATCCAATGGCCGTTCGTTACCAGGTTAATAGCCATGGTGTGATCGCCCATATTATCGCTGCCGGTGGAGTTTCCGCAAGGACCCGCAATCGTGTAAAGTTTACCTGTAGCGTCGGCGGACACGCATCTTACTCCTGCGCCGGCCAAACTGGAACTCATTATGTTGCCATTCACGTCCAGGCTGTCCTGGGGAAGGGCCGTATTAATGCCCAGCCGCCCGTTCATAAGAAGCACATTGGTGCTGAACACTACTCCGATGCCGGAGCTGGTCACGGAGCTAAGCGTGAGCGTGGAAACGCTTACGATATCATAACCCGCCATGTTCAGCGCCCTGTTGGCGGTGCCGCCGGCCCAGACATTGCGCAATTTAGAGCCGTCGGCATAAAGTATGCCCGACGCCGTCATCGAAGCCTGTTCCAGGCCGGAGTTGGCGCGCCAGATCTGTATGTAGTTGTTCGCCGAACCGCGCAAGTCCAGACCGGCCGAACCGGCCGCCTGGTTTAAAGCCGCATGGCCCTGGGCGTCCAGGTTCAGCCCGATATTGGGCGTGCCATCGTATGAGATCCAGTTGGCCCCGGTCACGAGGTTCTGGGTCATCGTGTGGTTTCCCAGGTTATCCGTGCCGGTTATTCCGGTCAAGCCCGTACCGTCGCCGTAATATTTGGCTCCGGGGGCCAGATTAACGTTGGTGGAAAAATATATCCCGCTGTAAGGACTGGCGGACGAGGAAATCTCCACATTGCTGTCAAACCGCAGGTGGTAGCCCGCCATGTTAAGCGTCTGGGTGGCGATATGGCTGCCAAGGCTGTCGTTCACCCCGGTCAGCATGGAGCCGTTGCCGAAATATTTGCCCCCGGCGGCGAGGGTCACGTTGGAAGAAATAAACACCCCGCCCGCCGAGTATGAGGACAGCTCGACCCCGGCGGCAAGTTTGAGCTTAGCGGCGGCGACTCCCAAAACGGAAGTCACGGTGGCGCTTGAAAGAGTAGTGATCTGTCCATTGGCGGTTATAGCCCCGGCATTGTTAATGGGATTATTCCCCATCAGCAGGGCCGTAGTGGCGGTATGGTTGCCCAGATTATCGGCCCCGGCCGGCAGATTGATAAGCTGGGAACCGTCGGCGTAGAGCACGCCCGCGGCGGTCATGGTGGCCTTCACGACCCCGCTCTCGTCGCGCCAGAACTGCACGTACGGATCGGCTACGGCCCCCTTTACGTCCAGCCTGGTGGCCGGGGTAAGGGTACCCACGCCGGCCCCTCCGGCAAAAGAAGTATAGGAGCCGGTGACCGCCCAGCCCGGGGCGCTGAACTGGGACGTGCCGTCGGGGAAGTAGATGCCCTTTCCGCCGGAGGCGGCCACGAGCCGCAGGTCTCCGCCGTTGATGGTGAAAGTCCCGGTGGAGGACTCCGAGGTTTTCGCGTGCAGCGAATAGACCGAGGTATAAAGGGGCTCCCTGGGCAGCCAGCCGCCGTCCAGGCTCATCTGCACATAAGGGGTTATTTCTTTCCAGGAAATAGCGTCGAAAGACGCTTCATTGGGCGTACCGAGCGGGTAGCGGAACAGGCCGGTCGAGACCACCACGTCGGTGGAACCGGAAGTCCAGTAAATAGCGGAGCCGTCGGCGTTGGTTACGCGGAACTCCATGGCGGCGGTGCCGCTGAAAAGTATGCCGTTCTTCCTGAGCGTGCCCTGGTAGCTGGCGCGGCCGGGCGAAGCGGCGAAAGTCTGAACTCCTGTTATAAGCAGGAAAGCAAGCGCGGCGGCGGCCGCAATTCCATGTTTTATCTTCACAAGTTCACCTCTCGTCGTCCTTCAAGCCCGCTTTTTTCATGGCCAGCGCCCGGTAAAAAAGCGCTTCTTCATTGTCCCTGTCGAAACCCAGCGCTTTGTCGAAGCATTTAATGGCCTCGGGGTAGTTCTTTATCTCGTAGAGGTCCATGGCCGTCTTGATATTCTCGTGCTTCAGGACCAGCTCCCGCTCAAGCCGCCTGAACCGCTCCGCCTTCTTCAACTCTTTATCGGCGGCGGCCGTATCCGGATGACCGCCGAACTCCTGCAGCGCGGCCACCCTTGAGAACTGCAGCGCGGCCAGGGTCCGCTCGTCTATAGTGTCCCGTCCGGCCAGCAGGTACGGGTAAGTCTTCTTTATAACCGCGAAAAAAATCTTCTTTATCTTGATCCCCGAGGAAAGCATATATCCGCTGGTGTCGGAGTAGACAGGGAAAGTTTCAAGCAGGCTCTCGTAGGCGGCCACGGCTTCTTTTACGGTATCGGCCCCCGAGGCCAGCGCGCAGGCCCTGTCGAAACCCCTTTTCCACGAATCAAGCCGCCTTTTTTTAGAGGCGCGCATAGCCAGAATTTTAGCCCGGTCCGCTCCCGCCCCGGCTATAAGCGCGGCCCGTTCCTCGTCGGACGCCCGGGTTTCCTTCTGCACCGCCCGCAGCGTGGCGACGCGCAGTTCTTTCCTCGCCGCCTCGTCGGAAGGGTCGGCGATCACCCGGTCCATAAGCTTCAGTATCACGGCCCTGGGATCATCCACCGCGTAAATAGCGGGAGTGGCTTTCGTCCCTGCTTCACTGCCGCTTCCCGCGGGCTGGGCGGCCGCCAGGTGAAGCGCGCCGAGCAGCAGTCCGAGCGGCAGCAGGGGCATTATTTAGAAACCTCCACCAGCCCCCGGGCCTTGCGCATAAGCTCAAGCGCCTCTTTATTGCCGGGGTCGAGGATAAGCGCCCCGTTAAGTTCCAGGACGGCCTCGTAATAGCGGCTTTCCCGTATCAGGCCGCGCGCCCGCTCGGTCTTCTGCTTGGCCTCCTCCTGCTCGCGGGTCACGTACTTGGTAACTTCCACCGGCTTGTCGAATTTATAGGACAGGCTGAACCTGTGGGCAGCGCCGAATTTGCCGTAGCTGGAAAGAGCGTAATCGAACTGCATCATCTTTATGGTTACCCCGCCGCCGAGCCTCAGGCCGCCGCCCAGGTCCTCCCCGGAGATATAGCCGGCGCGCAGCGCCAGGGTCCGCCAGGCCTGGAATTCGGCCCCCGCGCAGAAAGAGGCGCCCATATCCCAGGGCTTTTTCCAATCAAGCGAAAAAGTAAGAGGATCGCCGGAGATCACTGTTATGTAGGAAACACCCGCCCGGTAGACAGCCGGCGCGGCGTCCGTCACCGAATCGAATTTGAAGCCTCCGCCGAGCGACTGCGCCGAGAGCCCGAGGCCCAGCACCCCGCCCTTTACCCTGTTTATCCATAGGGCGCCGGCGTCGATAAGAGCGGCGCTTGCCGAGACCGGGCCCAGGTTTTCCCTGGCGTATTTGAGAGAGCCGCCGGCGAAGAGCCCGGAGCGCCTGTCGTCCCAGGAGCCGCCCAGCCTCGCCGCGTAGCTGACCCCCAAAGCCATATCGCCGGCGTCGATGTTGCCTGCCGGGGCCCCGACATTGTTATAGCCGTCGATGGAAGGAACGCTTAGAATGTAAAGAGAGCCGGCCAGGACGCCTTTGCCGTCGGGAAGCGGGTGCGCGTAAGCGGCCTGCTGGGAGGTGATCCCTTCGAGCCAGGAATTGTAAGTGAAAGCGGCTTCTTTATAGCCGGTACGCGCAAGCGCGGCCGGGTTAAGCGCCAGCGCCCCGAGCAGGTCGCCGTAAGCGCCGGCCCCGGACTCGCCCATCGCCACCGCCCGCGGGCTCTGTACGATGCGGAGGAATTCCCCGCCCGTCTTGCCGGCCGCGGCGTAAGAGAAAGAGGGGAAGAGCGCCGGCTGCGCGAAGCAGGCGGCCGCTAAAATTTTAAGTGTGATCCCGTTCTTCATTGCTTTATCCGCGCCCTATTTTATGACCACCAGTTTGCCGGTCTTGCGGTTCTTCCCCGCCGTGACCTCCCACAGGTAAACGCCGCTGCCAACCGTCTGGCCGGAAGAGTTTTTGAGGTCCCACTTCATGGACGGGGGCGTTACGAGCAGCTCGCGCACCATCTCCCCGGTCACCGTGTAGATCCGGATCTTTCCCTGGACCGGCAGGTTCGTGAAGGTTATCAGGTCGGTCCAGCTGCCGTACCTTGCCGGGTTGCCGGCGTTCGGCCTGAAAGGAACCGGGTAGGCGTAAACCGGGCCCAGGTCCATATCGGGCAGGGCCAGCAGCGCGTAGTTGGAGAAATGGGCGACAGGCTGCGTCAGCTGCCTGGCGGAGGCGTCGAGCGAAGCCCCGGTCTGCTTGACCCAGAGCCCCCGCCCCTCGTCCAGGTGCCAGACCGCGAGGTTCGCGGCCTTGAGCCTGGAGACGGAGCCGTCGATTATCCCGTTCCCGTCCTCGTCCGGATAGGGCAGGGTAACGAGGCAGGAAGAATTGGGCTGCACCGGGTTGCCCGACGAATCGTACGGGCTCACCTTCAGGGTATTGACGAATTCCGGGGAGCCGGGCATGGACGGCAGCTTGGAGTTGGCCGCGGTTACCTCCGGGGCGGCGGAATTGGTGGAGAGCGTCATAAAGAAGTCCTGCGAATAGGCGTTGGCCGGAATAGCCACTTTCACCCGGCGGTCGGAAAAAGCCGCGGCGGTATTATCGGTCTGGTAATCCATCAGCACGGAGAAATAAACAGTGTTAGCCTCCGAAATGGGCGAGCCGGTGATATCCACGATGGACGAGGAATAAGAAACGGAAAAAACGCTGCCCTTGGGCCAGGGATGAAGGGGATCGGGGATTATCAGGACCTGCCGGCCCGAATAGCTGAAACTCACCGGCCAGGTATAGGTGGAATTAAGGACGCTGCCGGTATTGTCATACATCCTCGTGACGCTCACGCCGGGGTTGGAGAGCGCCGTAGAGAGTTCCTCCCAGAAAAGAAGTTTGACGCTTTCGTCCGGCGGGGTACCCCAGAGCGATCCGTCCAGGGCGACGGAGGAGGTGGAAACGAAGCCGGCTAGCCCCTGGTTCACCATATTGGCGGGAACAAGGGAAAGATAGCCCGACCAGACGCCGGACGGTGCGGAGAGCATTTCGCCGGGACTGGCGCAGTTCTCTCCCACCGTATAGGAAACTTCATAGGCGCCGGTGGAGGCGTAGACTACGGCCAGCGGGGCGTCGGAATAGCGCAGGTTTTCCCAGGCGCAATAACCAGGCGCCGGCGACAGGGCCGACAAGGAGATGAATAAAGCTGCGATAAGTTTGCGTATCATCTTCTTAAAATAAGACGGAAACGATAAAGCGGCGGCCGGGCCGCGGCGCTCCCCGCTAACATGCTGTTATATTATATAACACAGTTATACGCAAATGTATGTATTTTTTGTTACGTGTACTGACTGATACATATGTTACATATGCATCAGCGTTTCACGGAATTCGGCAGATTTTCGGTAACCTGCTGGGAGAAAAGCCCCGTTTCAAAAGCCAGCGGCTTGTTCTTTATGCGCTCGACCAGGCCTTTTGCGAGCTGGCCGAACATCCCCCCCGCGAAAGACTTCGGGGTCTTGATCCTGACCACGCTTTCTTCAAAAGAAACTTCCGGCCCGGCGGCCTCCCAGACCCTTACGGAGCCCTTTACCATGCGCCGGTTATAGACGCCGGCCATGATCTCGCCGAAGTCGGTCACATTGCAATAGACCAGGCGCTCCGCGCCCAGCCAGGCCGCGAGCTCCTGCGGCTTGGCCGCGCCCAGCTGCCCGCCTTCGCTGAAGCCGTGCCGGCGCAGTATCTCGTCGGTCTCTTCCAGCGGCACTAAGTTATAGCCGCCCGCTTTCAGGCTCTCGTAAACCAGCTGGCGCACCAGCGGCGGGCCGTCCGCGCTGGTGGTCTCGTCGGAGAAAGGCAGCACCGCCGTTCTTTCGCCGAACCAGCCGCCGTCGCAGCCGCCGGCCGGCCGCGTCGAGGAAACGAGTTCCAGGTCGCGGTAGATCTCCCCCCAGCGGACGGGCGCGGCTTCTTTGTCCCCGGCGGAGCGCTCCTGCGCCCTGCGATAATAAGCCCCTGCCGCCGCGTAATTCTTTTTCAGCTCGGCCGAGACCGCCAGGCCCAGGGAATCCCGCCAGCCGCCGCCGGCCGCGTCCCGCCTGAGCCAGATCTCCTCGGCCTTCTCCCAGCTGTCGCGCTGGGCCAGCCGGCCGGCCTCCTCGGATTCCTTGTCGCCTTTTTTCCTGAACACGGGCCTGAAGCGGTCCACGGGGCGGCCCTCGTAGCGCGCCACCAGCCTGGCGGTTACGGCGCCGAAAAGTTTTTCTTCCCCGCCGGCGTACCAGTCGCCCGCGTCCCTGGAATCGTCCGGGCGGTCCTCGGAATATGAAAAAGTATCGGACCAGGAATCCAGCAGCTCCGCGCCGGGCCAGGAATAAAGCTTTATCCCGGCATACATCGAGGCCGAGTAAACCCAGACCTTGCTCTTCACGGTCTGCTTTTGTTTTTTCTTGTCATAGTACACCGACGCGCGCTCCTCTTTCTTCGACGAGACCGAGGGCCTGCCGGCGGTCAGGACCAGGAGGCCGGCCGGCTTTATCAGCGGGATGAAAGCGTCGGCGGCGCCGGACTTATCCACGCGCCAGGCGCAGACCCCGGAGCCGTGGCGGGTAAGGGCGCGGGCGGCGCGCCTGGCCAGGTCCGCTGGCTTGAAATCAGGCCCGGACTTGTTCGCAAGGGCGGCCGCCAGGGCGCCCAGCGCGTTCTCCTCCGGAGCGGGGGCCGTTTTTACCGTCACATAAAGCGCGGAAAGGGCGGGGCCGGCGGCCGCCGCTCCCGGCATGTCAGGAACCTGGTAAGGGACCCTTACCGAGAAATAATTTCCGCAGCCGGCGAGGGCGGCCAGCACCGATATCAAAGAAAGTTTTTTCATATTTCAGCCATGCGAAATCCCGCGCCGGTTCCGTCAAATTCTATTATTTTCCCCGCTCAAAACAAAACCGGCGCCCGCTTTTGGCGAACGCCGGCTCTTCCGGAAAAAAAGTAATTACTTACCTTTATTTTCCGCGGCTTTTACCGGGGCGGCGGCGGGAGCCGCTTCAGCGGCGGTGCCGGCCACGGCGGCGGGAGCCGCTTCAGCGGCGGTGCCGGCGACCTGCTCTGTCGCGGCGGGTGCGGGGGTCTCCACGGCTTCCTGCTTCTTGCAGGCCACTGCGAGCATAAGCGCCACCAGGGGCAGCGCGAACAGTACTGTTTTTCTCATTATGTTGGTTCTCCTGTTGAATTCCGAAGGCTTTACTTCACCCGCGGTTATATTTACTAAAGCGAAAAAAGACGGACCCATTTATAAAGCCACCCCCAACTCCTTAATATAAAGAATATAACATTTGCCCCTCCCGCCGCAAACTCCGTAAAGGGACGGCGGTCTTACCACGGCTTTCCGAAACGCCTCATTTCGGGAGATCCTTATCTTTATCTGTG
>JAVHPG010000122.1:0-2404 GCA_036170455.1 Elusimicrobiales bacterium
AGGCTATGTTCGGATTTGCGGCACCATCAGCGGCTAAATTCAACAGCAGTATTAACAGTCTGCTGAAAAAGCCATCCTTTTTAACAAATCCGACCTGATTTCACGTAAAAATAGACCTATACCGGCTTTGGCCTCCGCCCGTTTTCGGGCGGACTGCCCCCGCTGCCCCGCTTTTCACCCGGCGGCGTGCGCGTGAATGGCGCTCAACCGCTTAAGATTCAGCAACCAGCCCATCATCAGCGCTTCCTGCCTTACGTTTTCTAGCGTCCGCCGGCAGAACCGCCTGAACCCGTGTTCTTCTTTCGCTTCGCCCCAAAGTTCTTCTATCTTTTTTCTCGCCCGCTGGCTCAGTTTGTAAAACCCACTCCGCTGCCTCATCCGCACTCGCATATATTCCCCGCCGTGTCCGCGCTCCTGCGCCGCTATGTGCGGCTCAACTTTTCTGCCCAATAATCCACCGATGAACTTGCCTTCAAAGTATCCCTTGTCCGCCCCGAGGCTTTGAGGCTTCAGTTTCAACCGCTTTCGCGCCCGGTCCAGCAGATTTAACGCCCCATCTCGCTCGGAAAGTGGTCCCCGGAAAGTCTCCACGCCTATTCCCACCAGGATCCGGTTGCGGTTCTCCATCACCCCGTTTACCGTGTAGGCCGGAACCGCCGTTTCTTTCCCGGACTTCGTCGCTATCCGCGCATCCGGATCCGTGGTCGAGCGGTGCGTCGCGTTGCTGCGCTTCTCGCCTTTAAAATCTACGCTCGGGTTGCCCCTGTCGTCGTCCCGGCCGGCTTCTTTCTTCTCCGCCTTGCGCCTGCTTATCGTCTTGCGGTATTCCTCCGGCTTCTGAAGCACTTCTATCGGTACAAAACTTTTGTGGCTCGCGTCCGCACGCACCAGCGTTCCGTCCACCGACCAGTGCGTGCTCACCAGGCCTTCTTTCATCGCCGTCTTCACCGTGTCGTCGAACAGCCGCTCCATGATATCCAACTTGTCGAAGCGGTGCTCCCGGTTCTTGGAAAACGTTGTGGCGTCCCAAATCTTGGAACTGATATCAAGCCCCACGAACCACCGGAACGCCATGTTGCACTGCAACTCCATTATCAGCTTCCGGTCTGACCTTACGCCCATCAGGTAACCGCCCAACATCGCCAGGAACAACTGCTCCGGCGGAATGCTCGGGCGGCCGTTGTTCGCGCAGTACAGCGGTGCGCACAACTCGCGGATGCGCTCGGAGTTCACCATCTTGCGGATGCGCCGCAGCGGATGGTCGGCGGGAACAAGATCTTCTATCTGCACCGTGTGGAACACTATCCCCTGGTTGTCGTTCTCGCCCATCATATCGCCGGCCTCCGTCGTTATCTATATGGATATCGTCACCATAGAGATTTTACCAATTTGACCGAGGCGAGTTTTTAAAAAACAAAACCGGGGTTTTTCAGCAGACTGTTAGTAAGGAAGAAGCCAACACGCTGGTCTTTGGTGCCGTGGAAGTAGAAGAATACAGGGATAGTAGGGGTCGTGCCAGAGAGAAATCTGGCAGACTTCGCCTGGCAATCACAGAACGAGCAGACTCCAAATCTATCAGGCAATTCATGGTTAACAATGTTCAAGCGGGGGCGATAATCAGCACGGACGGCTGGCAGGGATATTCCAGAACCGCGATGGAAGGCTATCTGCATGCGCCAGGAACCAAGGCGATGGTACTGCATATTAACCATGCTTTTGGGAATTTAAAAATCTGGCTTAATGGCACTCATCATGGGGTAGACCCTAAATATCTGCAAACATACTTGAACGAATTTGTATTTCGTTTCAACAGGAGATATTCTCCAATGGCGGCATTTCAAGCGCTCCTGGGTATCGCGGCAACAAAAAATCCGGTCTCGTTGAAAGATTTAACGCAACCTTAGCCAACGGGATAAGCATATGGAACAAAATACTATAAAAAATACCGCGACAGCCATGGCAACTCTTCCGGGTCACGCCTGCCAGGTTCCCGCGGCGGGCGTTGATGCCTCCTTCATATGACAAATCCCCTGAGCAGCGTTATCTGCTCCGGGGACAGCAGGGAGAACGGTCTGACCAGCGGTCACTATCCCGACGCTTCCGCCCCCCCGAACAAATGCTCTCATGCCGCCCTGAACAAGGACGCCGTAACACTTTCCTTCAAGCGCCACCGCGCCCTTTATTATGCCGGAAAAGAGACCAGGCACATGGTCGGCATGCTGAGGCTTGAATTGTTGGCCCTTACCGGCAGCGAACGGCGGACGCGGGAACCAACTCTCCAAATTTGTCATCACCGACTGAACCGGGTAGAGGAAAGCGGGGCCGGGGTTTAAAAAATTTCGCGCCGTATTAATACTGCTGTTGAATTTAGCCGCTGATGGTGCCGCAAATCCGAACATAGCCT
>JAVHPG010000123.1:0-2403 GCA_036170455.1 Elusimicrobiales bacterium
GCCTTGGGGGAGGCGCGCGGCGCCGCCCCGACACCCAGGCGGTAAATTACAGGCCTTTCTTTATCATCAGCAGGGCGAGGTCCACCACGCGGTTGGAGTAGCCCCACTCATTGTCGTACCAGCTCAGGATCTTCAGCATATTGCCGCCGATGACCCGGGTGTTGGAGGCGTCCACGCTGGAGCTCAGCGGGCAATGGTTGAAATCGATGCTGACCAGGGGTTCCTCGACGTAGGCCATAATGCCTTTCAGCGGGCCCTCGGCGGCGGCTTTCAGCGCGGCGTTGATCTCCTCGGCGGTGGCGGGCTTGGCAAGCTCTACGGTAAGGTCGACTACCGACACGTTGGGGGTCGGCACGCGGATGGCGAAACCGTCCAGCTTCCCCTTCAGCTCGGGCATCACCAGGGCGATAGCCTTGGCGGCGCCGGTGGAGGTCGGGATCATTGACAGGGCGGCGGCGCGGGCGCGGCGCAGGTCCGAATGCGCCATATCGTGGATCTTCTGGTCGTTGGTGTAGGCGTGGATGGTGGTCATCAGGCCTTTCACTATGCCCCACTTGTCGCTGATCACCTTGGTGAAGGGCGCCAGGCAGTTGGTGGTGCAGGAAGCGTTGGAGACCACGTGGTGGTTCTTCGCGTCGTACTTCTCGTGGTTAACTCCAAGCACGATGGTGATGTCCTCGCCCTGGGCGGGGGCCGAGATGATAACTTTCTTCGCGCCGCCCTTGGTGATGTGGTTCTCCGCGCCGCGCACGGCCTTGCCTTTCTTGTTGACGCCGTCCTTCTTTATGGTGAACAGGCCGGTGGATTCGATCACGATCTCCACGCCCAGGCTGCTCCACGGGATCGCGGCGGGGTCCATTTCCTTGAAAACTTTTATTTTCTTCCCGTCTACGGAGATCTCGTCGTCGGCGGTGGCTTTTATTTCGCTCTCCAGGCGGCCGTGCACGGAGTCATACTTCAAAAGGTGGGCGTTGGTCTTCGAGTCGGTCAGGTCGTTGATAGCGACCAGCTCGAGCTTGCCGTCGGTGCGGGCGAGAATAGCGCGCGCGACCAGCCTGCCGATGCGTCCGAAACCGTTAATTCCTATTTTAGTAGCCATTTGAGAGTCTCCTTTTAGGTGTATGCCTGCTATACAATTAACAAATCTATTAAAGCGACCGCAGAATAATTGTAGCAAATTTGCTATTTCCCGGACTTAAGCCCCGTTAATCCGGAACTTGATATAAAAACTTAAGACCCGTTGCTTTTTACTATAATTATATTTATGGGTCCATCCATTAAAAGCGCCTCGGCGGACCGGTATATAACCTTTGGCTTGTGGCTTTTCGCCTTTTCCGTGATATTTTCGGTAACGGCCGTGGAAGCCGCCCTGCTCCTGGTGCTCGCACTGGTTTTAGGGAAGAAGCGCGCTGACGGCTCCCTCACCTCCCTTAAGGCGGACCTTTCCGGCCATCCGCTCTTCATCCCCTGGATGCTCTACCTGGGCGTCTGCCTGCTTACGGCGCTTACGGCCTACTACCCGGTCAAGGGCCTGGGCCAGGTAAACTCCGACTTCCTCAAGTACGTCTGTTTATCCACGCTGCTGTTTACAGTTAAAAAAGAGGAGCTGCCCCGCCTTTCAGCGATCTATACGGGAGCGGCGGCGCTATCCGCTCTGTTAGGGATCCTCGAAGTAACGCACTCGGTCCTCTCCGGCGACGTTTTTATAGCGCGTGCCGGAGTGCTCATGAACGCTGTGCGCTACGGGGAGGCGATGACTATCGCCCTCATGCTTTCGCTAAGCCGCCTGCTTCTTCCTACAAAAGAGAATTTCAAACGAGAGCGCCTGTTCTACGCGCTCTCCTCGGCGCTGATACTCGCGGCGATAATCCTGAGCCAGACCAGGGGCGCATACCTCGGAGTTTTTACCGGCCTCCTGGCCATGTTCTGTTTTGTACCCGCGGCCCGGAAAAAGCTGGCGGTCTGCGCGATAGGGATACTGGCAGCGGCCGGCATTCTGGCAGCCGCCAACCCCGTCATCAAAGCACGGGTATTATCCATGGTGTCGGTCAAGCAGGGAGACTTTGCGACGAACTCCCCCAACACCGGGATCACTGTCCGGCTGGAATTATGGAAAGTGGGTTACAAAATGTTCAAGACCCATCCGTTGCTTGGAGTGGGCCCCGACAATATAAAAAAAGTTTTCAAGAAATTCCACCCGGAACCGTTCCCAGAAGAGGGGATCTACGGGACATTGAACAATCTCTACGTACACCAATCTGCCGAGCGCGGCGCGCCCGGCCTTTTGGCTTTGCTGTTCCTGTTCGGGAGCATGTTCCTGTTCGCGCTAAGACGCTTCAGGCTGACGTTCAGTCCTCACGCTCTATGGGCCCTTAGCGCTCTGCCCGCCTTCTACGTCGTTAA
>JAVHPG010000124.1:0-2401 GCA_036170455.1 Elusimicrobiales bacterium
CGCAAACTCAATCGCCAGCACGGTCAAATAGGACATGACGCAGATGCCGATTTCGAGCAGAACAGAAGTGCCGTTCCAGTGGATCATCATGTACCAGATTCTTTCGGGATGACCGAGGTCAACGAGCAGCGCGATTGCTACCAAAATGTAGCCGAGGAAAGCCGTCAGCACGGAGGGACGAAGCAAGGGCTTGAATTCTTCGATACGCAAGATGTAAACCAAGCCTGCCATGAGGAATCCGCCACTGCTGATGGCAACGCCTGTGAACAAGTCGAAACTGATCCAGAAACCCCAGGGATAGGAGTAACTCAAGTCGCTGATGGGACCAATACCATAGGCATAGCGGATCATGGCAATCACGAAAGCGATTCCCATGAGGGTTAAGAGAACCCAAACCAGCGGGCTAAAGTTCAAGCGGAAGCGTGGTTGAACGGTGAGATTGAGTTTCATTTTTGTGCCTCCGCCTTTTCATCTGCCGTTGCGTTTTCTTTTTTCTTCTTATCATAAGCCGCCACGCCGACTGTCACCGCCGTCAAGACGGCGCCCCAGCCGAGCGCAAACGGGATGGTCATTTCCATCACCTTTTCGCTGACTTCGTTGACGGGCGTTTCGGGCAGGGTCGGTAATCCCAACTCGCTGAACGGGACATGCGAAAGAATCAGGTAGGATGTGCCGCCGTTTTCTTTTTCGCCGTAGACGTGGTCAACATAACGGTCAGGGTGCGCGGCGATGCGGGCGTGCGCCTTCTTCAGCAGTTCGTCGCGCTCGCCAAATTCCAGCGCGTCGGTTGGGCAGGTTTCCACGCAGGCGGGTTCGAGTCCCACGTCAATGCGCTGCGGACACATCGTACACTTGTCAATGAACGCGCCCTCGATGAGTCCCTTGTCGTAATCAAAATGCGGCACGCCGAACGGACAGGCGTTCATGCAATAGCGACAGCCGATGCAAAGATCGGGATTGTAGGAAACGGGACCATCTTCACGTTTGGTGTATGCGCCGACTGGACACGCCGACATGCAGTCGGGTTCTTCGCAGTGCATACAGTGATAAACCATCGTCTCGCGTTTCAGGTCGGGGAATGTTCCAGTAATGCCGAGTCCCGCGACCCAAATGCGGGTCTTGTCCATCTCGATATTATTTTCCACACTGCAAGCCACCATGCAGGCGCGGCAGTCAATACAGCGCGTGGCGTCGAACAGAAAAGCCTTGTGTTTGATCTCAGTCATAATTACCTCTAAGCCTTTTTCACCGTGACGAAGGTCTGGCTCAACGCCTGTCCGCCGCTGATGGGATCGGTGTAGGTGACGTGCAGCGCCGAGTCGCTCGCTCCGACTCCGAAGGCGGTTGTCAGCCCTTTTGACAGATGTCCGTAGCCTGGAGTCATGTACACACAATCGGGGCGGATGGCTTCGGTCGCCAGCAGGCGGGTGTGAATTTTGCCGACAGAACTTTCAGCCTCGACCCAATCGTCGGTAACGAGACCAAGTTTGGCGGCGGTCTGAGCGTTCATCCACAGGCGCGGCTCATCCGAATATTTATGAAGCAACTGGTTGTTCTGCGTGCCAAACTGCGTTTGTTGCGCCACCTTGCCCGTCAGCAAATAGAATTGATCTTCGGCGGGTTGCGGCGGTTCTTCCCAGGTGGGCACGCCAGGGAAACCGACCTTGGCGAGCGTGTCGGAGAACAACTCGATTTTTCCGCTGGGCGTTGCCCAACTTGGCTCAGCGCCTTCGTTGAGATGCGGCGTTTCAGACGCTTCGATAAAACCTTTGGCTTTGATATCTTCCAGGCTGACGCCGAGCGGCGCAAGTTCCTGGCGGATGTAATCTTCTTCATCTTTGTATTGGAAGAAATCGCCGAGACCGAGACGCTCGCCCAACTGCTTGTAAATCCACAGTGCGGATTTGGCTTCGCCCTGCGGCTCGATGACGGGCTGGCGGATGAAGATTTTGTCGCCAACCGGGACGAGCGGGTCGTAGCGTTCGAGATACGACGCTTCGGGCAGAATCACATCCGAGAACCAGGCGGTGTCGTTCATGAGGATGTCCACCGTCACGATGAAATCCAATTTGCCGAAGGCTTCCAGCGTTTTGGCGCGGTCGGGGATGGACATGATCGGATTCTGGCGCGAGATGAACCAGCCGTGCGCCTGATACGGGTCGCCGCTGACGATGTTGTCGCGCAGTTCCTGAAAGACGCCAATCTTCAACGGGACAACAGGATACTTCCACGGCACGCCGTCCAGTCGCAGCGCGGAGATGCGCGGGAAGGGCGGCTGTTTCGGCGCGCCGAGCGTGGCGGATTCTTCGCTGCCGCCTTCGGTCATGGTCACGTCCCAGTTGCCGACCAGCGCGTTCAAAATGCTGATGGCGCGTTGGGTGTGGAAGGAATTGACAAAATT
>JAVHPG010000125.1:0-2390 GCA_036170455.1 Elusimicrobiales bacterium
CGAGGCTTCGTCCACGTGCAGTGCTCCTCGTGTGGCGACGCCATGGCGGTCGCGTAAGGTGGGCGCCCGGCGCCTTGCCGGCTCTTGCCGGTAGGTTTCCGGGCGCCCCCTTCCGAACCGGGCATGCACCTTTCGTTATGCACCCGGCTCTCCATGATGGATCGCGAAGAGAGGTGGTCGGGCCCAAGCGAGACGGTAGGGCTCGACCTTCGTGAGACCGGAGACGAACAGCGTCACTCCACGATGATGCCACTGTCCCCGGCGGGTGCCGGGCTCCTTCGAGGGTGGATAGAGCGCCTTCAACGCCTTCACCGAAGCGTGCGGATGCTTCTTCCGCAGCCAGCGAAACACGGTCCACCATGCATAGTAGTCGAGCGAGCAGAAGACCCGCTTGGCTCCCCACGCGTGGCGGTAGAAGGCACTCCAACCTCGCAAGAGCCAGTTCAGGTCGCGAAGCAGGTCGTGCAGGCTCTGCGCGGTCCGACTTCTCCGGCAGAGTCGCTTGATCCGCTCGCGCACCCGATGGCTGCGCTCCTTCGGGATCAACGTCACGCCCGCCATCCGCGTGAAGCCGCGGTTTTGGCGGACGCAGACGCGGTGCCCCAGGAAGGGGAAGACCTCCGTCACCTTCGTGACGTGCGTCTTCGTTTCCGAGAGCTCCAATCCCAATTGCTGCTTGAGGAGCGCCGCCACGGCAGCCTTCTCCTTCTCCGCGTCCTGCCTGGCCCGTTCGTCTTGGCCCGGGCCGGGCGAGGCCCCGACGAGGAGGAGGAAGTCATCGGCGTATCGAATGGGAAACACGACCGTGCGCCCGAGACGACGGTCCGTGTGTCGGGCCCCGCGCGCCCGTTCCTCTGGCGGCGCAGCGTTGGCTCTTGTAGACGCCACTCTGCGCTGCGAGACGTGCCGCTCGTATCGTTCCTCGATGACGCTGAGGGCGATATTCGCGAGCAACGGAGAGAGAATCCCGCCCTGTGGCGTGCCGGCGTCGCTCCGAAGGAACGTGCCCTCCGCGAGGACGCCAGCCTTGAGAAACGCAACGACCAAGCGGTTCACCTTCGGGTCGGCGACCCTCCGGCGTACCCGCTCCATCAAGCCATGATGACTGATGTTGTCGAAGCATCCCTTGATGTCTCCCTCGACGACCCACTGATACGGGAGCCGTGGCTCTTGGCCTTGCTTGTGGCTCTTGGGGCGGAGGAGCACCCGAAGATGCTCCAACGCCCCATGAACCGACTTGCCCGGTCGAAAGCCATACGAAACGGGATAGAAGTCCGCCTCGAATATGGGCTCCAAGATGGCCTTGACGGCTGCCTGAACTACCCTGTCTTTCACGGTGGGAATCCCCAGGGGGCGAAACTTCCCCGGTGCTCCGATCTTCGGGATGAGGACCCGCCGCACCGGCGATGGCCGGTATGCGCCAGAGCGCAGCTCTGCGCGCACTGCTGCGAGGAAGCCCTCGACCCGCTTCGTCACATGTCCCACCGTGATGCCGTCTACGCCGGCCGTTCGCCGGCCGCGGTTGCCCGCGACCCGCGCGAGGGCCATCCGCAGGGTGCGGGGGTCGGTAATCAACCCCCACAGCTTGCGGAAGACGTAGTCGACGTGCTGCTCACTTCGTGCGTACAGCTTTCGTTGCTCGCTCCGGAGCCAGTCCCAATCGGGTCTGGGCGCCACATACATGGCTTTCCCCGGCGGCTTCAAAGGCGTACCCATCACTGCCTCCCTTCGCCATGTGTGCGGCTTTCCCGCGCTCGGACTACTACGGAGGCTCCGCCCCTCGGCCGAGACATCACCGGACCTGTCGGCTTGCCGGACTTCGCGGGTCCGGCGCTCGGCTCGAGGTTCCCGTGTTCACAGCAGGAACCCGTGGTGCTGTAGGTGGATGGCTGTACCCCTGGCAGCACGGACCGCCGTCCCATTCGGGGCGGGGCGGCGGCATGCCCATTCCGGGCATACCCAGTCGCTGAAAAACCACGACCAAGCTCTGGCTGCGTCCCTCGCATGCGCGAGTCTTTGCTCCGTACAGAGGATTCCATCGCCATCTTCATCTGCGGGTCGCCCCGCCTCGCTTCACCATGGCACCTTCGGTAGCCCGCCTCGGGCGCGACGCGCCTCCGTGGGCCGTTCAGACCGCTCGGCTGTTGCAGGCCGCCGGGACAGTCCCGGCGACGTTCGCGGTCCCCTTCTCCACCCGGCCCGACCCGGGCGAGGATGACGTTGCTTTAGGTCATCGGTTCCTCCTGCGCCTCACGGCGCACATTCTCATGCAAGGGCAGAGGCTTCTGCCCCTCGTGCATGGGCCGGCGCATGTGCGCGACCGCGGCGAATCTCATCGACTACGTCCTGCCGTCGGTCGGCCTGCGACAATGGGTGCTCACGTTCCCGTT
>JAVHPG010000126.1:0-2376 GCA_036170455.1 Elusimicrobiales bacterium
TTTCTCCGGGCTGATACAGAGCCTGACGCACGTTCACGAGCACTTAAAGTTTCAGGCAGCTAAGGCCGTTAACGTAAATCTGACTCTGCGCAACTGGATCTTCGGATGGCGCATCAAGGAATACGAGTTAAAAGGCCAGGACCGCGCTAAATACGGGGAAGGGCTATTCGCCGCCATATCGGCAAGGCTGACACGGCAGGGGGTTTCTAATTGCGCACAGTGGCAGCTTTATCTATATCGTAATTTTTACACCGCCTTTCCAGAGATTTTTGGGACGCTGTCCCAAAAATTAAAATCCATGCTTCCCGGCAAATCGCAGGCAGGCGAAATTGTGGGTACACTGTACCCACAATCTGGTTTTTCACCTGACAAACTCCTCAGTGACCTCTCATATAGTCATTTCGAAGAATTAATGGACGTGGATGCCGGGCCTAAACGCAGCTTCTATATTGAAGAATGTATACGTGGCAACTGGGCGGTAAGGGAGTTAAAGCGGCAGATTGCAAGCCATTATTACGAGCGCACGCTTCTTTCTAAAGACAAGGAGAAGCTCTCTCGCCTGACGCAGGCCAAGGCTGAGACGCTTACCGCCAAGGAGATTATCCGGAACCCGTATGTTTTTGAGTTTGCCGGATATAAAACCAGGGAAGTGATGATGGAATCGGACATGGAAGATGCGCTGCTTACCAAGTTTCAGGATTTCATGCTTGAGCTGGGGCGTGGTTTCTGCTTTGAGGCCCGGCAGAAACGCATCCTTATCGGCGGGGAGCATTTCTTCGTCGACCTGGTGTTCTACCACAGGATCCTGAAATGCCATGTGCTGATAGAGCTGAAGACGGATAGTTTCAAGCACGAGCATCTGGGGCAGCTGAACACTTACGTGAACTGGTATAAGAAAAATGAGGTTACTCCAGGGGACAACCCGCCCGTAGGCCTGCTGCTCTGCACAAAAAAGAATCACGCGCTTGTTGAATATGCGCGGGCCGGCATAGACAACCAGCTGTTCATCTCGAAATATCAGCTTGAACTGCCGGGGAAGGATGAGATCGCGGCGTTTCTTGATGAAGCGGCCAGGGAGCGGTGATATGGAGCACAGTGCCAAAGGGGTCGAATTCGACCCCTTTAATGGTGACGCAGTCAAGATTCAACAGACACTGTCTGTTGCTTCATCTCGGCACATTCCGCATTTAAAATCCCCAAAATATCTAAAACCAACCCGACAACCCTTGTCGGGTTGGTCTGCTATGCTATTTATGCAGTAAGAGAGGGGGGCTTGACTATACAACAATTCTGCTGTATACTGTGATTACAGCAAAATAGATGTGGCGACACAGCTCCCTCGGGGAGGTAGCCGGATGTACAAGGTGATCTATTTTGTTTCGCGTCGTGGGGAGAACTTTGTCCGTGACTTTATCTTTTCCCTGCCGGAAAAGGTGGGCTGCAAGGTAGCGGAGCATATTAAATATCTTTCTCTTACGGGGCCGCTTGCAAAACCACAGTATGTCAGCTATCTTCAGGATAAGATCTATGAACTGCGCGTTACTTTCGCACATTATGAGCCCAGGGTCCTGTACTTCTTTAGCGGGCACGATATTGTGCTCACTCATGGGTTCCTGAAAAAGACCCGCGCCGTTCCCCAGGCGGAAATAGACAGGGCGAAAGCGATCAGAACTGCTTATTTGGGGTAAGAGGCAAAATTATGAAGAAAAAAGAATATACCCATGAGGATCTTGAGAAGGAATTCCTGAAGACCCCCGCAAGGAGGAAGTCTTACGAGGATGGTGTGTCAGCCCTTCTTGTATCGCACAAGATTGCGGACCTGAGGGAGCGCGCTCACATGACGCAGGCGGAGCTTGCGAAAAGGCTTCACACCAAGCAGCAGGTGGTCTCCCGGATGGAGAAGGACCGGTATAAACCCTCGTACACAACATTGGAAAAGATCGCCCATGTATTCGGAAAAAGGCTTGAAATAAACTTTGTTTAACTATGGCGAATTCGCCACAATTAAAAAGAAAGACGGGGTTACGCGACTAACCCTATCGAATTCGATAGAGTTAAAATATGTCCCTGGAAAGGCTACGCACTGCGTAGCCTTTTTCACGCGCCTATATCAACAGTACCCGCTAAGCCTGCATGTGTAAAAGTGCAACCAGCGGTTGCACAAATTGTTTTAGGGGTAGTTTCGCCCTGGATTACTTCTTCCGCGCAGTTTTCCGCAGGTCTCCAGAGTTATCTCTCAAGAACGGCAGGAGGAAGGGAGCGAGGTCGTGACATTTTGTCACGTACTGACCCGCGCCTGTCAGCTCACCGCGCCGGGTTACCTTGGCGCCATTAAGGGTCTGCCGCAGTCGGGCCTTAGCCTTATTGGCGAGGATT
>JAVHPG010000127.1:0-2370 GCA_036170455.1 Elusimicrobiales bacterium
TCCACCGTGAACTGCGTCTGCATATTGCCCGCGGTGTCCGAGGAGCGCACCAGCACCAGGTAGTTGAACCCCGACGCGAAGGCGGTATCCAGGCCGGCCGGCGCGTAGATCCAGCTTGTCGCGTCGGGAGACAGGAAGCCGTTCGCCCCGTTCACCGTTATCCAGTTAGGATTGTCTCCCGTGATATTAAAGCCGGTCCCGTCATACCAGAATTGCGTGGGGCTGTACTTGCGCACGGCTATCTGCACGTTTTTATTCGACAAAGAGTCGAAAGCCGTGCCTGAAATGGACGGCAGGGAGCGCAGGCCGTTCTTATTGGCGTCATACGGCACGACTATCCTCGCCGACGGAGGCGTTTTGTCGTAGGTAATATTTACGCCTACCCCGGGCGGGATATCGGCCTCGAGAGGCTGGCCGGCATTGGGGCCGTATTCCCGGTTCTGCGCCAGGTCATAAGCCCATATGACCAGCTTGTACGTTACGCCTTCATTGGCGTCATTATCCATGCTGGCCTTCAAAGCGGCCGGCAGGGTGTATCTGAAATTAGTCGGATATCCTCCGGAGCCGGTATCGTTATAAACCTCGTACCATACGGGGTCCGTACCGCCGAAATCGACGGTGGCCTGTTTCCACCAGCCCGCCGGGGCCGTCACCCTTTTTATGGCCACGTTTATAGTATAAGTGCCCAGTTTCGACTCGAAGTTCTTCACGCCGTAGCGTTCGTCCGAGGCCGTGCCGTAGAGCTGGGCGAAACCCGTGGTAGTGCCGGACAAAGGATAGGTCACGGTGGCGGTCGGCTTGTCTATATCGTAGGCGAAAATACGCTGGGAGACGGATGAACGGTTCCGGGCGAAGTCCTCCGACCTGACCTCTACCCTGTACTGCTTGTCGTTGGCGAAATTAAGCAGGGCGTCATTGTACTGCCAGCCGCCCAGGGTTCCGCCGTTAATCCCCAGCCACCTGGGACAGCCGCCGTAGCCGCCGGCCCCGTCATAGCAGGTTCCGCCGGCTATGTCGGTTATCTGCACGGTAACCGTGCTTACCAGCGAATCCGGCGAGACCTGGCCCGGCTGGCTGGACGCGCCGGCCAGGGGCGTCGAGACGCTCACCTGCGAATAAACGGCGGCGTTGAGCGGGTAGGAAACCGAAACGGCTGGCGGCGTTATATCGTAGGTAAAGACATAGGTGGAATAAACGGCGGAGTAGTTCCCGGCATGGTCCAGCGCCCTCGCCGACACGGTATAGATCACGTCGTCTTTAAGCATGGCCGGTGCCACGGTATAGTACCAGGAGGCGGACCACAATAAATCGGCCGTATTCCAGGTCCCGGCCGCCGCCGTCCATCCGGAGCCGTTCCAGTATTTCGTCCCCTCTACGCCGGTCGTAGAAATGCGGATCTCGGTCCATTTATGCCCGGCCAGGTCCGCTGAGGCGGTTCCGCCTATGCCTGCGATATAGTTCAGAGCCTGGACGGCGGGGGTGTCTATGCCGACGGCCGGCGGGGTATCGTCGACGATAAATGATTTTTCGATGAAAGGGTACGGCTCCCAATTGCCCTCACCCGTCGCGCTGGAAAGCCTCGTGGCGTCCATGGATTTGGCCTTGAATTTATACTCCCTGTCCCCGGCGGGCCAGGCGATGTCCGTGGGATACAGCCAGGCTCCCGCCCCGGAAGCGTCAAGGAAAGCGGTAACGCCGGTAAGCGTCCCGGAACTGAAATCGCTGCCGTTCCAGTAATAGGTGTCCCCCGCCTGGAGGTAGGAAAGCCTTATTTTGGTCTTCTCCACCCCGGCATTATTAGCCGCGTAAAAAGTATCGGCCGCGCTCCCGTAGAACCTCGAGGAGGTCAGCGTCTTGCCGATATTGGCGGAGGTATACCGGCCGCTTACCCCGTCGCCGTCGTCCGCCGGCAGGGTGACCGTGGTTACGGGGGGCGCCTTGTCCACGGTTATCACCATGGAGGAAATATTGACGGCGAGGTCGGTCTGCAGATTACCGGCCACGTCGGTAGAGCGCACCAGGATAAGGTATTTCATGCCGCCGGTGAAGCTAATATCCAGGCCGACCGGCGCGAAGGTCCAGCTTGTGGCGTCGGGAGACAGGAAACCGTTCGTCCCGTTAACGTCCAGCCAGCGCGGCTGCGTCTGCAGGGCGTTGAACCCGGAACCGTCATGCCACAGCTGCGGGCTGCCCCATTGCTGCACCGCTATCTGCACGCCCTCGTTTTTCCCGTTGTCCAGGCCCGTGCCGGAAATATAGCCGATAGAATTTATTCCGGCGAGCCCCGGGGCGGGAACCACTATCCTGGCGGTCGGCGACGCCGTGTCTATGGTAAAAGAAAGCGGGGTCGTAAGCTTTACCCTCGCGGCT
>JAVHPG010000128.1:0-2360 GCA_036170455.1 Elusimicrobiales bacterium
CGCGGAGCGTGTTTGCCAAAAGAGCCTCCAACGTTGGGGACCCGGGCTTCTAGCGAAACGGCGCGGCCACCACAAGCGGCATTCGCTGTGAGGTCTTTGCGCTGTGGCCTCGGACCGCGAGGGATGTTATTATAGCAATATAGTATTCACGACAGAGCCCCGTCGCCAAGTCGCCCTGATCGGCGCGTCGGAGGGGCCGAAAGGGCGTCGAGGGGTGCCCGGATAGCGGGGGACGTGACGTCTGGACAGCCGGGTAGCGTACCGGGCGAGAGTTCGCGCGGTTACCGGCGCGGTGGTCCGGCGGCGCGGACTACGCGGCGCGTTTCACGGGACCAACGAGGGAGCGCAGCTGCTCGCGTTGGCCCGCCTTGATGCGACCGAGGGCCATGGCGAGGAGGACAACGAGCGCGATGCCGATGCGCGTCTCCATCTTCTTTTGTCCACGGATGGTGTGGCGCTCGAAGCCCAGGAGGTTGTCGATGCGACTGTTGACCCGCTCGGAGGCGGTGCGGCGATCATAGGCGCGCGCCCACGCATCGGAGTCCCGAGGGATCGGGGTGAACATGCGGCGGTCGGCGTTGATGTTGAGGCGCACGATGCGGCCATGCTCGGTCTGGGCGTTGTGACACTGCGCCCGCCCCTTGCAGTCGAAGTCGTCGGCGGCGGCGGGGCAGCGGTACTTGAGAGTGTTGCGGTCCTGCTCGAATCCCCAGGGCGACATGGCGCGCTGCTCACCGGTTTCCGGGCAGACACAGGAAATGAAGCCCTTCACGTCGTAGACGATGTTGTCGGCACGGTCCGGATCGAGGGCACGCGTCGGGTCCTTGTCCTTCCAGTCGCTGCGCTTGTCGATGATCGGGGCAATGCCGTAACGCTCAAAGAGCTCGCGGCAGTTCTCCGCCGAGTCGAGGCCCTTGTCGGCGGCGAGCTGTTCGGCAATCTCGATGATCTCCGGGTGCAGCTTCTGGGTGTCCTCGACGAGGAGAAGCAACTCGGGCATCTCGGAAGCGGAGGCCTTCGTCACCTTGTAGTTGAGGGGCATCTCGTGTTGCGAGTCGACGAGCAGGTGCAGCTCGAAGCCAAACCACTTGCTGACCTTCTCCCATGCGCTGCCGTCGGCGCGCTTGCCGCGGTAGGACTTGACGCCCCAGTCGGCCTCGTTGTCGCGCCGCAGGTCTTTCTCCTCGACACCGCACGCCTTGCCGGTTTCTCCTGCCCGATGAGCAGTTCGAAGAATCGACTGAAGGCCGAGTCGGTCGGCACCGCCGCCTCTCCAGTCAGGGGATCAAAGCCGCAGAGCTTGCGCACGAGGGGGTTGCGGCGCAGCTCGCGGCACCGAGAGGCGACCGACGGGTGCTGGAAGACGACGCCGGCGATCATCGCATTCCACCTCGCACGCACCGGGTAGTCGTCACGCCCGCGCCCACGTGCGCGCTCGAGCTTCTCCATCAGCGGCTCATCCGGTAGAGCCTGGAGCACGAGCTTCAGACGCTCGAGGTCGGACGCGGTATCGAGCGCTGTCCAGTCGAAGAGGTAGTCCTGTTTGAGCATCGCCATGAGCAGCTCCGTGCGCAGTGAAGTACGCTTGTCAGTATACCTACTTTCAAGACGAAAGGGATCGAAAAATGAGCGACGACAAGAGAAAGGGCGAGCCCGCCATCCTTCGCAAGGACCGCGCACGCCTCGCCAAGGTCGAGGGCCAACTCTCCGAGGCCGGCCTCTTCGTGCGAGGCACCCTCTCGCGGGTGTTTGGGCGCTGCGGCAAGCCGACCTGTCACTGCGCAGCAAAGCGACCCCGGCTCCACGGCCCCTATGTTCAGTGGACCCGCAAGGTCGCCGGCAAGACCGTGACGACCCGCATCCGCTCCGACGACGTCCCCCTGTTCGAGGAGTGGATCTCCAACTCACGCCGCTTGGACCGACTTGTCTTGCAGGCCCAGACGACTTCGCTGCGGGTGGCCTCCCACATCCTGAAGGCGCGAGCCAGGCAGCGGCGCGCCTGAACATCCGTTGCCCCACACCCTCCGCGGTGAAATTCGGCGAACGGACGGCTCCGCTCGTTCATCCTCCCCGATTCCGCCGTGATCGCTGGGGGGAGCTTTTTCCCGGTCACCACTCCGGACCAGGCTAGGCGGGCTCCCCAGCACAGCGCAAAGACCTCATTTTGTGGCAAACCAACGCGGAACGAAGGGTCGCCGGTGAATTCTGAACGGAGCAGCGATCCCCGTGTCGCGTTTTCGACGCGTGCCACGGAACGTGCGACATTTTGTCGCGGCACGGGCCGCAAGGTTCGACTCTTAGAGCAAGACCGCCACCGGCAGCACTGCGGGCCGCTTGCCAATCTCGCGCCTGAAAGCCCG
>JAVHPG010000129.1:0-2356 GCA_036170455.1 Elusimicrobiales bacterium
GCCGAAGAAATAGACAGGTATCAGGTAAACAGGTACACAGGTAAACAAGTAGACAACGGGACATAAACCCATCAACCTTTGACTTTTGACCTTCATCCTTCATCCTTCATAATTCATCCTTTCCTATGCAAACTCTCTTTCTTCTCATGTTCTCCGCCTACGCCTTCGGCGTGATTTCTGCCCTGGGCGGCGGGCAAAGCCGCCTCGGGCGGAGTCTGGTCGCGCTGGGCGCGGCAGTCGGCGCGGGCGCGGGACTCGTTCTCGGCGTCAGTGTCCTCCTTTCGGGCGCGCCGTTCGCGCTCTCCATCCCGCAACTTTTACCGCTCGCGGGCGGACTCGCTTTGCGGCTTGACTCGCTCGGCGCATTCTTTCTGATTCTCATCGGCATCGGCGCAATCCCCGCCGCAATTTATGGTTTCGGCTACTCGGAAGCCTACGAAGACGGCAGCGCCTCCCTGCGGATGCTCGGCGTGGCGCTCAATCTTTTCCTGTTGACGATGAGCCTTGTGACCTTTGCCGATAACGCGCTGACCTTCCTGCTGATGTGGGAAGGCATGTCGCTGACTTCTTATTTTCTGGTCGTGACCGAGTCGAAAAACGAAAGCGCCGTGCAGGCGGGCGTCTGGTACGCGGCGATGACTCACGCGGGGCTGGTTCTCCTGCTCAGCGCGTTCATCCTGTTGATGAACGGCGGCTCTGGCGGATTCACGGATTTGCGCGCGGGCGCGGCTTCGCTCTCCGTCACGACGCGCAACGCGATTTTTCTGCTGGCGTTTCTCGGCTTTGGCTCGAAGGCGGGCATCGTGCCTCTGCACGTCTGGCTTCCGCGCGCGCATCCCGCCGCGCCCAGTCACGTTTCGGCGCTGATGTCGGGCGTGATGATCAAGATGGGCGTCTACGGCATTTTGCGAGTCGCGCTGGATTTGCTCGGCGGCGGACCGACTTGGTGGGGCGCGCTCATCCTGACCATTGGGGCGGTTTCCGCTTTGCTGGGAATTTTGTACGCGCTGATGGAGAACGACATCAAACGTCTGCTGGCGTATTCCAGCGTGGAAAATATCGGCATCGTTTTTATCGGCGTCGGCGCGGGCTTTCTCTTCGGCGCGCGCGGACTTCCGACAGCGGCGGCGCTGGCGTTTGTCGCCGCGCTATATCATGCGCTGAATCACACCGCCTTCAAGGGACTGATGTTCATGGGCGCGGGTTCGGTTCTGCACGCCACGCACACCCGCGACATGAACTTGATGGGCGGGCTGATTAAGAAAATGCCGTGGACGGCTTTGTTCTTCCTGATTGGCGCGGTGGCGATTGCGGGGCTTCCGCCGCTGAACGGATTCGTCGGCGAGTGGCTTTTGTTCCAGTCGCTTCTGCCAGGCGTGAGCATTTCGCAACCCGTCGTCGCGGCGCTGATGACCATTGCGGTTGGCGCGCTGGCGCTGACGGGCGGTCTCGCCGCGGCGGGATTCGTCAAAGCCTTCGGCATCACCTTCCTCGCCATCCCGCGCTCCCACGAAGCGGAACACGCCCACGAGTCGCCGCTCTCGATGCGCATCGGGATGGGGATGCTGGTCATCGTCTGCATCACGCTCGGACTCACGCCGACCGTCGTCGTGCCGATTTTGGGGCGCGTCGTCGCGGGACTGGGCGGACTGCCTGCCGTCCCCCCGATGTTTTCCATTAATCTATTTTTGCAAATGCCCGAAGGCTTCGCGCAAATTTCCCCGACGCTGGTCGCGCTCAGTTTGCTAATCGTGCTGGGGCTTGCGCCGCTGGTGATGACCGTTCTGCGAGTCAACCGCCGTCTGCGCGTCAGCGACACCTGGGGTTGTGGGCGCGTCGGACAGACTCCGCGCATGGAGTACACCTCCACGTCGTTCGCCGAGCCGCTGCGCCGCGTCTTTGCGGAACTTTATCGCCCGACCAAAGATGTGACGATTGACTTCCACCCCGACTCGAAATATTTTGTGCAATCCATCGAGTACCGCGCCGACATCCGCTCGTGGTTTGAAGAATTTCTTTACACGCCCCTGCTGACCGTCATCCAATGGGTCAGCCTGCGCGTGCGCCGTTTGCAGTCAGGTTCTTTGCATGGCTATGTCGCCTACCTTTTCATCATGCTGATTCTCATGCTCGCCGCGCTGTTGTGGACGGGACAATAAAATGATGCTTTTGTTCCTGCTGGCGCTTTCAGGATACGCCTTCGGCGCGCTCGGCGCGTTGATTTTCGCTCACGGACGACTCGCCCGCGGACTCTCCGCGCTGGGAGCGGTCATCGGCTCACTGGCAGGATTCACGCTGGGAATCACGCATCTCTTCGACCTTCAACCTGTGACCTTCAACCTTTTATCTTTTCTCC
>JAVHPG010000130.1:0-2348 GCA_036170455.1 Elusimicrobiales bacterium
CGCCGGCGCCGGCGGCGCTTCCCGCGCCTCCGGAGAATACGCCGGTCGAGGCCTCCACGGATACGCTGGGAGCGCCCCCCGCCGGAGACTCCTTTGCGGCCGGAGGGACCAAGCCTGAGCCCGCGGACCTGCCGCCGCTTCCGAAGCGGAATGTCGGCGGCGCGCTTTACCTTTTAATTATAGTGATCGTGGTGTCGGCGGCAGCCCTGGGCTACCGGGCGCTTGCGGGCAAGGCTCCGGACAGTCCCGACGTCAAACCTCTCCCGGGTTCCCTTTTCCCTTTCCGCGTTGAAAGGCGTTATTTCTCTTTTCCCATAGTCTTCGACGTTAAGGACGCGGCCGGGCAGCAGTACCGCGCGGTTTCCTCCCGGGTCCCGGCTTTGCTGCTTGGAAGCGGCGTCGTCCTCTATTTCCTGCTCAAGGCGCTGGTCCAGCTCCTGGTCTTTGCGGGCGTGGCGGTGGAAAGCGTTCCCGACCTCGTGCTGCTGGTCATCGTCCGCCTGCTTTCGCTGTCCAACCTCATGATCTTCGTCGGCGCCGTGCTGACGATGTTCTTCAGGAAGAAGCTTAAGGTCTACGATCCTTCCGGCAACCTGCTCCTGGACGTCTGCGAGAAGCGCATGAGCATGTTCTCCCAGTATTTCCTTATCCGCGACCATGACGGTAAAGATCTGGGTAAGATGAAGCGGGCGGGCTTTGTCCTGATCAGAAGGCGCTGGCAGCTGCTCGACAATGAGGACAAGGTTTTGCTCGACATCCAGGAAGATTCCGCAGGCAAGGCCATCGCCAGGAAGTTCCTGGGGCATCTGTGGGGCCTGCTCAGAACTAACTACAGGATCTCCGACGGGAACTCCGAGATAGGCGAGTTGAAGCGCGACTTCTCGATCTGGAACCGCTACAAACTGGAGCTGGCCCCCGGAGTGAACGCGGCCCCGGACCCGCACCTGGTAATGGCGACCTCCCTTTTTATCG
The DNA here is from genome assembly GCA_036170455.1 of Elusimicrobiales bacterium. GTDB lineage: Bacteria > Elusimicrobiota > Elusimicrobia > Elusimicrobiales > UBA9959 > UBA9959. The sequence goes on from JAVHPG010000130.1 coordinate 973, forward strand.
ATATCGTAGACCCGGACAGGTGGCATCCATGGCACGGATAAAGTTCATTTTGCCTTTGCTGGCACTTCTGCTTTCGGGCTGCTCAGGGATCTGGGTCCCGGAAAAGATAGAGAACCGCGTAGGCGAGCTGGTGACCCAGTCCCTCCTGAAGCAGATGCCGGCGCATACCGATCCGGCCTGGCAGAAGTATATAGAGGAAATGGGCGGCAAGATCGCCGCCGTTTCCGAGCGCCCGGCTTACCATTACAGGTATTATATGGTGGAGTCCTCCACTATGAACGCTTTCGCCGCTCCCGACGGCAGCATCTTCGTAACTACGGGGCTCCTGAAGCTGATCGGGCAGGACCAACTGGCCCTGGCAGGGGTCCTGGCGCATGAGATGGGACATATCGCGCGGCGTCACGGCGCCGAAACCCTGCAGTCCCAGCTGGGCTACGGGCTGCTCAGCACTGTTATTTTCGGCTTCGGAGATTCCGCGGCCAAGCAGGCCGGCAATATGACCAACCAGATCATCGGGCTGGGCTACGGCAGGGAGATGGAACTGGAGGCCGATATCTGCTCCGTCCGGTACCTGGCCCGGCTCGGCTATTCGCCGGACAGCTCCCTTAAGTTCCTGAGAAGCATCCTTCCCCTGGAGAAGGAGCAGCACGATATCACCATCGAGAAATACCTCCGTTCCCACCCGCCTACCGCGGAGCGCATCCAGTACGTTGAAGATTATATCAGCCGGTATCTTAATAAACCGCGTTAAGGAAAAGGCGCCCGCTTACGTCCGGGTTCCCGGCGCAGCGGTTTTAGCAGGACCTCCCGCCGCGTGTAAAGATCCGGACTTTGAGCGGAGCGGCCACTCTTTTGTATCATAAGTAAGAAGAACGGCGGAAAAGCTTTTTTTAAGAACGCGGCGCCGCTCCATATTACCGTAATTCTGAAATAACGCTGGAAAAGACCAGGAGGAGACATCATGAAGGAACTGAACTGGCGACTGCTGCTGCTTGGCGGCCTGCTATGCGCCGTGGCCGCGGCCGCGACCCCGTACGTGACGCTTAAACTCGGGCAGAGCGTGGACCTCACCATAGGCGGCATGTTCCTGGCCGCCTTCGTGCTGGGCAAGCGGATGCAGGGCCAGGAGCTCGCCGTCGAGCTGAACATCATCCAGACCATGATCGGCCTCGTGTCCAGCATCGCCTTCATGGTCGTGATCCTCTCGGCTTTCTTCTACATCCAGAACGTCTTCGGCCGCAATATCGGCTTCAACCTGTCGACCTGGCAGATGTTCCTCTGGCTGCTCGTGTCCGCCAACCTAGGCGTGTTCATGGGCATCCTGCCGAGGAGCTCCATCCTGAAGGACCACTCCCTCCCCTGGCCGGCCAGCAAGG
>JAVHPG010000131.1:0-2336 GCA_036170455.1 Elusimicrobiales bacterium
TTCGCTACCTTAGGACCGTTATAGTTACGGCCGCCGTTTACTGGGGCTTCGGTTCTGAGCTTCGCAAATCTTACGACTCGCTGACAAATCCCCTTAACCTTCCAGCACCGGGCAGGTGTCACTCCATATACTTCCTCTTTCGAGTTTGCATAGAGTTGTGTTTTTGCTAAACAGTCACCCAATCCACTTTATTGAAACCTTGAAGCCCTCGCGAGCCCAAGGCACCCCTTATTGCTAACGTACGGGGCTAGTTTGCCGAGTTCCTTAACGAGAGTTATCTCGAGCACCTTACCATATTCTGGAGGTCTACCTGTGTCGGATTCCGGTACGAGTAGTTATGCAACTCCCCTCCACGCTTTTCTCGGCAGTACGGCAGTGATTCACTTCCCCCTCGGAAACCTCAGGGTCCCATCTCCTGATTACTCAGGAAATAACGCAGATATCCAAAACTGCGCAGCTCCATGCCCCCTGCGTCACGCAAGAGTCATAATGCCACATAACTAGTGTCCGAATATTAACGGACTATCCATCGCTTACGCCAAACGGCCTCAGCTTAGGCTCGACTAACCCTGGGCGGATTAACCTTCCCCAGGAAACCTTAGACTTTCGGTGTGCCTGTTTCTCGCAGGCAATTTCGCTACTCATTCCGACATAATCCCTTGTCTAGTGTCCACTGCTCCTAACGGTACAGCTTCAACCAACTAGACAATGCTCCCCTACCGCTTATCCCGCCAGAGGCGGGACAAACCTGCAGCTTCGGTAATAGGCTTAAGCCCCGTTCATCTTAGGCGCGAAATCACTCGACCAGTGAGCTGTTACGCACTCTTTAAATGATGGCTGCCTCTGAGCCAACATCCTGGTTGTTGTAGTGAGTCCACATCCTTTACCACTTAGCCTATCCTTAGGGACCTTAGCTGACAGTCTGGGCTGTTACCCTTTTGACAATGGAGCTTAGCCCCCATTGTCTTACTCCCGGAGTAAAAATAGTAGTATTCGAAGTTTGGTTGGGCCCAGCATCCTAGTATGGACCTGTAGCCCATTCAGCACTCTACCCCTACTATTTAATTTATCCGAGGCTATCCCTAGAAATATTTCGGGGAGAACCAGCAATTTCTGAGTTTGTTTAGTCTTTCGCTCCGATCCACAGCTCATCCCACAGTTTTTCAACACTGACGGGTTCGCACCTCCACTCTCCTTTCGGAAAGCTTCGCGCTGGCCATGGATAGATCACTCAGCTTCGGGTCTACTATACGGTACTATGGTCGCCCAATTAGGACTCGCTTTCGCTACGCCTGCCCCCGCTGCTTTCACAACGGGGTTAAGCTTGCACCGCACAGTAACTCGTCGGACCATTATGCAAAAGGTACGCGGCCAGGCATTCTATCCGCTTGCGCAGATAGCATAGCCCTACCACCGCTTGTAAGTCTATGATTTTAGGTTCTATTTCACTCGCTTCACCAGCGTTCTTTTCAACTTTCCCTCACGGTACTTGTGCACTATCGGTTTAGGTGTAGTTTTTAGTCTTAGACCGTGGTCGGCCCAGATTCACACAGGATTTCCCGTGTCCCGTGTTACTTGGGATACCTCTAGGGTGCCTTTAGAATTTCGCTTACGAGGCTTTCACTCTCTCTGGCGTATCTTTCCGGATACTTCTGCTATCCTAAGACAATCCCACATCGAGGTCCCGCAACCCCGTACTTTTCTTGCGAAAAGTACGGTTTAGACTCTTCCCTCTTCGCTCGCCACTACTAGGGGAATCTCGGTGATTTCTTTTCCTCAGGTTACTTAGATGTTTCAGTTCTCCTGGTATCGCTTTTCCCCGCCTATTTTATTCGGCGGGGAAATATCGCAGTATAACCTGCGATGGGTTGCCCCATTCGGAATTCCTCGGATCAAAGCCTGTTTGCGGCTACCCGAGGCATATCGGTGCTTACCCCGTCCTTCATCGCCTCACCTAACCAAGTCATCCGTGCATAGACTCTTTGTAGCTTGACCAAAATTTTGATTCTCTCGGTTTATATTGTAGTTTTTACCTTACAAGATCAATCCCTTGCCTCTTACGAAGCTTGGGATTGTGCGCCAGCACCAAAGGTACTGTGCGCCAAATCGACCTTGTTACTTGATATATAATTGTCAAAGAACATAGATTGACGAACGAATCGCCAAACAAATTTAATGAGCGCTTAACTTACGAATTGGTGGAGCTGAGGAGGATCGGACTCCTGACCCCTTGCTTGCAAAGCAAGTGCTCTCCCAGCTGAGCTACAGCCCCTAATAATGGTGGGCCCAAGTGGATTCGAACCACTGACCCCAGTCTTATCAGGGCTGTGCTCTAA